>JAPSFT010000004.1 GCA_035063765.1 Deltaproteobacteria bacterium
GGCTCGGGCCGCTGCTGCACTGGCTGCGCGAAGGGGCGGCGGCGGGCTTCGATCCACACCCGCTCTTCGCGGCGGGCTGGTACCGGGAGCAGCACCCGGAGGTGGAGGCGTCGGGGCTCGATCCGCTGACACACTATGTGGAGGCCGGCGCTGCGGCGGGGCTGTCGCCGCATCCCTTGTTCGACGCGACGTGGTACCTGCGGGAGAACCCCGGGGCGGCGGCAACGGGACGGACTCCCCTCGAGCACTACGTAGAGGAGGGAGAGGCGCGCGGGCGGCGCCCCAATCCCCTCTTCGACCCCGTCTTCTATCGCGAGCAGAACCCCGATCTGCGTCAGCATCCCCTGCCATTGCTCGCCCACTACGCGAGTACCGGCTGGAAGGAGTCGCGGCGCCCGCATCCGCTCTTCGACCCCGGCTGGTATGCCTCCCAGCCGTCGCTCGCCGGACGTCGGGTCGAGCCGCTCGCGCACTGGCTGCACGAGGGCCGTGCTGCCGGTCTGGACCCCCACCCGCTGTTCGACTCGAGCTGGTACCAGGAGCAGCACCCCGAGGTCGCAGCCGCGGGCCTCGATCCGCTGGCGCACTGGGAGGACGCGGGTGCACGGGCCGGCTTCGATCCGCACCCACTCTTCGACTCCGCCTGGTACCGCGCCCACCATGCCAGCGCGTTCGATCCCAGCGCCGATCCGCTCCGCCACTACTGCGAGGAGGGCTCGGTCCACGGCTGGCTGCCGAACCCGTTCCTGGATCCCGCCTGGTACCTGGCCCGCTACGGGATCCGGCTCAAGCCGCGCGAGACGCCGTTGGCTCATCTCGCGCACGAGGGCGCTCCGCGTGGCCGCCGCCCGAGTGCGCTCTTCGACTTCTGCGTGCGCTTCTTCCGCGACGCCGATCCGGCGCGCGAAGCGGAGGGGCCCTTCGCCGGCTGGTTCCAGCCCGAGTACCGGCGCCTGTCGGTGCCCGGGGCGGCGCTGCCGATCGCGTTGCCGGCCGCCGCGTCGCCTCGGGTGTCGATCGTGATCCCGGCCTTCGGACCGATCGCGTGGACGTTCGCCTGCCTGCGAGCGATCGGGCACGCGGAGACCCGTGCCCGCTACGAGGTGGTGGTGGTCGACGACGAGCCCGGCCGGGGCCTGGCGGAGGCGCTGGCGGGCGTCGCCAACGTCCGCGTCGTGCGCAACGAGCGCAACGAGGGCTTCGTCGCCTCCTGCAACCGGGGCGCGCGCGAGGCGCGGGGCGAGGAGCTCGTGTTCCTGAACAACGATGCGCTCGTCACGGACGGATGGCTCGACCAGCTGCTCGCAACCCGCGAGGCGTTTCCGGAGGCGGGGCTGGTCGGTGCCAAGCTCGTGTTCCCGAACGGCCGGCTCCAAGAGGCGGGCGGCATCGTGCGCAGCGACGGCAGCGCCGCCAACTACGGGCTCGCCGGAGACCCCACGGCGCCGGCCTGCGACACCGCCCGGCCCGTCGACTACGTCTCGGGGGCCGCGCTGCTGATCGGGCGCCCCCTCTTCGAGGAGCTGGGCGGCTTCGACGAGGCGTACCGGCCGGCCTTCTACGAGGACACGGACCTGTCGTTCCGGGTGCGCGCCCGGGGCCTCGCGACGATCTACCAGCCGGGAGCGGCGGTCGTGCACTTCGGGGGCGCCAGCTACGGCCACGATCCGGTGGCCGGCCTCAAGCGCCACCAGGTGGAGCACCGCGAGACCTTCCGCGCGCGCTGGACCGCAGCGCTGGCGGACCAGCCCGGCCCGGACGTGGAGGACGACGACGCGGCGCTCGGCCGCTTCCGCCGCCACGCGCTGGTGCTCGACGCGACGATGATCACGCCCGATCAGGACTCCGGCTCGCTGCGCATGTTCCATCTGCTCGGGCTGCTGCGCCGTGCTGGCTACCACGTGACCTTCGTACCCGCCGATATGAGCCGGCCCGAGCGCTACGTGCGGATGCTGCGCGATCGCGGCATCGAGGCCTGGAGCCCTCCGCACCTGCGCTCGATCGAGGACCTGCTCGAGGCGATCGGCTGGCGGATCGACCTCGCCGTGCTGAGCCGACCGGACGTGGCCGAGCGCTGGCTCGACCCGGTGCGCCTGCTGTGCCCGCGGGCGGTCGTGCTCTACGACACCGTAGACCTCCACTTCCTGCGCCGCGCCCGCGAGATGGCGGTGCGCGGCAGCACCGCCATGCCCGACTCGCAGCGCGACGCCGAGCTGCGCGCCGCGCGTCGCGCGGACGCCGCGCTGGTGGTCAGCGAGGTCGACCGCGAGCTCCTGCTCGCCGAGGACCCGGCGCTCCGGGTCCACGTGCTCTCCAACATCCACGAGCTCCACCCGACGGCCACGCCGTTCCGCGAGCGCGAGGGGATCCTGTTCATCGGCGGGTTCCGGCACGCGCCGAACGTGGACGCGGTGTGCTGGTTCGTCCGCGAGGTGCTCCCGCTTGTCCATCGCGAGCTTCCGGGGCTGCGCCTGCACGTGGTCGGCAGCGCCGTCCCCGACGAGGTCCGCGCGCTGGCGGACAGCCGCGTGGCGGTCGAGGGCTACGTGGCCGACGTGCGGCCCTTCTTCGAGCGCTGCCGGCTCTCGGTGGCGCCGCTCCGCTACGGCGCGGGCGTCAAGGGCAAGATCAACCAGAGCATGAGCCACGGGGTCCCGTGCGTCGGCACGACGGTGGCGGTCGAGGGGATGGAGCTCGTACCCGAAGAGGACGTGCTGGTCGCCGATCGGCCGGAGCCGTTCGCCGCGGCCGTCGTTCGTCTCTACACCGACGAAGCACTGTGGCGGCGGCTCTCGGCGAACTCCCTGCGCAACGTCGAGCGCGTCTTCTCGGTGCAGGTTGCCGAGCGCAAGCTGGGAGCGATCCTCGGCGAGCTCGGCCTCGGCTGAGGGCGTCCCGGGTGCTCAGCCCCAGGTGCGGGCGAGCTCCCACCAGAGATGGGGGGCGCCGCCCGCAAGCACATTCTCGGGGTCGAGGAGAGCCAGATCCCGCGCTCCGTTCTGCGGGTCGTAGGTGAGCCCTGGCTGGCGCGGGCACACGGAGCACCAGGGTGGCTCCGGGTTCCCGCGGGTCACCGAGCGGAACTCCTCACGATCGGCGAAGGCCAGCCGCGAGAGCAGGAAATCCGCGCTGTTCCACGGCTCCGTCGTGCCGTCGCCCAGCTGGCCGAAGACCAGCCGCTTGCGGGTCGTGGGCGAGATGCAGCACGGCATCACGCGACCGAGAGCGTCGACGCTCTGGTTGAAGTAGAGCCACGCACAGGTGCCGCTTGCGGGCCGCGCCGGCTCCTCCGGGTGGCCGGCCGCAAGGGTCTGCCAGCCCTCCGCGAAGCGCTGCTCCACCATCGCGTTCCGCCGCAGCAGCGCGCGCAGCGGAGGTTCCGCCGCTTCTGGCAGCGGGCGAAGCTCATGGCGCCCTCGCTTGGCGCTGGTCGCGACCCGCACGCCCGGGTCGTCGATCGACACGTCGAAGGGAGTCCCCACCAGGAATACGTCGACGCCGATCTCCCGAGCCAGCCGCAACGCCTCGTCGACCTCGTGGACGTTGTGCTCGAAGGTGAAGAAGCGCCAAGCCAGGGTCGGCCGCGAGCTGCCGCGGCGGCGCTTCGCCTCGACCACGCGGCGCACGTTGTCCAGCACGAGCTCGAGGTTCCCGTTCTTGCGGAACCGGCCATAGGCCTCCTGGCTGGCCCCGTCGATCGAGAGAATCACGTAGTCCGGAGCGAATTCGACGAAGCGCTCGACGTCGAAGCGCATCGAGAGATTGGTCGAGATCTGCGCGGTCATCCCGTAGCCGTGGGCCGCCGCGACGAACTCGGGAAGCCACTTGTTGAGCAGTGGCTCGCCGTAGTTGTAGAGCACCGTGTGCAGTGCGAACGGCCCGATCTCCGAAAGCAGGGTCTCGAAGGTCGCCGGCCGCATGACGCCGGGCGGCCACAGCATGCGGGCGGTGAACTGCTCGTTGGTGGAGTGCACACAACCCGGGCAGGCGAGCTGGCACGCGTTCGAGGGGTCGAGCATCAGCGTCGCCGGCCGCGAGACGAGGTGGAGATGGCGGCACGCCTGGTGGTAGCTCGAGATCAGGTAGTTGGTGGCCTTGAGCCAGAGCAGTTTCGCGAAGTAGGGATCGCCATAGTGATCGCACAGGGCCGCGAGGAGCGGCTCACGGGTCGCGTCCACGGAGGAGAGGAACGCGGCTCGGGGCCAGTGCTCGCCGATCGCGCCCGCCAGGGCGCCGAGTGCAGAGCGCGGACCGGTGCGGGCCGGTCGCGGCGGGAGAGGAGCAGGGGTCGTCAGCGCGCAGTTCCTCCCGGATGAACGGTCAGCGTAGCAACCGCCGGCCCGTCGAGGGACCGAGGAGCATAGCCCGCTCCCACGTCAGGCGGCTCCGCCCAACCGCGAGATCGGGTCGCGCGCGCGAAGTCGCGCCGAGAGCTCGCAGACCCAGCCGAACTCCGGTCGCCCCAGCACGCGCCCGACGATCGGTGCGAGCGCATCCGCCTCGCGCCTGCGCACCGCCTCGCGTTCCGCCGTCACCGGCGCCGGTGCGCGCGCTACCTCGACGTCGCCCATCACCCGATGAGGCTGGGGACCGGCGCGGTGGTACTCGAGCTGGTCTGGATCGAACGAGGTCCCGAGCCCCGTCATCAGCACGGGTAGCAGTCGGCCCGGCTCCCTGGCGAGGGCCTCGTACTGCACGAGCCAGCCGCCATGCCGCTCCGCGAGCGCCTGGAGCGCGCGCAGCGCCGGCCCTGCCTCGCGCAGGTAGGCAACGAGGACCTCCTCCGAGAAGCGGGCGTCCGGGTTGCTCCACCACTTGCGCGCGCCCTCGATCTTGGAGAGCAGGCACAGGATCGGATCGCGGTAGATCCAGACGACGCTCGTCGGGCACCGGGCGGCGATCCGGTCGACGGTCTCGACGGCCCAGCGCGTCGAGTCCGGGAGGATCGTGGTCTCCTTGAAGCCGACGATGCGCGTGTCCGGGTCGGGTGCGAAGCGGAAGCGCGCGGCGAGCCAGCCGAGCAGGGCGTCGAGGTCCTCCGGCACGGGCGGGGGATTCTTGCGCGACGCGTTCCACGGCTCGTAGTAGAGGCACACGCGGGGATGCGCGTCGAGCAGCGCCGTCAGCACGGTCGTGCCGCTGCGCGGCAGGCCCACGACCGCGACGAAGCGCTCGACATCCTGGCTCTTCACGGCCGGCTCGCGAGCAGGGCGCGCATCCGCTCGCGCGCTCGCGCGAAGCCGAAGAGCGCGTCGACCGCCGAGCGGCCGGTCGTCGAGGCGCCGTTCCAGGCGTCGGCGTCGCGGTACAGGCGCACGACCTCGCGGGTGAAGCCGGCCGGGTCGCCGGCGAGGGACAGCGAGGAGCGCAGCGCGTCGGGCAGGGGGCGGGCGGCGGCCGGGCTCGCCACGCACGGCAGGCCGGCGGCGAGCGCCGGCTGGATCCGCCCGGCGACACCGCCGCCGAAGCGCAGCGGGGCGAGCGCGACGCGGAAGCGATCGAAGGGGCGCGCCGCCTCGAGCGCGGCGTCGGGCAGCGGCTGCAGGCGCGGGTCGTGCTCGAGCAGGGGGCGCAGGGCCGGCCAGGCCGGAACGAAGACGCGCAGCGGGCCGAGCGCGTCGGTGAGGCGCGGGAGCAGCTCGTCGCGCAGCCAGAGCAGGGCGTCCACGGCCGGCGCGGGCTGCAGGCCCGGAACGAACAGCAGGTCGCTTCGCTCCTGCCACGGCGCCGCGGCCGGGATCGTCTCGTAGATCCAGGGCAGCAGGACGGGGCCGCCGGCGCCGTCGTCGGGCTTCCAGTCCTCGGGGCTCGCCGCGACGAGCGTGGCGTGGGCGTGCCGGGCGGCGGCGAGCGCGGCGTGCGCCGCCGGCGCGGCCGGCTCGCCCCCCTCGCGCAGCGCGGCGAGGACGTCCGCGGGGAGCAGGTCGGCCGCGTCGAAGAGCGTGCGCGCGAGCGGCCAGCGCGCGCGCACCGCCGGCAGCAGGCGCGCCGCGAGCGCCGGCCGGCACACCACGCAGACGTCGAACGCCTCCTCGGTGTCGGCGACGAACGCTTCGGGGGAGCGCGCCGTCAGCACGCGCACGCCGTGGCGGCGCAGGGTCGAGCGCCACGGCTCCGGCGCATTGCCGTTGGCGGGCAGGAAGGACGGGCGCAGGCCGAGCTCGCGCAGGATCCGCAGCAGGTGCAGCAGCCGCAGCGAGCGGGAGTCGCGTCCGGGCGTCGGGGTGGCGCTGTCGATCACGAGCGCCTGGCCGGTGAAGCAGCGGTCCTTCTCGCGGTCGAGGGCTTCGCCCCCGGGCTCGCCGTGGTGGCGCAGCGCATCGCCCCAGCGCTCCAGGAAGCGTCGGCGGTTCGCGACCTGGCCGGCCTTCATGCCCGAGCCGGGATCGAGCCCCGACGACACCCCCTCGAAGTGGATCACCTCCGAGGTGGGCTGGTAGACCACGCGCCGGCCCGCCGCGCGCGCGCGGAAGGCGAGATCCACGTCCTCGTAGTAGCCGGGCGCGAAGGCCTCGTCGAAGCCGCCGAGCGACTCGAAGAGCGCCCGCTCCACCGCGAGCGCCGCCCCCGACACGTAGTCGGACTCGCGCGCGTACTCCACCTCGGGCGAGTGCGCAGGGTGCCGCCTCCCGTAGTTCCAGCACGATCCGTCGCGCCACACGATCGCGCCCGCCTCCCCGGTCCGGCCCGAGGGGTAGAGCAGCTTCGAGCCGGCCACGCCGGTGCCGGGGAAGGCGTCGAAGGTCGCGAGCAGCGCGTCGAGCCAGCCGTCGGTCACGACAGTGTCGTTGTTCAGGAACACCAGCGTGGCGCCGCGCGCCTCGCGCGCGCCGCGGTTGCAGCTGCCCACGAAGCCCAGGTTCCGCTCGTTGCGGACCAGCTTCAGGCCGGGCACCTGCCCGAGCCGCTCGCGGTAGTCGAGGCCGGGTGAGGCGTCGTCCACGACGATCACCTCGAACGGGATCTCGGTCCACGCGGCCGCCAGCGACCGCAGACACGCAACGGTGTGGACCGGTTGCCCCCAGACCGGGATCACGACCGACGCCGCCGGGGCCGGGCACACGGGGAACGCCAGTCGCGGCGGTGGTCCGAAGCGGGCGGCCCCTTGCAGGAACCAGCCGAGCGGGTTCTCGGCTTCGGCGAGCCAGGGCAGCTCCGGATCGGGCAGGAAGAAGCGGGCGAACGCGGCGAATAGGGGACTCGGCTCCGCTCCCGCCGCACCGCGGCGCGCGGCGCAGTGCAGGAGCGCCTCGATCGGGCCCGCGAGCTCGGGATGGCGCGCGCGGTACCAGGCCGGATCGAACAGCGGGTGGGTGGGCAGCTCGCGGTCCGCGCCCTCCTCGACGAAGTGGCGCAGCGGGTCGAGCTCCCGGCGCGCCACCTGGGGATGGCGGCCCCGGTACCAGACCGCGTCGAAGAGCGGGTGCGGCGACAGGCCGAGGCGGGCGCCCACCTCGAGCCAGTGGCGGAGCGGGTCGCGGGCCGCCTCCGGGTGCCGCGCGACGTACCAGTTCGTGTCGAGCAGCGGATGCGGCGCGAGGCCGGCCGCGGCGCCGACCTCGACCCAGAACGACACCGGGTCGCGACCGCCTGCAGCGGCCGCGTCGGGATGCCGCGCGAGCAGCCACGCGCCGTCGAAGAGCGGGTGCGGATCGATCCCGTGGGCGCGGCCGACGGCGAGCCAGTGGGCGAGCGGGTTCGCGTCGTGCGGCAGCCCGCCCGGCGCCACGGCGGCGTACCACGCGGGGTCGAAGAGGGGGCCCGGAGCCTCGCCGCGCCGGGCGCCTTCGCGGGCGTAGTGGGCGAGCAGCCGCCCGCCGCCGGGCTCCAGCTCGGGATGCCGCTCGGCGTACCAGGCGGGATCGAAGAGCGGATTCGGGTGCGCGCCGCGCGCCTCGCCCTCCCGCAGGTAGTGCCGCAGCGCCGGCCAGCCGGCGGCCTCCAGCTCCGGATGGCGGCGCCGATAGCCCTCCGGATCGAACAGGCCGCTGGCCTCGAGCTCGTCCGCCAGGGCGCGCAGCGGATCGTCCGCAGGCGGCGTCGGGCCGCGATCGCGGCCGAAGAAGCGAGCGAGGCGTCCGGTCATCAGGCGCGCCCGCTGCGTCCGCTCGCCGGGCCCGCGGCGCGCAGCTCGTCCTCGAGCGCGGTAGCGCGTGCCATCCAGCGCCCGCACTCCGCCACCAGCCGCCTGTTCTCCGCGTTCGCGGCCTGGGCATCTGCCGCCAGCTCGCGCAGATGCTGGCGCGCGCGCGCGAGCTCGGCGTGCTCGTCGGCGCGCTCGCTGCGCGCTGCGCCGAGCTCGCGAGCCAAGTCGTCGGCGCGCCGCTCGGCTTCGCGCAGCCGGTCCTCGAGCGTGCTGGCACGGGTCGCCAGCCGCTCGAGCTCGGCGGCGCGGGCCGCGCGCTCGCGCTGGTGGGCGTCGAGGTCGAGCCGCTGGTCGGCGATCTGCATGGCGGCCGCGGCGAGCGCGGGCGCCTCCAGCGGGTGGGCCTCGGCGAAGGCGTCGAGGGCGACGCGCAGCGGAGCCGGCGCGGGCCCGTCGCCCCGGCCGCGCTCCACGACCCAGCGCAGCAGCATGCGCGCGGTGTCGGTGCTGCGCGCCAGCTCCTCTCGACGCTGCTCGAGGCGCGCTCGCAGCTCCGCCCGCCCGGCCTGCTCCTCGGCGAGCGCCTGCTCGAGCGCTGCGCGCTGCTCGGCGGCGCTCTCGCGCTGCGCGCGGTCCGCCGCGACGGCGGCGCGCCGCGCCACTTCCACGGCGGCTAGGGCCGGCCCGAAGGCGGCCTCCGCGTCGCGCCAGGCGGCGGCGAGGCGGTCGAGCGACTCCGCCGGCGCGCCGCGTCCCGCACCCGCGTCCTCGCACCAGTGCCAGGCGTCGTCGAGCCAGGGATGGAGTGCGGCGCCCTCTGGACCGCGGCCTTCGCGCTGGTGGCGGAGCTCGGGCGCAAGGAACGCCTCGACCTCGGCTTCCGCCTGGCGCGAGAGCCGCGGGAAGGGATGCCCGAGCTCGGCGCCGACGCGCGCCACGATCGCTCGCCAGTCCTCGAGCAGGCTCGCGAACAGCACGAAGCTGCGTGGCAATCCACGTGAGTCGCGCTCCGCGGAGAGCAGATAGTCAAGCCAGAGCAGCAGCGCGTGGCGCTCCGAGACGCCCTCCGAGCGCGCGAGCGAGGCCGCCACCTCGCGCGGGTGGCGGAGCGGGAGGACGCAGCGCGGCTCGGCGCCGACCGCCTCGAGCACCCGCAGCCAGAACGGCAGCAGGCGGCACAGACGCGGGTCCTTGATCACGAACGCGGGCGCGTCGCCGTATTCGTGCCGCACGGCCTCGGCCATCCGCTGCACCCAGTCGTCGGCCGCTGGCGTCGTAAACCAGTCGCGCGGGAACGGGCTCGGGTCGTGCCAGCTCGTGCCTGCCTCCTCGAGGAGCTGCTCGTGGTAGCGCCAGATCGTCTGCGACTCGAAGTAGCCGCGCTCGTTGCGGTCGCTCGCGGGGATCTGGTGGCGGGGCAGGGCGATACCGGCCAGCGAGAGCACGCGGGTGAGTGCCGACGTGCCGCTACGATGCATGCCGAGCACGAGGAGAGCGAGGCGCGGGGTCGCCACCTTCGGCTCAGACGTCCGGGGACCGGAGGCAGAAGGAGGGCGTCCAGCCGAAACCGCAGCGCGTCTCGCGCGGGTCGAGCGCCAGGCTCGCGACCATCTGGGTCGGCTTGATCGCGCCGGCGCCGACCAGGCGGTGGTTGAGGAGGTAGATCAGGTCCACGAGGGTGCGATCGCCTTCGTCGTCCATGCGGAAGTTGTGCCCGAAGGCGCGGCCGGCGAAGCGTTCGATCAACGCGCCGAAGCAGACGAAGCGCGCGAAGTGGAAGCGTTCGAGGAGCAGCGGGAGGATGTCCTGCGAACGGATGCCCTCGAAACCCTCGGTCGAGAGGTCGCGGTCGGGATAGGCGTCGTAGAAGCGCTCGAAGCGGACGTCGTAGGTGAGCCGGCGAGGCAGCGCGGCCCACAAGTCGTCGACCACCGCCTTCACCTCGGGCCAGCAGCGGTGGCCGTTGCGGCCGATCATGTCGCGGGTGACGAAGAGGCCGCCTGGCGCCAGGGACGCGCGGATCGCGTCGAACAGGTGCTCGAGCGCCACCACGTGGTGCAGCACCTGGTTGGCGATCACGGCGGCGTACGCGCCGGCCTCGGCCGGCGTCCAGGCGTTCATGTCCGCCTGGACGAAGCACACGTGCTCGGCCACGCCGTTCTCGGCGGCGAAGCAGCGGCCCCGCTCGCAGAGCTCGGGCACCAGCTCGAGGCAGTCGATGCGGAACGCCTGCTCGCCAAGGGCGCGCAGGCGCCGTGCGATCGCCACCTCGAGGTCGCCGCGGCCGCAGCCGATGCTGAGCACGCGCCGGACGCCGCTCGCCGCGAAGGCACGCGTACACTCCTGCGCATAGATCTCGATCGGGCCGCTGATCCCATAGAGGCGCTCGACCTCGGGGCGCAGATACCTGTTGCTCCAGTAGTCGTGTGCGGGCGGCAGCGCGTCGAAGGCGAAGCGCCCGCGGAAATGGCGGGCCTCCGAGCGGACTCGGTCCTCGTAGCTGCGCTCGGCGGGCTGCGACATGGCCGACTCCTCGCTCAGCGCACGGCGCGCATCAGGAAGATGCCCGCCAGCTCGGTGGCGCAGATCCCGCGGACCCGGGACGAGACGAAACGGTTCTCGGCGCGCGAGAAGCCCTGCTTGCGCGTGAGGTCGAGCACGTCCCAACCCGGGATCTGGTACACCAGCGAGCCCCGCGGATCCACCGGATTGGGATGGTACTCGGGATCGGTGAGATGGTGGACCTCGCCGCCGCGCAGCACGGCCTTCACGATCGTCTCGTACTGGTTGTAGGCGAACGGGAAGGTGGCCAGCAGGACGCCGCCCGGACGCAGGACGCGCGCGATCTCGCCCAGCGCCGCGTCGAGCGCCGGGACGTGCTCGAAGACCTCGTTGCAGACGACGACGTCGAAGGCGGCGTCGGGGAAGCTCAGCCGCGCGAGATCCTCGTGCGGGATCGGGAAGTGTCGCCGCCGGTCCTCAGGGTCGGGGAGGTACTCGCTGCCCCAGAAGCGCGGGTAGCGGCCGCGCAAAGCGAGCGCAAAGGGCGTGGTCGCTTCGGGCGCGTAGATGCGCAGGCCGGCTGGCGCCGCGCCCGCGGGAGGGTCGTCGGCGAGTGCGTCGAGCACGGCGCGCAGTCGCGGGTTGAAGCCGCCGGCGCGAAAGGATTCCCGGAAGTTCGCATCACCGATTGCGACGCGCTCGGGAGGGATCGGCCCGAGGTAGGAGCTGACGACTCCGCGAGTCCGGCACCACTGCACGAGGTCGGCCACGTAGGCGCGGTCCGTCGCCCACGCGTTCTGATCGCGCCAGCGGAGCCATTCCTCCAAGCGCGGAAGCTCGGTCTCCACCTCCAAACCAGGCTCCTTCGTCAGGAAAGGGAACCCCGCGCGGCCAGATTGAGACAGTCGCTCCAATCGGACAAGCCGAGGCTGCCGATCCGAAGGGAGGCCTGACCGAGCCTTCTCTATCCCTCACGCCCCGCGGGGGTTGCCATCTTCTGTCCCAAAAATGCAATGCGCAGTGGGTTTCATCTCGTTTTTCTAGGCCTGGCTCTGCTACGATGTCCGGCGCGTATCGGAAACCGGGAACGCTTCCCCGGTGGCCCGGGTGGGCCACGAGAAGGCGCCCGCAGTGCCTCAGAGAGGACACGGATGTCGTTTCGTAAGCTGTTCGCGCCTGCCACCTTGATGGCCGGCATCTTCATGGCGTCGATGCCCGCCTTCTCGGGGCCTGTCGCCAGCGGCTGCCGGGCGGGGCTCGACACCAATCTCGATACCAAGTCCGACTACGGCTTCGAGAAGACCGCGGGTGCCAACCCCGGCTTGGTGAACGTGCGCACGATCGACGGGATCACGCAGCTCGGCAACGGCTTCCCGCTCGTGCTCAACAGCAACCAGAGCCTGGTCGGCTATGGCAGTTTCGACGGCACGGGTAGGGCGCAGCTGCTCGCGATCAACGACGCGGCGCCGAACGAGGGCCTGCTGCGCATCATCGTGCTCAACGGCACCGCCCTGACCAGCACCAACTTCCCGGGAACCATTCCCGCAGGATTCACCTTCGTCGGGGTGGCCGACATGGACAACGACGACGACGACGACATCGTCTCCGTGAAGACCACCGCGCCCAACGTCGGGCTGGTGCGCGTGACCCGGATGACCAACACCTTCGCGGTTCAAGGCACGACGTTCCCGACGACGCTGCCTGCCGGCTTCGAGATCCTCGGCCTCGCGGACGAGAACGGGGACGGCGCCGCCGACATCACCGCCGTAAAGACGGCGGCGCCGAACGTCGGTCTGGTTCGGGTGTTCCTGATGGGCGCCGACGCCGGCTCGATCGCTTCGAACGAGTTTCCCGGCTCCGTCGCCGCGGGCTTCGAAGCGATCGGCATCGGCTGCTTCGACGCGGACGACATCGGCGACTTGCTGATGGTGAAGACCGCGGCGCCGAACGTCGGGCTGGTCCGGGTGACCAAGGTGGCGTCGGGTGCCGCGAGCTTCACGGGCTCGACGTTCCCGTTCACGACCCCGGCCGACTACAACATCGAGGCTATCGGCAACTACGACGGTGTGGACGGCGATGGTCTCTCGGCACGCAAGCAGGGGGCGCCCAATGCGGGTCTGACCCGGCTCTTCAACCTCACAGCCGACGCTTCGGCGGTGGGCAACACCGGCTTCCCGAACGCCGTGTCCACCGAGTTCTCGCGAGCGGGGGGCACGGGAGCGGGCCTGCCCTAGCCCACGCAGTCTCGGTCGTTGCACTCGAGAGCCCACCCGGCCGGCCGGGTGGGCTCTCTCCGTTTCGGACGCCGATGGGAATCCCTTCCGTTAGGGGGACGCCGCCTCGAGCGCGAGCGCCAGCACCTCCTCGATCGTCTCGACCGGCCGGATCGCCAGCTCCTGGAGGACCTCGCCGGGTACGTCCACCAGGTCCTTCTCGTTGCGGCGCGGGAGTACGACGGTCTTGATCCCGGCGCGCGCGGCCGCCAGGACCTTGTCCTTGATGCCGCCGACCGGGAGCACGCGGCCACGGAGCGAGATCTCGCCGGTCATCGCGACGTCGCCGCGGGCGCAGCGCCCGGTCAGCACGGAGACGATCGCACTCACGAGCGCGACGCCCGCCGAAGGGCCGTCCTTGGGGACGGCGCCGGCGGGGACGTGGAGGTGGATCTCGCCCGCCTCGAGCGCCTTCGAGGTGATGCCGAGCTTCTCGGCGTTGGCGCGCACCCAGGAGAGCGCCGCCTCCGCCGACTCCTTCATGACGTCGCCGAGCTGGCCGGTGAGGCGCAGGCGCACGTCCTTGCCGCCGGGCATCGCGGTGGCCTCGATGAAGAGGATGTCGCCGCCCGCCTGGGTCCGCGCGAGCCCGACCACGACGCCCGGCATGGTGGTGCGCTCGGCGGTCTCGGGCAGGTGGGGCGGGGCGCCCAGCGCCTCCGACACGAAGGCGGCGTCGATCGGGATCGCGCCGTCGGGCTTCGTCTCGGCGACCCGGCGCGCGGCCTTGCGCATCAGGCTCGCGAGGAAGCGGTCGAGGTTGCGGACGCCGGCCTCGCGGGTGTACTCGTGCACGACCTTGGCGATCGCCTCGTCCGGGAGCGTGACCTGCGCCTCGCCGAGTCCGTGCGCCTCGCGCTGCTTGGGCACGAGGTGGGCGCGGGCGATCTGGAGCTTCTCGCGGTCCGTGTAGCCGGGCAGCTCGATCACCTCCATGCGGTCGAGCAGGGCCGGCGGGATCGTCGCCAGCGTGTTGGCGGTGGCGATGAAGAACACCCGCGAGAGGTCGTAGGCGACCTCGAGGTAGTGGTCGCTGAAGGTGTGGTTCTGCTCGGGGTCGAGCACCTCGAGCAGCGCCGAGGAGGGGTCGCCGCGGAAGTCGGCGCCGAGCTTGTCCACCTCGTCGAGCAGGAACACGGGGTTGCGCGATCCCGCGCGGCGCAGGCTCTGGACGATGCGGCCGGGCATGGCGCCGACGTAGGTGCGGCGGTGGCCGCGGATCTCGGCCTCGTCGCGCACCCCGCCGAGCGAGGCGCGCACGAAGTTGCGGCCCATGGCGCGGGCGATCGATCGCCCGAGCGAGGTCTTGCCGACCCCCGGCGGCCCGACGAAGCACAGGATCGGGCCCTTGGCCTCGGGCGCGAGCTTGCGCACGGCCAGGTACTCGAGGATGCGGTCCTTCACCTTCTCGAGGTCGTAGTGGTCGTCGTCGAGGATGCGGCGCGCCTCGTGCAGGTCGAGCTTGTCCTCGGTCTCGGCCGACCACGGGAGGTCCGCGATCCACTCGAGATAGGTGCGCACCATGTGGCGATCGGGGGCGTGCGGGGGGAGCGCGGCGAGCCGCTTCAGCTCGCGCTCGGCCTGGGTGGCGGCCTCCGGCGGGAGCCCCGCCGCCTCGATGCGCTCGCGCAGCTCGTCCACCTCCTGCGCGCCCGCGTCCCCCTCGCCGATCTCGGCCTGGATGTCGCGCAGGCGGCGGCGCAGGAGGCGCTCGCGGCGCTTCGGGTCGAGCTCGGTGGCCTCGGCCTGCGCCGAGAGCCGGCGCTGGTGCTCGGCGATCGTGATCTCGCGCTCGAGGTGCGCCTGGACGCGCCGCAGCCGCTCCCCGACGCCGGCCTCGGCGAGCAGCGAGATCTGCTCCTCGGGCGCGAGCGGGAGCGTCGAGGCGATCAGGTCCGCGAGCAGCCCGGGGCTCGGGAGCCCCGCCACGAAGGCCTTCCACTCGTCGGGCAGGTCCTCGCGCAGCTCGATGATGCGCTGCGCCTTCGCGACCACGTCCTTCCAGGCCGTGTCGCGCTCGGGCGACGGGGCGTCCACCTCGACGACCGGGTCGATGCGCACGCGCAGGCAGGGCTCGCTGGCCTCCGCCTCGCCGACCCGGACGCGCGCCACGCCCACCACGATCGCCTGCTTGCCCTCGCCGCGGGCGTCGATGATGCGGGCCACCCGGACGATGCAGGCCACGGGCCAGAGGTCCGCGACGCCGGGGTCCTCGACCTCCGGGTCGCGCTGGCTCGCGATCACGAGGAAGCCGCCCTGGCCGGCCTCGCCGAGGGCGGCGAGCGAGCGCTGGCGCCCGATCGCCAGCGGCCGGGTCACCCCGGGGAAGACGACGGCGTCACGAACCGGGAGGAGCGGCAGGACCTCGGGGATCTCGAGCTGCTCGCCCCCGACGCCCACCACCGTCCGACGCTGGATCTCGGGCACACGGCCCCCCTGTGCGGAAAGGACCGCGCAACGGTAAGCCCGCAGGGGTGCCGGTCAACCAGGGGGGCGGCCCTCTTCCGGGGCCGCGAAGCGCGCAGCGAGCCGCAGGCGCGGTCGTTCCTCGGGACGCCGACGCGACCCCGCGGCCGGCGCCTGGAGTAGCTGCCCGGCGCGTCCGGCATCCGGCTCCTACCGGCGTCTGGCAAGCGAGCGGCCCTCTTCCGGGGCCGCGAAGCGCGCAGCGAGCCGCAGGCGAGCGAAGCTCATCGAGCTGGTGCCCGGGACTGGATTCGAACCAGCACGGGGTTGCCCCCACCAGCTCCTGAGGCTGGCGCGTCTACCAATTCCGCCACCCGGGCATGGGTTCGGAAGCGGTTGCGGAGGCTAGGGCGGGGGCTCTGGGGCGTCAACGAAAACCCGCAGGCAGGGGCCGCTACCCTGCGGCTTCGATGACCATCCCGCCCGAGCGCGTGCTGCGCGCTCTCGACCGCCGCCAGCGCCCGCTGCTCACCACCCGCGCCCTGCTCCGTGCCGTCGGCGGCGAGCGGGGCGAGCTGCGGGCCCTGCACTCGACCCTGCGCCGGCTGGTCGGCGAGGGCAAGGTCGAGCGGCTCGAAGGGCGCTACCGGCTCGCTCGCAACGACGTGCTCCTCGAGGGGGTCGTCGATCGCGCCCGCGAGGGCCGCCTGCGGGTCGTGGCCGACGACGGCTCGAGCTGGACCGTCGAGGGCGATCTTGCGCCGGGGGTCCGTGTCCTGGTCGAGCCGCGCCCCGACGAGCCGGGCCGCGCGGAGCTCGTGCGGGCCATCGGCGGCCCGCGCGGCGAGATCGTGGGCGTGCTGCTGCGGGAGGGGTCGCTCGTGCCCTGGCGCGAGGATCCGCGCAGCGGGGCCGCCCTCCACCTGCCGCGCGCGGCCTGGCGCGGCGCGCGGCCGGGCGACGTGGTGGCCGCCGAGCGCGTCGAGACGGCTCGCGGGCAGCGCCGCCCGCGCCGGCCCGGGCTCCGGCGCGGCCGGCGCAGCGAAGCCCCGCCGCCCCCGGACGGCCGCGTCGTCGAGGTGCTGGGCCCTCTCGGCACGCCCGACGCCGACTTCCGCGCGATCGTCTGGCGCCACCGGCTGCCGCTCGAGTTCCCCGCTGCCGCGCTCGCCGAGGCCGAGGCGCTCGACCCGGCGGAGGCCGCCGGCGGCGCCGGCCGCCTCGACCTGCGCGAGCACCCCTTCGTCACGATCGACCCGGCCTCCGCGCGCGACCACGACGACGCCGTCTTCGTCGAGCCGCGTCCCGCCCGCGGGCCGGGCGGCGCCGCCGACCGGCTGTGGGTGGCGATCGCCGACGTGGCCGGCTTCGTACCCGAGGGCTCGGCGCTCGACGCGGAGGCGCGCCGGCGCGGCAACAGCGTCTACTTCCCGGACCGCGCGATCCCGATGCTGCCCGAACGGCTCTCGGGGGAGCTCTGCTCGCTGCGGCCGGGCGCCGACCGGCCGGTGCTGGCCGTGGCGCTCGACGTGGCCCGCGACGGCTCGGTGCGGCGCGCGCGCTTCCACGAGGCCCGGATCCGCAGCCGCGCGCGGCTCGTCTACGACGACGCCGCGGCCGTGATGGAGGGCGGCGAGACCCCGGCGATCCGTGATCGCGAGGTGCAGGAGCAGCTCCACCTGCTGGCCGCGGTGGCCCGCCGCCTGACGGCGCGGCGCTTCGCCGCCGGCGCCATCGACTTCGACCTCCCGACCGCCGAGATCGTACTCGGCGACGAGGGACGCCCCACCGACATCGTCGAGGCGCCGCGCACGATCGCGAACCGCGCCATCGAGGAGGCGATGCTGGCCGCGAACCGCGCGGTGGCCGAGCACCTCCTGGCCCGCGACGTGCCGGCCCTCTTCCGCGTCCACGAGCCGCCGCTCCCCGAGCAGCTCGAAGCGCTGCGCGAGCTGCTCGCCTCGCTCGGCCTGCTCGACGCGCGCGCCCGCGAAGGCCCGCTCGCGGCGATCGACATCCAGCGCGCCGTGCAGCGCGCGGCCGGCCGGCCCGAGGAGCGCCTCGTCAACTCGGTGGCCCTGCGCTCCCTGCGCCAGGCCCGCTACGACCACGTGAACCGCGGCCACTTCGCGCTGGCCTTCGAGGCCTACCTCCACTTCACCTCGCCGATCCGCCGCTACGCGGATCTGGTCGTGCACCGCCAGCTCCGCGACCTGCTGGCCGGCGGCCCCGCGGCCCGGGCCCGCATCGCCGCGCGGGGCGAGCGCCTGGCGGGCTCCGGCGCGGCGCTCTCCTTCTGCGAGCGCGCGGCGATGGAGGCCGAGCGCGACGCCGTCGACCTCAAGAAGTGCGTCTTCCTGCGCGAGCGCGTGGGCGAGCGCTTCGCCGCGACCGTGACCCGCGCCTCGCGCCACGGCCTCCACGTGACGCTCGACCCCTTCTTCGTCGAGGGCCTCGTGCCGATCCGGACCCTGCCCGGGCGCTGGGACTTCGACGAGCAGCGCTACGCCTGGACGGCGCGCGGCGGGCGCGAGCGCCTCTCGCTCGGCGACCGCGTCGAGGTGGCCCTCACGCGCGTCGAGATGCTGCGCGGCTGGATCGACTTCGTGCTGGTGCGCCGCCTCGCGCGCCCGGCCTGAGCGCGCCTAGCCGCCGAGGCCCGCGAGCACCGCCTCGACGACCTGCTCGCGCTGCTCGTCGCGCAGCTCGGGATAGAGCGGGAGCGCCAGCACCTCGGCGGCGGCGTCCTCCGTGTGCGGCAGGCGGGCCTCGCGGGCGGCCTCGGCGAAGCAGCGCTGCTGGTGCAGCCCGAGCGGGTAGTAGACGTCGCAGCCGATTCCCGCCGCGCCGAGATGCGCGCGCAGCGCCTCGCGCCGGGTGCGCGGGACGCGCACCACGTAGAGGTGGCAGGCGCTCTCGGCCGGCGGCGCCGGCGGCTCCGGCGTGCGCAGCGGCAGCCCGCCGGCCGCCAGCGGCACCGACGAGGGCCGGGCGCCGGCCTTCGCGAAGGCTTCGTCGTAGGCGCGCGCGTGCGCGCGGCGCGCCGCGTTCCAGGCCTCGAGGCGGCCGAGCTTCACGCGCAGCACCGCGGCCTGGAGGGCGTCGAGGCGCGAGTTCATGCCCAGCTCGTCGTGCTCGTAGCGGCGCGGCGAGCCGTGGACCCGCAGGCGCGCCAGGCGCTCGGCGAGCGCGTCGTCGTCGGTCGTCACCATCCCGCCGTCGCCGGCACCGCCCAGGTTCTTGGTCGGGTAGAAGCTCAGGCAGGCGGCCCGGCCGCGCGCACCGACCCGCCGGCCGCTCGCGTCGCGCGCGCCGATCGCCTGCGCGGCGTCCTCGACGAGCGGGACGCCGTGCTCGGCGGCGAGCGCGAGCAGCGCGTCGTTGTCGGCGGCGCGCCCGTAGAGGTGGACGGCCACGATCGCGCGCAGGCGGCGGCAGCGCGCGGCCGCCGCGCGCGCCGCGGCGGGATCGAGGCAGTAGCTGGCCGGGTCGATGTCGGCGAAGACGGGGCGCGCGCCGAGCCGCGCCACCGCGCCGGCGGTCGCGAAGAAGGTGAAGGAAGGGCAGATCACCTCGTCGCCGGGGCCGACGCCGAGGGCGTGGAGCACGAGCAGGAGCGCATCCGAGCCCGAGGCGCAGCCGACCGCGCGGCGCGCCTCGAGGAAGGCCGCCACCTCGCGCTCGAGCGCCGCGACCGGCTCGCCGAGCACGAAGGCCTGGCGCTCGAAGAGGTCGTCGAGGGCGGCGCGGATCTCGCCGCGCAGCCCCGCGTACTGGGCGCGCAGGTCGAGGAAGGGCACGGGCCCGCGCGGGTCGCTCACCGGCGTTCCTCGCCGGCGCCGCCGGCCTCGACGAGCGCCACCGCCTCGCGCTCGATCTCGGCGCGGAAGCGCGCGGCGGAGAAGCGCTCGGCGTGGGCGCGGATCGCCTTGGTGTCGAAGTACGCCTCGGCGCCCTCGAAGCGCAGCAAGGCGTGCAGCAGCGACTCGGGGGTCGGCTCCTCGAACCAGACCCCGGTGGCGCGCGCGGCGGCATCGGGCGGGCCGACCAGGGGCAGCACGGTGTCGGTGGCGCCGCCGCGCCCGAAGGCGACGACCGGGCGCCCGGCCGCCTGCACCTCGACCGCCGTGATCCCGAAGTCCTCCTCCTGGGGCTGGAGGAGCGCGCGGCAGCGCGCCGCGAGCCGCGCGAGCTCGGCGTCGCCGAGGCGCCCCGCGAACTCGACGCCGCGCGGCGCCCGGCGCGCCAGCGCGGCGCGTCCCGGCCCGTCGCCGACCACGACGAGGCGGCGGCCGAGGCGCGCCACGGCCTCGAGGGCCAGGGCGTCGCGCTTGTAGGGGACGAAGGCCGAGACGAGCAGGTAGAAGTCCTCGGGCGGCCGCCCGTCGGGCTGGAAGCGCTCGGTGTCGACGGGCGGGTGCACGACCGCGGCGGGTCGCCCGTAGCGGCGCTCGACCCGGCCGGCCACGGCGCGCGAGATCGCGACGAAGCGGCCGACCTGGGCGGGCCCGGCGCTCGCGCGGTCGAAGCGGCGCAGCGTGGCGACGAGCGGCGCGGCCACGAGCCGCCGGGGGCCGCGACCCAGATAGGTGTCGGCCTGGTCCCAGACGTAGCGCATCGGGGTCAGGCAGTAGCAGAGGTGCGGCGTGCCGGGCGCGATGCGCGCGGCCTTCGCGACCGCGTGATGGACGGAGACGGCGAGGTCGTAGCCCTCGGCGCGCAGCCGGCGCGCGGCCCAGGGATGGAGCGGGAGGAGCTTGCGCCAGTGGCGGCCGGCGCCGGGGAGGTGTTGGAGCGGGCTCGTCGCGCGCACGCGCGCGTCGATGCGGGCGGTGGTGGCGCCCGGCACGTGGACGAGCGTGAAGACGTCGGCCTCGGGCCAGACGGCGAGCAGCTCGTCGAGCACCCGCTCGCCCCCGCGCAGGCCCGTCAGCCAGTCGTGGATCAAGGCGACGCGCATGCTCAGCGCGGGCCGCCCGCGTCGGGCCGGGCGTCCTCGAGCGCGGCGGCCCAGGTCTCCCACTCGGCGTAGAGGGCGTCGAGCTCGGCCCGCAGGGCGCCGTGCTCGGCGTCGAGGGCGCGCGCGCGTTCGCCGTCGCGCAGCACCGCGGGGTCGGCGCGGCGCCAGGCCAGCTCCTCGAGGGTCTTCTCGCACGCGCCGATCCGGGTCTCGAGGCGGGCCAGGTGCCTCGCCGCCTTCTCTTCGGCGCGGCGGCGGTCCCTGGCTTGCCGGCGGGCCTCGGCAGGAGAGGGCGGGGGGGATACGGGGGCGCCGCCCTCTACCCGGGGGCTCGCGGGGGGATCGGAAGGGCGACCTTCGAAGGCGTCCTTCCGATGGCGGTGCCGAGCCTCGGGGGCCTCCTGATGAGCTGCGCTCGCCTTCGGCTCGCTGCGCGCGGCGCCGCCGCCTCCGGCGGCTGCGCTTGCCGGGTGCCCACCCTGCGCGCGGCTTCGAGCGGCCGCCACCTCGGGCGCGGCGGTCGTGGGGTCGAGGGCGCGGAGGTAGTCGTCGTAGTTGCCGGAGAACTCGCGGAGCTGGCCCTGGCGGACCTCGACGACCCGGGTGGCGACGGCGTTCACGAAGCTACGGTCGTGGGAGACGAAGAGGAGGGTGCCCTCCGAGCCGGCGAGCGCCTCCTCGAGGACCTCGCAGGCGGCAACGTCGAGGTGGTTGGTGGGCTCGTCCATGACGAGCAGGCTCGCCGGGCGCAGCAGGAGCTTCGCGAGCGCGAGGCGCGCCTTCTCGCCGCCCGAGAGCACGGCGACCGGCTTCTCGACGTCGTCGCCCGAGAAGAGCAGGGCGCCGAGGTGCCCGCGCAGGCGCGGCGCGTCCTGGAGGCGGGCGGCGCGCTCGAGCTCGCCGAGCACGCTCCGCTCCGGGTCGAGCGACTCGAGCTGGTGCTGGGCGTAGAAGGCGACGCGCGCCTCGTGGCCGAGCTTGCGCACCCCGCGGTCGATCGGCACCACGCCGGCGACGATCCGCAGGAGCGTGCTCTTGCCGGCGCCGTTCGGGCCCACGAGCGCCACGCGCTCGCCGCGCCGGACGCGGAACTCGAGGCCCCGGTAGACCCGCGTGTCGCCGTAGCCCTGCTCGACGCCTTCCAGCGTCACCACCGGGTCGCCGGTGCGCGGCGGGGCCGGGATGCGAAGCCGCAGGCGCGGGCCCTCGCGCGCCGCCTCGGGCGTGGCGTCGCGCGCCATGCGCTCGAGGAGCTTGATCCGGCTCTGGGCCTGGCGGGCCTTGCTGGCCTTGTAGCGGAAGCGCTCGACGAAGCGCTCCACCTCGGCGCGCCGGCGCGCCTCGTTCTCGCGGCGCGCCTCGTCCTGCTCGCGCCGCTCGGCCTTCGCCTCCTGGTAGCGGTCCCAGTTGCCGGCGTAGACGGCCATCGTGCCGCCCGCGAGCTCGGCGATCCGCGCCACGTGCCGGCGCAGGTAGGTGCGGTCGTGCGAGACCGACACCACGGCGCCGCGCCAGCCGGCCAGGAAGCCCTCGAGCCACTCGATGGCGGGGAGGTCCAGGTGGTTGGTGGGCTCGTCGAGGAGCAGCACCTCGGGCTCGGAGAGGAGGAGCTTCGCCAGCTCGACGCGCATGAGCCAGCCGCCGCTGAAGGCGCGCACCGGCCGCCCGGCGGCCTCCTCGTCGAAGCCGAGCCCGGCGAGGACCCGCGCCACCCGCGCCTCGCGCGAGAAGCCCTCGGCCAGCGCGAAGCGCGCGCGCAGGGCGTCGTAGCGGGCGGCGAGCTCGGGAGGCGGGTCCTCGCCGCGGCGGCCGTGCTCGACCATCCGCTCCTCGAGCCGGCGCCACTCGGCCTCGAGCGCGTCGAGGTGGCCGAGCGCGCGCGCCGCCTCCTCGCGCACCGGCCGCTCGATCGTGGGGTCGACCTCCTGGCGCAGGCGGCCGATCCGGACGCCGCGCGCCGCCACGACGCGGCCCCCGTCCGGCTCCTCCTCGCCCGCCAGCAGGCGCAGCAGGGTGGTCTTGCCGGCACCGTTCGGGCCGACGATCCCGAGCCGGTCGCCCGCGTGCACCTCGAGCGTCACGTCCGCGAACAGACGCCGGTCACCGAAGGTGCGGGCGAGCGATTCGGCGCGCAGCAACACGGCGGCAGGTTAGGACCCATCTCCTGAACCCGCTCCCGCCGCCAGGCATGCGCCTTCGGCGCGAAGGCACGCACCTGGCCCGGTCCGGGGTCCATGAGGCGGGTTCCCGCAACGCGCCCTTCCGCCGCCGCGGCGCTTCAGCGAGGAGCCGCCTCGAGCGGTGCTCGCGGCGCGGGCCGGCGATCGCGCCGGGTTGCGGCGCTGCGGCCGTGTTCCGCCCCGGCGGCCCGCACGCGCGCGCGTTCGAGGAGCTCCGGGAGCCGCCACGGGGTCGGGATCCGCACGCGCTCGCCGGTGCGGGTGCGGAAGAGCAGGTGGCCCTGCGCGAGCGCGCGCTCGAAGAGGTCGCGCAGGAGCGCGACGTCACGCTGGCAGTAGGCCTCGATCTCGGCGACGCGGCCCTCGCGCCACCACTGGAGCGACTGGAGGCCGTCGCCGCCCTTCGCGACCCCGAGGTTCACCTCGGCGAGGTGCCCGAGCGGGAGCCGGAAGCCGATCCGCTCGCGCACCGCGTCGAGCAGGTCGAAGGTGGGATGCCGCTCGAGCTCCCGGTCGGTGTAGCCGCGCAGCACCCGGTAGTCGAAGCCGAGCACGTTGAAGCCGACCACCAGCTCGGCCTCGGCGAGCCGCGCGAGGAGGGCCGGCACGTCGCGCTCGTGGAAGGTGTCGAAGCGCCCGGCAGCGGTGTCCCAGGTCACGGCCAGGGCCACCCGCATGAGGTGGGCGTTGTGCCAGCCGCCCACCTCCTCCGCGCTGCGCTGGGTCTCGAGGTCGAAGAAGAGGAGCCGGGGGGCCGGCGCGGGGAGCGCCTCGAGCGCGGGGGCGGCCGCGCCCGGCGCGGGCGGCTCGGGCGCCGGCCCGGGCGGCAGGCTCGGCAGCGGCTCGTGCGCGAGCAGCAGGCGCAGGGCACGCAGGGCCCCCGCCTTGTCGATCGGGCGGTTGCCGCTCCCGCACTTCGGCGAATGGACGCAGGCGGGGCAGCCCGTCTCGCAGTCGCAGTCGCGGATCCGCTCGTGGGCGGCCTCGAGCAGGGTCTCGAAGCGGTCGAAGAGGCTCGTCGCGAGACCGAGGCCGCCCGCGTGCCCGTCGTAGAGGAAGATCGCGGCGCGTCCCACCTGGGGATGGGCGAGCGTCGTGATGCCGCCGACGTCGTGGCGGTCGCAGAGCGCGAAGAGCGGGAAGAGACCGAGCGCGGTGTGCTCGACGGCGTGGAGCCCGCCCATCGGGTGGAGCCCCTGCGCGCGCAGCGCGGCCGGGATCTCGTCCGGGATCTCGAGCCAGATCCCGGTCGTCTCGATCGCGGTCGGCGGGAGCGCCAGCGGCTCGCTCCCGAGCAGGTCCTGGCCGTGGATGCGCCGGCGCTCGAAGCCCGTGATGCGGGTCGTGACCCGCACGCGCCCCCGCACGAGGCGGAAGCAGCCGGCCGGCCGCGCCGCGTCGCGCCCGAGGATCTCGGTCTCCTTCTCCGCGAGCGCGCGCGTGAAGAAGGGCACGTCGACCGCGCGCACCCGCACGCGCTGGGCCTCGAGGTCGAGCGCGCGCACCAGGAACTGGCGCCCGCGGTGCAGGTAGACGGCGCCCTCGTGGCACTCGGCGAAGACGCGGCCGGCCCCGATGGTCCCGATGACCGGCGGCCGCTCGCCCGCAGCCGCCTCGAGCTCGATCGCGAAGCTGGCGCCGGCCTGGCGCAGGTCCACGTCGCGCTGCGGGAGCCGGCGCGCGGCGAACCACTCGCCGCCGGCCTCGCTGCGCAGGAGCCGCCCCGCCTCCTCGAGCGCGCGCAGGTTCGCGGCGGCGCCCGGCTCGGCGAGCCAGCCCTCGCCGGCGCGCAGCGGCAGCTCGTCGGCGGCGCAGGGCAGGTGGGCGCCCGCGATGTCGGCGTTGTGCGGATCGACGACCGCGTGCTCGACGTCGCGCTCGAAGAGCGCGTGCGGGTGCGCCATCAGGTACTGGTCGAGCGCATCGGGCTGGGCGATCAGGACGACGGCGCCGGCCTGCGCGCGCCCGACCCGGCCGGCGCGCTGCCAGGTCGCCATCTGGCTGCCCGGGTATCCGACCAGCAGGCAGACGTCGAGGCCACCCACGTCGATGCCGAGCTCGAGCGCGGAGGTCGAGATCACCCCGACGAGCTCGCCCGTGAAGAGCCCGCGCTCGATCTCGCGCCGCTCCTCGGGCAGGAAGCCGGCGCGGTAGGACGAGATCCGCCCGCGCAGCGCCGGCTCCGCCTCGACCACCCACTGGTGGATCAGCTCGGTGACCCGCCGCGCCTTGGTGAAGGCGATCGTGCGCAGGCCGAGGCTCGTGGCGAGGCGGAAGAGCCGCGCCGCGGCGGTGTAGGGCGAGCCCGCCGGGTTCAGGAGCACGACGTGGCGCGGCGGGCGCGGGGCGCCGTCGGCCTCGATCACGTCGAAGCGGCGCCCGGCGAGCGCGGCGGCCAGCTCGCCCGGGTTCGCGATCGTGGCGGAGGCGGCGACGATCTGCGGCTGCGCGCCGTGGTGCGCCGCGACCCGCAGGAGCCGGCGCAGGACCTGCGCCACGTGCGCGCCGAAGACACCGCGGTAGGCGTGCAGCTCGTCGACGACGATCCAGCGCAGGGAGGCGAGGAAGGCCTGCCAGCTCGCATGGCGCGGCAGGATCCCGGCGTGCAGCATGTCGGGCGTCGTCACGAGGACGCGCGGGGGCGCTTCGCGGATCCGCCGCCGGCGCGCCGCCGGCGTGTCGCCGTCGTAGACCTCGACGAGGCCCTCGCTGGCGAGTCCCAGTGCTGTGGCGCCCGCCACGAGGCGGTCGCGCTGGTCGCGGGCCAGGGCCTTCAGGGGGAAGAGGTAGAGGGCGCGCGCATCCTCGCCGGCCGCGGCCGCGCGCAGCACGGGCAGCTCGTAGACCAGCGTCTTGCCGCTCGCGGTCGGCGTCGCGAGCACCACGTCGGCGCCCGCGTCGAGGCGTGCGAGTGCGCTCCCCTGGTGGCGATAGAGGGCCTCGATGCCGCGCCGGGCGAGGGCGGGGGCGAGGGCGGCGTAGCCCGCCGGCCAGGCCTCGCAGGGCCGCGCCGGCTGCGCGGGCTGGCGTTCGTGGTGGCGGAAACCGTCGCGCAGCCCCTCCTCGTCGCGGAAAGCGGCCAGGAAGCGCGCGAGGCGATCGCCGTCGGCCTGCTCGGGAGGGCCCGCGCTCCCGCCCTCCGTCCCGGTCTGCTCGACAAGCCCAGCGCTCGCGCCGTCCGTCCCGGATCGGGGGCCGCGCCCGGGTCGAGCGGGTCGGGTGCTGCGCACGGAGCTCTCCCGGTCCGCGCGGGGAGGTCCGCGGCCGGCGTGCTGGCGGGACGGGGTGAGGCGGTCGCAACGAGGGGAGGCGGGCGCGATCCTACCTTCCTTGCTTGACGCGCGCGAGCCCGCTCCTGCACTCTCCGCGCGGTGCGCTTCTCCCTCCAGGCGCAGTACGCGATCTGCGGCGTCTTCGACCTCGCCTACAACGGGCAGGGCGAGCCGGTCCCCGTGCAGGCGATCGGCGAGCGGCAGGGGATCCCCGCCCGCTACCTCGAGCAGATCTTCCAGCGCCTGCGGCGCGCCGAGCTCGTGACCGGCAAGCGAGGCCCGGGCGGCGGCTACGTGCTCGCGCGGCCGGCGTCCGAGATCAGCCTTCGCGACGTGGTGGAGGCGGTCGAGGGCCGTGCCGAGCGCTGGCTCGCGCTCGAGCCCGACGCGCAGGCCCCCGTCCCGTACCGGCCCGCCTTCCTGTGGCCGCGCCTCGCCGATCGCTTCGCCGAGGTGCTGGCGGCCACCACCCTCGCCGACCTGTGCCGCGAGGCGCCGCAGGCGTCGGTGCAGCGCGCCGACGTCGATCTGAGCTACGTGATCTGATTGCCCCCGGGCTCGGGCTCCGGCTCCGCGAGCAGCTCGACCGGATTGCAGTCGAGCCCGCCCGCGATCAGGCAGAGGGTCGCGAAGGGGATGCGCGCGTCCCGCTCCTCGACGGCGGCGAGGAGCGTCGGCCGCAGCGTCTCGCGCAGCCCGGTGGCGCGCTCGTGGGCGGCTGCGATCGCCTCCACCAGGTCGCGTTGCGACCAGCCGCGCGCGTGGCGCCGGCCGCGGATCCCGAGGCCGTCGGGCTGCACGATCCAGCCGTCGTCCATCGCGCCCGAGTCTTGCATCCGCGCGGTGCCCCGCCAGCGGAGGCCGGGCGGGGGCGGCTCCGGGCGATGGGTCCTAGAATGCCGGGCTTCCCCCGCCCGAGAGGAACGATCGTGAGCGCGACGACGAGCGCCCGGGTCCGGATCCCCGCCGCGCTGCGGCCCCTGGCCGGCGGCCGCGCCGAGCTGCCGGTGGCGGCGGGCTCGCTGCGCAGCGTGCTCGAGGCGCTCGGCCGCGACGCGCCCGGGCTGCGCGAGCGCCTGCTCGACGAGGGCGGCGCGCTGCGCCGGCACGTCAACGTCTTCGTCAACGACGAGGACGTGCGCTTCCGGGAGCTGCTCGACACGCCGGTGCGCGAGGGCGACCGGGTCACGATCGTGCCCGCGATCGCCGGAGGGCGGAGCGCTTGACGCAGAACGGCGCCAACGGGCCCGCCCGGCGGCGCATCGAGGTGGACCCCGAGCGTGCGCCCGCCGTCCTGCCGGCGGCGGTCCTGCACGAGGTCTTCGCCCATGCGCGCGAGGCCGACCCCGAGGAGTGCTGCGGCCTCGTCACCGGCGACGAGCGCGAGCCGTGGCGCCAGGTCGTGCGCTGCCGCAACGACATGACCCTGCACCACCGGCGCGAGCCGGCCGCCTACCCGCGCGACGGCCGCGAAGGCTTCTACATGAACGAGCAGGACTACCTGCGCGCCGAGGACGAGGCCGAGGCGCGCGGCGAGCGCGTCACCTGCGTGTACCACTCCCACGTCGGCTGCGGCGCCTGGTTCTCGGAGCTCGACCAGGAGTTCGCCGATCAGCCGCTCTTCCCCTTCCCCGAGGCGTCCCACCTGGTGGTGTCCGTGATCGGCGGGAAGGTCGTGGACCAGGCGCTCTTCGTCCGGGAGCCCGGGGCCCCCGGTGCCGGGTTCAGCGGCCGGCTGGTGGTGCACGGCCGGTGGTGAGGGCGATCGCGGGGCTCGCGGCGGTGCTCTGGCTCGCCTGCGCCGGCGCCGGCGGCGTCGAGAAGAGCGAGCTGCCGGCCTCGCCCGTGGCGCTCCTGCAGCGCTCCGAGGAGGACTCCCTGCGCCGGCTCGACGCGCTCCACGACTGGGAGAAGCGCCAGACGGGCTCCGGGAAGGAAGGCGTGGCGCTGATCGAGAACCTGGACGGGATGTACGGCGGCGAGCCCGACCTCGAGCGGCGCCTCGCCGGCGTGAAGGGTCACCTCGTCCTGCTCGACCCCCGCACCGGGGAGACCAGGCGGCTCGAGAACGCCCCGCCCCAGGCGCGGCCGGCGGGCTGGTCGCCCGATCGCCAGCGCCTCCTGGTGGCGGGAACCTGGCGCGATCGCCGCCAGCTCTTCGTCTGGGACCGCGAGACGCGGCGCATCGAGATCGCGACGGCCGGCCCTGCGCACCACACGACCGGCTGCTTCGCGGCGGGGGACCGGATGGTGGCGCTCGAGGTGGCGAGCCCGACCCTCGCGCAGGCGAGGTCGCGGATCAAGGTCTGGCCGCCGGGCGGCGGCGCACCGCGCGTGCTCGGCGAGGAGGCGTTCCACTTCGGCCTCGCCTGCTCGCCGGCCGAGCCCCGGATCGCGCTCGTGCGCGTCGATCCCGAGCAGGGACGCACGACGATCCTCGTGCAGGCGATCGACCCGCCGGGCGCTCCGGTCGAGGTGGCAAGCGGCGCGAGCCCCGTCTTCACACCCGACGGGGCATGGATCGTCTACGTCGGCCGCACCACGAAGGGCCAGCGCCTGTACCGCGTACGCCCCGACGGCAACGGCCGGACGCCGCTCGGCGCGGGGATCACCGAGGAGACCTTCCCCGCGGTGTCTCCGGACGGGCGCTTCGTGGCCTACGTGTCGACCGAGGAGAGCGGCCGCGAGCGGCTCTGGGTACGCCGGCTCGACGGGAGCGGCGACCGGCCGCTGCTCGGCAGCGGCGACGGCTCCCTGCCGGTGTGGTGAATCGCTGGGGTGAATCGAATCGTGAAGGAGGACGGATGACGACCGAATCGGATCTGGTGCCGGTGCACGGCGGGCTCGACGCGCCGGTGGATCGCGTGGTGCCGCTCAAGGAGCGCAGCCGCTTCCTCGCCGAGGCCGAGCGGCTGCCCGCGATCCGCGTGCTCAAGGCCGACGTCTCGACGGTGCACCGGATCGCCGACGGCACGCTCTCGCCGCTCGAGGGTTTCCAGGGCGAGGCCGACTGGCACCGCGTGCTCGACGAGGGCGCCGTCCTCTCGCGCGGCGGCCGCTACGCCTGGGGCATCCCGCTGGCCCTCCCCGTCACCGACGCCGAGGCGCGCGCGCTCGCGAAGGGCGGCTCGGCCGCGCTGCGCGACGAGACGGGCCGGGTGGTGGCGATCCTCGACGGGATCGAGTGCTTCGCCTGGGACAAGCCGAAGTACGTGGCACGCGTCTACGGCACCGAGCGCATGGACCATCCGGGCGGGCGCATGGCCACGGGCGACGAGCGCACCCGGCTCGCCGGCGGGCGCCTGCGGGCGCTCCCGCAGGACGCGCATCCGGCGGCCGGCCCGCTCTTCTCGCCGCGCCTCACGCGCGCCTTCCTCCGCGATCGCAAGTGGGAGCGCGCGCTGGCCTTCCAGACCCGCAACCCGCTGCACCGCGCGCACGAGTACGCGCTCGTGGCGGGCGTCGAGCGCCTCACGCGCGCGGGCGCCTTCACCGGCGTGGTGCTGATGCCGCTGGTCGGCGAGTTGAAGGGCGACGACGTGCCCGCTGCGGCGCGCATGCGCTGCTACCGCAAGCTCCACGACGACCGCCTCCTCGGCCAGGGCGACAAGGACGAGGCCTTGTGGCACTCGGTCGGCTACGACTTGAGCGAGGTCTTCGCGGTGATCCCCCTCGACATGAAGATGTTCTACGGCGGCCCGAACGAGGCGGTCATGCACTCGGTCTACCGCCAGAACCACGGCTTCACGGACCTCGTGATCGGGCGCAAGCACGCCGACGCCCCCTTCGACGACGGCTCGCCGATCTGGGGCGACTTCGACGCCCAGGAGGTCTTCGAGCGGCTGCGCGGCGAGCTCCACATCCGGCCGTGCAAGATCGGCTTCGCGGCCTACTACGAGTCGCTCGGCCGTGTGGACCTGACCGACAACCACCCGGACGAGAAGCCCTACGCGATCAGCGGCACCAAGGTGCGCGAGCAGCTCCAGAAGGGCGAGAAGCCCGACCCGCGCATCCTGCGCCCGGAGATCGCCGAGATCCTGATCGAGTCGTACCGGAGCTGACGAGGGGGTCGTCCTGGAGATCGGCGTCCCGAAAGAGACGAAGGACAACGAGGTCCGCGTGGGCCTGACCCCGGACGGCGCGCGGCAGCTCGTCGCGGGCGGCCACCGGGTGCTCGTCGAGCGCACGGCGGGGGCCGGCAGCGGCTTCGGCGACGACGACTACGCGCGCGCCGGGGCGACGCTCGTCGGCGTCGAGGAGGCGTGGGGCGAGCCCGACCTGGTCGTCAAGGTGAAGGAGCCGAACCCGGCCGAGACCGCGCGCCTGCGCCCCGGGCAGACGCTCTTCGCCTACCTCCACCTCGCGCCGAACCGCGCGCTCACCGAGGGCCTGCTCGCCGCCGATGTGCGCGCGATCGCCTACGAGACGATCCAGCACGCCGACGGCACCTTCCCGGTGCTGGCGCCGATGAGCGAGGTGGCCGGCCGGCTCGCGATCCAGGTCGGGGTCACGCTGCTCCAGAAGGACCGCGGCGGGAAGGGCCTGCTGGTGGGCGGCGTGCCCGGGGTCCCGCGCGGGCACGTCACGGTGGTCGGCGCCGGGATCGTCGGCATCAACGCCGTGCGGGTGGCCCACGCGCTCGGCGCGGAGGTGACCGTCCTCGACCTCGACCTGCGGCGCCTCACCTACCTCTACGACCTCTTCCACGGCGAGCTCTCGACGCTCTACTCGAACCGCACGAACCTCGAGCGCTCGGTCGCCGAGAGCGACCTGCTGGTCGGGGCGGTGTACCTGCGCGGCCAGCGCGCGCCCCGCCTGGTCAGCGAGAAGATGGTGGCCTCCATGGGGCCGGGCTCGGCGATCGTCGACGTGGCGGTGGACCAGGGCGGCTGCGTCGAGACGATCCACCCGACCACCCACTCCGACCCGACCTACCCCGTGCACGGCGTGATCCACTACGGGGTCGCCAACATGCCGGCCGCCGTGCCGCGCACCTCCACCTTCGCGCTCACCAACACCTCGCTGCCCTACCTCGAGCGGATGGCGGAGCAGGGGGTCGACGCCGCCCTGCGCGCCGACCCGGCCCTCGCGCTCGGCGCGAACGTGTGGCGCGGCACGCTGGTCGAGGAGGGCGTCGCCCGGGCCCACGGCCTCCCGTGGCGGCCGGTCGCCGAGCTGCTCGGAGCCTGACGGAGCGGCGTCAGAGCATCCGGATGCGCGCGCGCGCGGCGCGCGCGAGGAGCTCGCCGGCGCGCCGGGCCTCGTCGGGGTGGAGGGCGTAGCCGAAGACCAGCGGGGTACGCTGCGGGGCGTCGCCGAGCTCCTGCGCCACCTGCTCCGCGGCCCGGCGCGCGAGCTCCACGAGGCGCGCGCTCGCATCGGCCCCCGGCGCGAGCGGGAGCAGCGCGAGGAGCGAGCCGTCGCCCGCGGTCACGAGCCGCTCGCCGGGCGCGAGCGCGGCGCGCAGCGACTCCGCGGCGCGGCGCCGGATCCGCTCGAGCCGTTCGGGAGCCGGCGGGGGCGGTGCGTCCGGGGGCGCTCCGACGTCGCAGCGCAGGAGCGCGAAGCGGCGGCCCGCGGCGATCGCGCGCTCGAGCGGGCTCGCGAGCGGTGGGTGCGGGCGCACGCCGGGTGCCGCGTCGGGGGCGCGCGGCTCGCGCCAGGCCTCGGGCTGGAGCCCGAGCCGTGCGGCGGCGGCCGCGGGCGTGAGCGCACCGGCCGGCGCCCCGTTCGGGCCCCCGCCGTCGATCACGAGCGCGGGCGCCTCGCCGCGTGCCGGCGCGCGGGGGTCGTCGGTGAGCGCCTGCTGGAGGAGCCGCGCGGCGCCCGGCTCGATCCACGCGAGCCGCCGGCGCAGCGAGCGGGCGGCCGGGTCGTAGACCCACGCGAGCACGAGGTCGTCGCGGCGTGCGAGCGCCGGCAGCAGCGCCAGCGCCTCGTCGGTGGCACCGTACACGGCGATGCGGCGGCTCATGCGGTCCTCGGGGGGTCACGGGCGGGCGCCGGCTCAGTCCTCGGCGAGCAGCTCGAGCGTGAGCGAGAGGCGCAACCGTAGCTCGCGGCCCTCGGCGTCGGCGAGCACCACCGGGACGACCAGGCCGCGCGCGCCCTGGGGCTCCGCGGCACCCGCCGCGACGATCCGCCAGTCCCCCGCAGGCGCGCCGTGGGGAGCCGTCACCTCGAGCCCGAAGCGGCCGTGACCCTCCATGTGTGCAGGGGCCGGGAGGCCGTCGTCGGTCTCGAGCGGGTAGGCGGCCGCGACCTCGGGCCAGGAGGCGTCGAGCAGGCCGGCCGCCCGGCTCACCGCCTCGTCGTGCTCGTCGGGCTCCCCGGTGAGGGCGAGGGCCGCCTCCTCGAGCTCGGCCCGACGGGGTGCCGCCGGGATGGGGCGCGCCGGAGGCGGTGCAGGCCGCGCGGGCAGCGGCGGGACGGGCGGGCGCGCGCCAGGCGGAGTGGGGGCGGGCGCGTCCGCAGCCGCGCGGCCGTCGCGCAGCGTCCGCACCACGCGCTTCGAGATCGTGGTCAGCGTCTGGAGCACGCCGGAGCCCTCGGCCGCGACCGCCTCGAAGACGGCGGCCCCGCGCACGTCGAGCTTGCGGTGGAGCTCCTCGAGCACGAAGGCGTCCGAGAGGTCCTGCTTGTTGTACTGGACCACGAGCGGCACGTCCTCGAGGCTGCGGCCGTAGGCGCCGAGCGCGCTGCGCAGCTCCTCGAGGGCCGCCACGTTGGCGTCGATGCGCTCGCGACGGGCGTCCACCACGAAGACCAGCCCGTCGACGCGGTCGAGCAGCGCCTTGCGGGTCGGCGCGTGCTCGGCGCCGCCCGGCACGGCGACGATCTGGATCCGCGTGCGCGCGCCCGCGATCTCGCCGAGCTCGATCGGCAGGCGCTCGTAGGAGACGCTCGGGTCGAGACGCGTCGGCACGTGCTCGAGGCGGCCCCGGTGGTCGGGGCGCAGCTTCGCGTGGATGCCCTGGAGGTTCGTCGAGGTCCCGGCGCCCTCGATGCCCCAGTAGACGATCCGCGCGTCCACGATGCGCTCGCCGGCTCCGCTCGGCTGGGCTCCGCTCGCCTGGGCCATCGGCTACTTCCCCTTCCTCTGGAGCATCCGCCGCGCCTGGGTCGAGATCGCGGCCGGGACGTCCTTGCTCTTCATGATGGCGCGCAGATCGCGTTCCTGCAGGTGGCCGATGAAGCGCATCGCCCACTGCTGGGGGCACTTCGGGTTGGTCACCAGCGCGAGCTGCACCGCGTAGCTGCGGGTCCACTCGCGGCTGCACGCGATGATGCGCAGGACCTCGTCGCTCACGTTGCGCGCCTTGGCGAAGGCGACCACCTCCTGGGGCTGCACCTTCGGGCTGCGCACCGCGGCCGCAGCCACGAGCTTGTTGCGGTCCCGCACCAGCAGCGCGCGCGCCTCGCCGTTGCCGATCCGGGCCAGCTTCACCTTGTCGAAGACCGACATCTTCTGGATCAAGGCGTGCAGGCTCTTGCTCTTCTCGTCGTCGAGGCGCACGCCGTCCTCGATCAGCTCACGGGCGAAGCCGGAGGCGTCCTCGCCGAGGACGGCCGCCAGCACGGCACGCGCCTGCTCGTCGTCGATCGGCCCGGGCGCCTCGAGGGCGGTCTCCTCGAGCTCCTCGTCGGGCAGCTCGTGGGCGGGCCGCTCGAGGCCGAGGAAGCCCAGGATGCGGTCGATCACCGCGCGGCCCGTGAAGGGGTTCTGCCCGAGCGCCTCGACGATCTCGGCGCAGCGCAGCATCCGCTCCTGGTTGTTCGACACGATCTCGACGACGCGCTTGTGGGGCAGCGAGGCCAGGAAGGCGATCGTCGCGTCGTCGGTGGCGGGATTGAGCGCGATCCGCTCGAGGCGCTCCGGGTGGTCGCGGAAGGCGTGGGCGCAGAACGAGAGCACCGCCGGATTCGCCGGCCCTGCCAGCGCGGCCGCGAGCACCGTCTCGGGCAGCCGCTCGAGGCTCCCCCGGGCGCGCTCCTTGACCCGCGCCTCCGGGTCGTGGCAGAGGACGAAGAGCACGGTCAGGAGCTCGACGGGCGGGAGGGGCAGGGCGCCCGCGGCGGCGAGCGCGCGCACCTCCACCGGGGCGTCGCGGCGGACGTAGCGCTCGGCCTCGGGCGAGAGCGTGAGCCGGATCCTGCTCGACACCGGCGTCCCTCCCTGGCGGCCGCCGCTCCCTCCCGGGCCTACGAATGGGCTGCTGCCGCTGCCTTGGCCTCGTCCACGATCTTGTCCCGGAGCTGGGCCGGGACCTCCTCGTAGTGCGAGAACGCCATGTGGAACGCCCCCTTCCCGCCGGTGAGGCTCGTGAGGACGCTGGCGTACTCCAGCATTTCGGCCATGGGCACCTGGGCCTTGATGACCGAGGTGCTGCCGCGTTGGTCGGTGGACTGCACGCGCCCGCGGCGGCTGTTCAGGTGGCCGATCACGTCGCCCATGTGCTCGTCCGGGGCGGCCACCTCGACGCTCATCACGGGCTCGAGCAGGGTCGGGCGCGCCTGCTCCGCCGCCGCCTTGAAGCCGAACGAGCCGGCCAGCTTGAAGGCCATCTCGTTCGAGTCCACCGGATGGTGCTTGCCGTCGATGCAGCGCACCCGGATGTCCACCACCGGGAAGCCCGCGAGCGGGCCATGCGGGAGCGCCTCGTGGACCCCCTTCTCGACGGCCGGGATCAGGTTGCGGGGAATCGACCCCCCCACGATCTCGTCCACGAACTCGAAGCCGGCCCCCCGGGGCATCGGCTCCACGCTCAGATAGCAGACCCCGAACATGCCCTTGCCTCCGGTCTGCTTCTTCAGCTTGCCCTCCACGTTCTCGACCTTGCGGGTGATCGTCTCGCGGTAGGGGATCTTGGGCCGCTGGAGGTCGATCTCGAGGTTGAACATCCGCTTGAGCCGCTCCGCGGCGATCCGGATGTGCAGCTCGCCCATGCCGGTCAGCAGGAACTGCCCGGTATGGGGATCGCGCTCGACGTGGAGCGTCGGGTCCTCCTCGACGAGCCGGGCGAGAGCGGTGAAGAGCTTGTCCTCGTCGCCCTTGTGCTTGGCGGCGATCGCATAGGAGAGCACGCCCTTCGGGATCGGGATCGGCGCGAGCGCCACGCCGTTCTTCTCGGCGGCGAGCGCGTGGCCGGTGTGGACGTCCTTCAGCTTGGCGACCGCGACGACGTCGCCCGGCCCCGCCTCCGGCACCTCGACGTGATCGTGGCCCCGCAGCAGCAGGAGCTTTCCGAGCCGCAGCTTGCTGCCGCTCGTCGCGTCGAGGACGCCCTGGTCGGGCCGGGCCGTGCCCGAGACCACGCGGAACACCGAGAGCAGCCCCGCGTAGCGGTCGATCACGGACTTGAAGACGAGCGCCGCGAAGGGCGCGTCGGGCTTCGGCTCGAGCACGCGCTCGCCCTCGCCCCCGAGCTCGCGCCCTCGCCAGGGCCGGGCCTCCTCGGGCGAGGGCAGGAGCTCCTCGAGCGCCCGCAGGAGGGGCCCGATCCCGAGCGCGCGCGTCGCGACGCCGGCGAAGACCGGCACGATGCGCCCCGCGCGCACGCCGGCCACGAGCCCGCGGCGCATCTCCTCCTCGGACAGCTCGCCCGCCTCGAGGTAGTGCTCGATCAGCTCGTCGTCGCACTCGGCCACCGCCTCGACGAGCTGCGCGCGGGCGGCGGCGGCCCGGTCGGCGAGCGCCGCGGGGACCTCGCCCTCGCCCCGCTCGCCGACGACCTTCATCGCCAGCAGGTCGATCACGCCCGAGAAGGCCGGCCCGGCGCCGACCGGTATCGCCACCGGCACCGGCTTCGCGCCGAGGGCGGCGAGCGAGGCCACGGCGGCGTCGAAGTCGGCGCGCTCGCGGTCCATGCCGTTCACGAACGCGAGCACCGCGAGCCCGAGCTCCTGGGAGGTGCGCAGCATGCGCTCGCTCCCCACCTTCGCGCCGTCCACCGCCGACAGGACCAGCACCGCGCCGTCGAGGGCATGGAGCGCGAGCGTGCCGTCGCTCTGGAAGTTCGGGTCGCCGGGCGTGTCGACGAGCGTCAGGTGGCGGCCCGCGTGGTCGAAGGCGTACACCGAGGTGCCGACCGTCGCCCCCTGGCGCTCCTTCTCCTCGGGCAGCGTGGTGAGCGCCGCGGTCCCGGCCGTCACGTTCCCGAGCGCCGCGAGCGCGCCCGCCTCGAAGAGCAGGGCCTCGCCGAGCGACGTCTTGCCGTCGCCCGAGTGCCCGACCAGGGCGAAGTTGCGGGTGCCGGCGACCGGGACGTCCTTCATGCGTTCTCCCTCTCCCGGCGCGAGCCGTCGCCGCGCAGGGTACGGTTGCGTTCGAAGATCATGCGCAGGCCTTCGAGGGTGAGAAAGGGCTCCACGCGCTCGATGGTCTTGCTCTCGCTGGCGATCCGGCCGGCCAGCCCGCCCGTCGCGATGACGCGCGCAGCGGCCCCGAGCTCGCCCCGGATCCGCTCGACCATCGCGTCCACCATGCCGGCATAGCCGTAGAGCATGCCCGACTGGACCGCGTGCGTGGTGGTCTTCCCGATCACCGAGCGCGGCGGCGACAGCTCGACGCGCCGCAGCATGGCGGCCCGCTCGAAGAGGGCCTCCATCGCCACCAGGATGCCGGGGAAGATCGCGCCCCCCAGGTACTCGCCCTTCTCGGACACGCAGTCGAAGGTGGTCGCGGTGCCGAAGTCGACGGCGACCACCGGGCCGCCCATCCACTCGTAGGCGCAGACCGAGTTCACGATCCGGTCCGCTCCCACCTCGTGGGGGTTCTCGTAGCGGACCGGCATCCCGGTGCGGATGCCGGGACCGACCACGAGCGGCGAGCGGTCGAAGAGCTTGGTGCACACGCGCTCCCAGATCGGCAGGAGCGGCGGCACCACGCTCGAGACGATCACGTCGGCCACGCGCGCGACGCGGATGCCGGCCTGCTCGAAGAGCGCCCGCAGCACGACGCCCACCTCGTCGGAGGTCTGCCCGCGGTGGGTCGCGAGCCGCCAGTGCTCGGCGAGCGCCGCTCCCACGCCCTCGTACACGAAGGCGCCGAGCGTCACGTTCGTGTTGCCGATGTCGATGGCGAGCAGGACCGGCGCAGCGGAGCTCACGGGCATCCCCTCATTTCGCGATCGTCACGTCCCCGGCGACCACCCGCTCGCGCGAGCCGTCGGACTTCGCGACCCAGAGCGCCCCGTCGGCGTCGATGCCCTCGGCACGGCCCTCGAGGGCTGCGCCGCCGGGCGCGCCGACTGCGTCGAGCACGCGCACGCGCCGGCCGCGCATCCGGAACCGCGCCTCGAAGCGGGGACGCACCGCCTCGAAGCCACCCTCGGCGTGGAGGTCGAGCACGGCCTCGAGGGTATCGTAGAGGCGGGCCGCGAAGCCGATCCGGTCCACGGGCCGCCCGCGGTGGCTCGCGACGCTGGTGGCGAGCGCGCGGAACTCCTCCGGGAAGGCGTCGCGCGACACGTTCAGGTTGACGCCGATCCCGAGCACCAGGAAGCGCACGCGGGTGGCCTCGGCGCCCATCTCCATCAGGATCCCCGAGGTCTTGAGGCCGCCGAGCAGCACGTCGTTCGGCCACTTGATCTCGACCGCGTCGGGGTCGTCGAGCTCGGCGGCGACGGCGTCCGCCACCGCGACCGCCGCGGCCAGGATCGTGGTGGGCGCGCGGGCGGTGTCGAGCGCCGGGCGCAACACCGTCGAGCTGTAGAGGTTGAGGCCGGGCGGCGAGAAGAAGCGGCGCCCGAGGCGCCCGCGCCCCGCGCTCTGCCCTTCGGCGACGACGGTCGCGCCGTGCGGCGCACCCTCGCGCGCCCGCTCCATCGCGACGCGGTTGGTCGAATCGGTGCTCTCGAGCCACTCGTAGGAGCGCGCGAGCCAGCGCGTGTGCAGGCGCGCGGCGATCTCCTCGGGATAGAGCCGGTCGGGGGTGGCGACGAGGCGGTAGCCGCCCCCCGGCTCGCCCTCGATCCCGTAGCCGAGCCCGCGCAGGGCCTCGACGTGCTTCCAGATCTGCGCGCGCGAGACGCCGAGCGCCGCCGAGAGATCCTCGCCCGACGCCGTCCCGCAGCCGGCGCGGCGCAGCGCCGCGAGCACGCGCGCCGCCCCCTCCTTCATGCACCGCCCCGCTGGATCTCGAGGGCCAGGTCGGCGGCGGGCGCCGAGTGGGTGAGGGCGCCGGCCGAGACGAAGTGGACGCCCGTCTCGGCGAAGCTCCGCACGTTCGCGAGCGTGATGCCGCCCGAGGCCTCGAGCACGGCGCGCGCGCGGAAGCGGGCGGCGAGCGCGCGCAGCTCCGCCGGCGAGCGGTTGTCGAGGAGCAGCCACTCGGCGCCGGCGGCGAGCGCCTCCTCGGCCTGCTCGGCCGTCTCCACCTCGACCTGGAGCCGCAGCCCCGGCGGCGCCGCTGCACGCGCGGCGCGCACGGCCGCGCCGACCCCGCCGGCGGCCGCGACGTGGTTGTCCTTGATCAGGAGGGCGTCGTAGAGGCCCATGCGATGGTTCGCGGCACCCCCCACGGCCGCCGCGTACTTGTCGAGCACGCGCCAGCCCGGGAGCGTCTTGCGCGTGTCGAGGACACGGCAGCCGGTGCCCTCGACCGCGTGGACGAAGCGCCGGGTCCAGGTGGCGACGCCGCACATGCGCTGGAGGAAGTTCAGCGCCGTCCGCTCGGCCGCGAGGATCGAGCGCAGCGAGCCGCGCACGCGCAGGAGCGGCAGGTCGCGCTCGCGCGCCTCGCCCTCCTGCCACTCGCGCTTGGTCTCGAGGGCGGGATCGACGGCGGCGAAGACCGCCTCCGCCACCGGCAGGCCGCAGGCCACCAGCGGCTCGCGCGCCTCGACGACCGCCTCGCCGAGCGCCGTCGCGGGAAGCACGGCCGTCGAGGTCGCGTCGCCCGGCCCGAGGTCCTCGGCGAGCGCGCGCTCGAGGAGCGCCTGCCAGCTCGCGCGCGGCGGCAGGGCGGGGAGCCTCATCCGCCGGCTCCGGCCGCGCGCCGCAGCCGCGCGAGCCGTGCGCCGAGCTCCTCGCGCTCGCGCGCGAGACGCGCGTGCTTCTCGCGCTCTGCGGCCACCACCTCGGGCTTCGCCTTCTCGGCGAAGCGCGGGTTGTCGAGCCGGCCGGCGACGAAGGCCAGGTCCTTGTCGAGCTTCGCGAGGGTCTTCTCGAGCCGGCGCAGCTCGTCGCGCAGGAGCTCCGGGTCGTCGAGCTCGACGCCGAGCTGCCAGTCGCCGGCCCAGACCAGCGAGGCCGACGGGGAGGGCGGCGCGTCGGAGAAGGCCGGCTCGGCGCAGCGGGTGAGGGCGCGCAGCGCGGCCTCGTGCGCGCGCACGAGCGGCTCGGCGGCGGTCGGGAACACCACCCGCACGACGCTGGCGGGCGGCAGGTCGAGCTCGCCGCGCACCTGCCGGATCGTCCCGATCAGGAGCGTCAGGCGCTCCATCTCCCGGGCCTCGCTCGCGGTGAGCGGGGGCGCGGGCTCCGGATAGCGCCCCTCCATCAGGAAGCGGCCGTCGGCGTCCGGGAGCGACGCGGCGATCTCCTCGGTGACGAAGGGCATGAAGGGGTGCAGGGCCGTGAGGGCCCCGCGCAGCACCTCGACGAGCGTCGCCTGGGCGGCGCGCCGCCGCTCCGGGTCGCCGCCGGCGAGGGCCAGCTTCGCGAGCTCGATGTACCAGTCGCAGAGCTCGCCCCAGACGAAGCGGTAGAGCGCCTGGGCGGCGTCGTTGAAGCGGAACCCGTCGAGGTCCGCGTGCGCCTCGGCGAGCGCCGCGCCCATGCGCGCGCGGATCCAGCGGTCGTAGAGGCCGGGCGCCCCGGTGCCGGCGCCGGCGCTCCAGTCCGCGAGGTTCAGGAGCGCGAAGCGCGCCGCGTTCCACAGCTTGGTGACGAAGGCACGCCCGCCCTCCACGGCCTGGACGCCGAAGCGGATGTCGCGCCCCTGGGCGGCCAGCGAGGTCAGGGTCCAGCGCACGGCGTCGGTGCCGTAGACCTCCATCAGGTCGAGCGGGTCGATGCCGATCCCCTTCGACTTCGAGAACTTCTGGCCCTCCTCGTTGCGCACGAGCGGGTGGATGTAGACGTCGCGGAAGGGCACGTCGCCCCGGAAGTGCAGCCCCATCACGACCATGCGCGCGACCCAGAAGAAGATGATGTCGAAGCCGGTCGAGAGCACCGAGGTCGGGTAGTAGCGCCGCAGGTCGTCGGTCTCGTCGGGCCAGCCGAGCGTCGAGAAGGGCCAGAGCGCGCTCGAGAACCAAGTGTCGAGGACGTCCTCCTCCTGGCGGAGCTCCCCGCTCCCGCAGTGGGCGCAGCGGGTCGGGTCCTCGGCCACGACCGTCCACTCGCCGCAGGCGCTGCACCTCCAGGCCGGGATCCGGTGGCCCCACCAGAGCTGCCGGGAGATCGCCCAGTCGCGGATGTTCTCCATCCAGTGGAAGTAGGTGTTCTCCCAGCTCTTCGGGTGGAAGCGCACGCGGCCCGAGCGCACCGCCTCGATCGCGGGCTGCGCGAGGGGCTCCATGCGCAGGAACCACTGCTCGGAGAGGAGTGGCTGCACGAGCGTGTCGCAGCGGTCGCAGTGGGGGACCTCGTGCGGGTGCTCGCGTACGCCCGCGAGCAGGCCCTCGCGCTCGAGGTCCGCGACCACGCGGCGGCGCGCCTCGGCGACGTCGAGCCCCGCGTAGGGCCCGGCGTTCTCGTTCAGCCGCCCGTCCGGGTGGAGGATGTCGATCGAGGGCAGGCCGAGCCGGCGGCCGGCCTCGAAGTCGCTCGGGTCGTGGGCGGGGGTGATCTTCACGGCTCCGGTGCCGAAGGCGCGGTCCACGAAGCCGTCGGCCACGACCGGGATCTCGCGCCCGAGCAGGGGCAGCCGCACCGTGCGGCCCACGAAGCCGCGCCAGCGCTCGTCCTCGGGGTGCACCGCGACGGCGGTGTCGCCGAGCAGGGTCTCGGGCCGCGTGGTCTCGACCTCGATCGCTCCGCCACCGCCGACGAGCGGATAGACGATCCGGTAGAGCTTGCCCGCCACGGGCTTGTAGGGGCTCTCGAGGTCCGAGAGCACCGTGGTGCAGCGCGGGCACCAGTTCACGAGGTACTCGGCGCGGTAGACGAGCCCCTCGTGGTAGAGGCGCACGAAGACCTCGCGCACCGCGCGCGAGAGCCCCGGGTCCATCGTGAAGCGCTCGCGCGACCAGTCGCACGAGCAGCCGAGGGCCTGGAGCTGCTCGACGATGCGCGCGCCGTACTTGGCCTTCCATTCCCAGACCTGGTCGACGAAGGCCTCGCGGCCGAGCTCGTGGCGCGTGCGGCCCTGGCGGGCGAGCTCGCGCTCCACCACCACCTGGGTCGCGATCCCGGCGTGGTCGGTGCCGGGCAGCCAGAGCACGTCGTGGCCCTGGATCCGCTTGTGGCGGGCCAGGAGGTCCTGGAGCGTGTTGTTGAGGGCGTGGCCGAGGTGGAGCGAGCCCGTCACGTTGGGCGGCGGGATCACCATCGAGAACGGGGGCTTCGCCCCGTCGGCCGCCGCCCGGAACAGCCCGCGCGCCAGCCACGCCTGGTAGAGACGCGACTCGACGGGCTGGGGATCGAAGCGCTTCGGCAGCTCGGCTCGCACGAGCCGGCGAGTCTAGCCCTACGCCTCTTCGCCGTCCTTGAGCTGGCGGATCTCCTCGCGGATCAGCGTCTCCGCCATCTGCGGGATCACCTCCCAGGCCACCGCTTCGACGCGCTCGAGCACGTCGCGCACGATGCGCTCGGTGAGGTCGCCGAAGGCCTCCCAGACGATCTTCTCGAGCGTCTCCTGGAGCTGCTTCTGGATCGGCTCGGAGAGGGCGGTCGGGCCGGACACCCGCACCGCGAGGGGCCCGCTCTCGGAGCCCGGGATCGCGACCGGCGGCGGCGCCGGCGTGGGAACCGGCGGGGGCGCCAGGGTGGTGGGTGCGGGCGGCGGCGGGGGGAACGAGGCGGGCGGGAGCGGCGGCGGCGCGTCCACCGGCTCGGAGATCGCCTCGACCGGCTCGTCGAGGTCGTCCTCCTCGAACAGGCGGGTCGCGGCGACCGGGACGGGCGGCGCGGTCGGCATCGGTGCGGGCGGTGCGGCCGGGATGGCCACGGTCGCCGTGCGGGTGCCGCCGTCCTCGAAGCCGAAGTCGAAGCTCTCCTCGTACCCGGCCGGCGCATCGGCCTCCGGAAGGGCCGGCAGCGACGGCGCCGGAACGGCCGGCGTCGCGAGCGACTCGGCCTCGAAGCCGTCACCGAGGAAGGGCGGCGGCGCCGGAGAGCGCCGCGTCCGGGCCGGCGGCGGCTCGTCGAAGAGCACGGTCGCCTGCGTGTCGCCGGCCCCGGAGCGGCCGAAGGAGCCCTCGTCGCCGGAGAACCCTCCGGTGGAGGCGCTCGGCGCGGGCCTCACGGGCTCGTCGTCCTCGACCGCCGCCTCGAGCTCGAGCGGTGCGAGCTCTTCGCTGGCCCCGTCGAGCAGGCCGGGCGTGGGGGCGCCGAGCGGGGAGGGCGCGGTCTGGGCCATCTCCTCGTCGAAGAAGTCGAAGGCCTCGGCCGGCGAGCCGGTGCCTGCCGAGCGGGTGACGTCGCCGGCCGCCGGCATCTCGGGGGGCGTCGCCTCGGCGCGGGCCAGCAGCGCGTTCACCTGGTCGACCAGGGCCTGCGCCTCGAAGGGCTTCGTGATGTGCCCGTCGGCACCTGCCCGCCGGGCGCGCTCCTCGTCGAAGGGCTCGAAGGTGCCCGAGAGCAGCAACACCGGGACGTGGCGAAGCTCGGGATCCCCCTTCAGGATCTCGCAGACCTCGTAGCCGTCCTTGCCCGGCATCATCACGTCGGCGAGGACCAGGTCCGGGGAGGCTTCACGGGCGCGCGCGACCGCGTCGTCGCCGTTGTCCACCGTGAGCAGGACCACGTCCTCGTTCGCGAAGCTGATCCCGACCACCTTCTGGATCGTGACGCTGTCGTCGGCGAGCAGGAGCGTCTTCGGCATGGTTCCCCTCGTGGCCTCCGCGCGCGGCCGTGGAGCCGCACGTCCGGGGACCATTATCGTCGGTGCGGCGCCCGCGATTGAACGCTTTTCGCGGCCCGGCCTCCGGCTCCCGAGCGGGATCCGGCGCGGGCCGCCCCGGAATCCCGCCCCGGACCGCGACGCGAGACTACCGGGTCGGGGCCGGCCGGCCGATAGGGGCCGGGGGGCGCGGCGTCCGTGCCGGGCCCGGAAGAGGGGAGCGTCCATGATCCTGCGCGCGGCGGTGGGCTCCGACGTCGGGCGGCGGCGGGCCGCCAACGAGGACCACTTCGCCCTGGCCCCGGAGATCGGCCTCTACCTGGTCGCCGACGGGCTCGGCGGGCACGTTGCGGGCCAGATCGCGAGCGAGATCGCGGCCGAGGCCGCGCTGCGCGCGCTGCAGACCCTGCAGGGCACCGGCATGACGCTCGCCGAGAAGCTCCGCTACGCCGTGATCAGCGCCAACCGCGAGGTGCACGACACGGCGCGCCGGCGCCGCGAGCTGGCCGGGATGGGCACGACCCTGGTGGCGCTGCTCGCCCAGGAGGGCCGCGCCGCGCTCGCCCACGTGGGCGACAGCCGGGCCTACCTGGTCCGCGGCGGCCGGATCCGCCAGCTCACCGACGACCACTCGCTCGTGGGCGAGCTGGTGCGCCGGCAGGAGATCAGCGCCGCCGACGCGCGCGAGCATCCCCAGCGCCACGTCCTCACCCGCGCCGTCGGCGTGCGCCCCAACGTCGAGCCGGATCTGGCCGAGCTCACCCCCGAGGCGGGCGACGTCTTCGTGCTCTGCTCGGACGGCCTCACCGGACACGTCCAGGACGACGAGATCGCCGGCGCTGCCGGCCGCCTCGAAGACCCCCAGGAGGCCGTCGACTCGCTGATCCGCCTCGCCAACGAGCGCGGCGGCGAGGACAACATCACCGTCACCGTGGTGCGCTGCGAGAAGAGCGGGCACTCCACCCCTTAGGGCGGCCGCCTCAGCGCTCCATCAGGCTCTTGAGCTTCGAGCGCAGGCGCCCCACGGCCTTGGTGTGGATCTGGCAGACGCGGCTCTCGGTGATGCCGAGGATCGCGCCGATCTCCTTCATGTTCAGGTCCTCGTAGTAGTAGAGCGAGAGGACCAGGCGCTCCTTCTCGGGCAGGCTCGAGATCGTCTCGGCGATCACGCGCCGGGTCTCCTGCTGCTTGAGCGCCGAGAAGGGGTTCTCGGAGTGGACGTCCTCGACGACGTCGGCGTAGGAGCCGGTGCGCTCGCCGTCGGCACCGGTGCCGCGCAGCTCCTCCAGGTTCACGAGCGAGACGCCGCGGACCTGGTTGAGGAGCTCGTGGAACTTGTCGATCTGGAGGCCGAGCGAGTCGGCCACCTCCTCCTCGCTGGCGGAGCGGCCGAGGCGCTGCTCGACCTCGCCGTAGGCCCGCTCCAGGCGGCGGCCCTTCTGGCGCACGCTGCGGGGGACCCAGTCGAGCGAGCGAAGCTGGTCGAGGATGGCGCCCTTGATCCGGAACTCGGCGTAGGTCTTGAACTTGCAGTTCTTCTCGGGGTCGTACTTCTCGATCGCGTCCATGAGGCCGATGACGCCGGTGTTGTGCAGGTCGTCGAGGTCGATGTGGGAGGGCAGGCGGACGGCGATCCGGTTGACGATGTAACGGATCAGGGGCGCGTGCTCGAGCACGATCTGCTCCTTGATCGACGCCGACACCTCGCTGTTCCGCTCCTTCGCTTCCCGCAGCACGGTCTCCATGGCGCTCTCTCCCCGCTCCAAGTGTTCGCTCTCGCCCCCGCGCCGGACGCTGGTTGCCGCCCGGCTGCCCCTGGGCTGCGGGGGAGAGCACGAGCCGTGCCAAGCGGGGGAGCAGGCCGCCTGCGCGCGCTCCGCACGCGCACGACCGGTCGCCGCGCACGCGCGGCCGGTCGAGAAGCCCGCGACCGGGAAGCCGTTTTCGGGCCCGGGGCGCGGGCCGCTGCGGGCCGCGAAGCGTCGCCTCGGGATGCCACCCGCGATGGCGGCACCTGCGAGCGCTGCGCAGAAGCGTCAGAGAATCGACGGAACCCGGCACCGGCAGTTACGAAACCGGCAGGGAGGCGCCGCGCGCGGAGCGCATCGGGAGGCGCCGGAGGCGGCGGGCGCCGCGCTACTCGGAGAAGGCGTCCGGCGGCTCGAGCTTCTTCTTCTTGATCTTCTCGATCAGCGTGGTGCGGTTCAGGCCGAGGAGCTGGGCGGCGCGGTTCTTGTTCCAGCCGGTCCGCTCGAGGGCCTGCACGATCAGGTGCGTCTCGAGCCGGTCCACCACCTCGTTGAAGGGGATCCCGCCGGGTCCGAGACCTGGGAACTCGAGCGGCGGCGCCGCCGGGCGCGGGCGCAGCGAGCCCGGCAGGTCCTCGACGTCGATCGTCCCGCGCCCGCGCAGGACCACGAGGCGCTCGATCAGGTTCTCGAGCTCGCGGACGTTGCCGGGCCAGTCGTGCTCGAGCAGCCGCTCGATCGCGGCCGGCGAGATCCCTTCGATCGCGCGGGCCTTCTCCTGGTTGAGGCGCTCGAGGAAGTGCTCGGCGAGCAGCGGCACGTCCTCCTTGCGCGCGCGCAGCGGGGGGACCTCGATCGGGATCACGTTGAGCCGGTAGTAGAGATCCTCGCGGAACGTCCCGCGGCGGATCGCCTCCTCGAGGTCGCGATGGGTGGCCGCGATCACCCGCACGTCGGCGCGCACGGTCTTGGACGAGCCCACCGGTTCGAAGGTGCGGTCCTGGAGCACGCGCAGGAGCTTCACCTGCAGGTTCGGGCTCATGTCCCCGATCTCGTCCAGGAAGATCGTGCCGCCGTCGGCGGCCGCGAAGCGCCCCTCACGGTGCTGCACGGCGTTGGTGAAAGCGCCCTTCACGTGCCCGAAGAGCTCGGATTCGAGCAGCTCCTCGGGGATCGCTCCGCAGTTGACGGTCACCATGACCCGCTCGGCGCGCTTGCTGTTGTAGTGGATCGCGCGGGCGATCAGCTCCTTGCCGGTACCGCTCTCGCCGGTGATCAGCACCGTGCTGTCGGAGTCCGCGACCCGGTCCACCAGGTCGAGGACGTCGCGCAACGCCTGGCTCTGGCCCACCACGTTGTCGAAGCGATAGCGGGAGCGGAGCTGGCTCTGGAGCAGGCGGTTCTCGGTGCGCAGCCGCCGGTGCTCGATGGCCTGGTCGACGAGCCGCCGCACGACGTCGAGCGAGCGCTGCTCGAAGGGCTTCTCCAGGTACCAGAAGGCCCCGGCGTGGAGCGCCTCGACCGACTGCTCGGCGCTGCCGTAGCCGGTGACGACGATGCAGGGCAGGTCCGGGTCGACCTCGTGGATCTGCCGCACCAGCTCGAGGCCGCTGATGCCGGGCATCCGGATGTCGCACAGGACCAGGTCGAGCGGCTCCGAGGAGACGCGCGCCATCGCCTCGCCGGCGTCGCGCGCGCTCACGACCGCGTGACCCGAGCGCGCGAGGATGCGCTCGAGCGCGCGCCGGTAGAGCTCCTCGTCGTCGACGATCAGGATCTGGGCGCGGCGCAGGGGTCGTCCTCCGCTCGGGGGGCGGAGGGGGGCGGATGCATTGTACGTGTCACGCGGATGCAAGCAAGGAGGGCGGCCGGCTCAAGCGTCCCGGAAGCGGGACCGATAGGGTCCGCATGAGCTCCTCTCCCGGCCGGCCGGTCCTCCCGCCCAGCGCCGGCCCCGAAGTCCCGCCGGGCTTCGTCCTGGTGGTGGACGACGAGCCGCTGCTGCTACGCGCGCTGGCCCGGATCCTGGGCCCGGACGGACACCGGATCGTGCTCGCCGAGACCCCTGGCGAGGCGCAGGAGGCGCTCGGGGATCCGGCCCTCGACGTGGTGCTGCTCGACCTGCGCCTGCGCGGCGCCGACGGCCTCGACCTGCTCGACCGGCTGAAGCGCGAGCGCCCGGAGCTGGAGGTCGTCGTGATGACCGGCCACGCGACGATCGAGAGCGCGGTCGGCTGCATGCGCCAGGGGGCCTTCGACTACCTCGCGAAGCCCTTCGACGACGTGCACCGGGTGCGCACCACCGTGCACCAGGCGATCGAGCGGCGCCGGCTGCTCGCCCGCAACCGGGAGCTCGAGGCCCGGCTCGAGGGAAGGCGCGAGGGCCCCGAGCTGATCGGCCACGCCCCGGCGATGCGCCGGCTCGCGCGCACGATCGAGAGCCTGCGCCACAACGAGAGCCACGTGCTGATCCAGGGCGAGAGCGGCACCGGCAAGGAGCTGGTGGCCCGGGCCCTGCACGGAGCCAGCCGCCGGCGCGCCGGGCCCTTCGTGCCGGTGGACTGCGGCGCGCTGCCCGAGTCGGTGATCGAGAGCGAGCTCTTCGGGCACGAGCGCGGCGCCTTCACGGGCGCGGTCGGGGCGCCCGGCCTGTTTCGCATGGCCGGGGGCGGGACGCTCTTCCTCGACGAGGTCGGTGAGATCCCGATCGCCATGCAGGCGAAGCTCCTGCGCGCGCTCCAGTACAAGGAGGTTCGCGCGGTCGGCGCCGCCGCGCCGGTGACGGTCGACATCCGGGTCGTCGCGGCGACCCACCGCGACCTGCTCGCGATGGTCGAGACCGGCCGCTTCCGGATGGACCTCTACTACCGCCTCCACGTGGTGCGCCTCGAGATCCCACCGCTGCGCGAGCGGATCGAGGACGTCCCGCTGCTCGTCCAGCACTTCCTCGACAAGCACGCGCGCCGCGGCGAGCCGATGGCAATCGAGCAGCCGGCGCTCGAGCGGCTGATGAGCCACGACTGGCCCGGCAACGTGCGCGAGCTCGAGAACGTGATCGAGTCGGCGCTGGCGCTGGCGCGGGGGCCGCGGCTGCGCGCGAGCGACCTCCCGATCGGCCGCTCGCGCGGCACGGCCGCCGCGGCCGCCGTCGCGCCGGCTCCGACCGGGCTTCCGCTCTCGCTCGACGCCTACGAGCGCAGCGCGCTCGAGCGTGCCCTGCGCGAAGCCGGCGGCAACGCGACCGACGCGGCGCGCCGGCTCGGGATCGGCCGCAGCACCTTCTACCGCAAGCTCGGCAAGCACGGCGTGCCGCTCCAGGACGAGGGGGGGGCAGGCTTGGTCGGGCCCGGCGGGATCCGGTAGAGTCCGCGCGCCCCCCCGGACGCCCCGTCGTTCGCGAGCGGCCCGCGCCCGGCGCCCACGACGCCGGGCGGGTGGTCCGGCCGGAGGGAATGCGCTCGATGTCCGCAGGCGGTGACGCCCGCGAAGCCGAATCGGTCTGCATCGTCGTCGCCGAGCCGGCGCCCGCAGCGGGACGATCCGGGGCGTCGGGGACGGTGGCGGCGCTGGGGCGGCTCGGCGCTGGCGTCCGCATCGAGCTCACGCACGACGCCGCTACCTGTCTCGCTCGCGCGCGCGAGGCGCGCGCGGACCTCGTGGTGGTGGACCACGCGCTCGGCGACGAGGGCGCGCGCATCCTGGCCGGCCTCCGCGAGCACGGCCCCCCCGCCCTGGTGGTGACCCCCGAGGCCACGGCCGACGCGGCGCTCGCGACCTTCCGCGCCGGCGCCGCCGACTGCGTGACCGCCGGCCCCGACTTCGCCGAGGTGCTCCCCGCCGTCGCCTTCGAGCAGATCCGCGCCTGGCGCTCGACCCGCGAGCACGACCGGCTGCGGCGCGACGCGCGTGCGCTGCGCGTGACGCTCGAGAACCTGGTCGAGGCGATGGAGAGTGGCCTGCTCGTGCTCGACGGCGAGGGCCGCGTCACCCACGCCAATCCGGCGGCCGAACGCATCCTCGACGAGCCGGACGGCGCGCTGCGGGGCCGCTCGATCGTCGACTGGCTGCCGCCTGGCGCGCCGGGGCTGCCGCTGCTGGCCCACGCGCTGCTGGCGGGCGAGCGCGTACGCGGCGCCGAGGCCGTGGTGGTGCGCCGCGATGGCCGCTACGTGCCGGTCGGCCTCTCGCTGGCGCCGCTCGAGTCCCGCGGCCGGCGCTACGGCGCGGTGGCGATCTTCCAGGACCTCTCGGAGCTGAAGAAGCTCCAGCGCCAGGTGCTGCAGTCGGAGAAGATGGCCTCGATCGGGCAGCTCGCGGCCGGCGTCGCGCACGAGATCAACAACCCGATGGGCTTCGTACACGCGAACCTCTTCCAGATGCAGGAGTACCTGGCCGACGTGCGGCGGCTGATCGAGGGCGCCGCTGCGCTCGCCGAGCGGGCGGCGCAGGACGGCTCGCCGGCGCTCCAGGCGGCTGCCGCGGAGTGGGGCGGCCTCCACGCCAAGCTCGACGGCGAGCTGCTGCTCGAGGACTTCGCGAAGGCGGTCGGGGAGTCGATCGAGGGCTCCGAGCGCGTCCGCCACATCGTGCAGGACCTGCGCGCGTTCGCGCACCGCGACGACGGCGAGTGGGTGAGGGCGGATCTCAACCGCTGCCTCGACTCCACGGCTCACATCGTGTGGACGATGATGAAGCACTCGGTCGTGCTGCGGAAGGAGTACGCGGCGCTGCCGCCGGTGCGCTGCCTGCCGATGCAGCTCGAGCAGGTCTTCATGAACCTGCTGGTGAACGCCTACCAGGCGATCGAGCAGCGCGTGCGCGCGCGCGGCGGGGCGGGCGAGATCGTGCTGCGCACGGAGGTCCGCGCCGACAAGGTCCTGGTCTCGGTGAGCGACGACGGCGTCGGGATCCCGCCGGCCCATGCGGACCGCATCTTCGATCCCTTCTTCACGACCAAGGAGGTGGGTGCCGGCACCGGTCTCGGGCTCTCGACCTCCTTCGACATCGTCCGTCGTCACGGGGGCACGATCCGCTCCCTCGACCGCCCCGGCGGCGGCACCGTCTTCGAGGTCGAGCTGCCGCTCTCCGATCCGGCGGCCTCGTGAGCGTCGGGCCCGAGGCGCCGACCCTGCTCGTCGTCGACGACGAGGAGCGGATCCTGTCGGCCCTGCGCCGCGCGCTGCGCCGGGAAGGCTGGCGCATCCTCGCGACCAGCGACCCGCTCGAGGCCGTGCGCTGGCTCGAGAACGAGCCGGTCGGCGCGGTGCTCTCCGACCACAAGATGCGCGGGATGAGCGGGCTCGAGCTGCTCGAGGCCGCCGCCCGGCTGCGGCCCGCGGCCGCCCGCTTCCTGATCACGGGCTGGCCGGACGCGATCCCGGGCGAGCGTCTCGCCGCCCTCGGCCTGCGCGCGCTGATCCCGAAGCCCTGGGAGGACGCCACCCTGAAGGGTCTGCTCCGCGAGGCCCTCGAGCGCTGAGCCGCCCGCGCTCGCACGCCCCGCGGACGCCCGCGGCGCTGCGTTCTGCGCGCGGGCTCCGGCCGCCCGGAGGCCCCTGGACGCGCGCGAGCGGAGGGCCCGCCGTCACTCCCGGGGCAGGCGGCTCAGGTACTCGAGGTCGGTCTTCTGGCTGTTCTTGGCGCCTACGGCGAGGATCCGGAAGCGGCGCTGTCGCCCGAGCGTGTAGTAGATGCGGCCCTTGCCGGCGAAGCCCAGCTCGAAGATCGTCAGGTGGGCGGGCAGTCCGCCCACCTTGCGGCGCACGGCCGCGGTCTCGACGTCGGTGTCGAGGCGCTTGATCGACTCCTCGGCGCGCAGGCGCATCGCCTCGTCGCCGAGCGCGACCACGTTGCGCAGCGCGTGGTCGTCGAACTCGAGGTTGCGATAGAGGGTGCGCAGCCGGCTGGCGAGCTGGTCGAGGTCGCGGGCGCGCGGGGCGGCGACGTCGCCCTTGGCCTGCGAGGCGCGCTGCAGCCGGTCCGAGAGCCCGCGCAGCTCCTCGTCCTTGCGCGCGAGGTCGGCGAGCGCGTCGTCGAGCAGTTCCTCCAGGCTCTGGCGCTCGCTCTGCAGGGTCTCCTGGAGCTGGCCCGCCTGCGCCCGCAGCTCGTCCTCGCGGCGGGCGAGCGCCGCGAGCTGCTCCTGGAGCCGCCCGCGTTCGTTGCGCAGCGCTTCGATCTCCTCGGCCACCTCGGCCTCGACACGGTCCTCGAGCTCACGGCCCAGCGTGGCGAGCTCGGTCTCGATGCGGGCGGCGCGCGCGGCCGACTCGTCGCGCGCTGCGCTCGCGGCCTCGAGGCGCAGGCCCTCGACGCGGCTGCGGCGGCGCTCGTAGAGGAACAAGGTCTGGATCAGCAGTGCGGCGTAGAGGACGAGCACCGCGTTGGCGGCCAGCGAGTTGTGCGGCACCGTGACGGTCACGTCCGCCGATGCGGGGAGCAGCCGCTCCGCCGCGGCGATCGGGTCGCTGGCGACGGGCGGCGGGATCCCGCGGCCCCCCAGGTAGAGCGGGGTGGAGCCGTCGGCGCCCATCACGATCGGGCTCACCTTCACGCCCCCGAAGCGGGTCCAGGCCGAGCTGCGGACGACCGCGTCGACGCGCTCCTGGATCTGCTCGACCACGTCGCCGGCACCCGGGTCGACCCGGATCGCGGCTTCGACGCGAGCCTCGAAGACCGACCCGAGCCACCGCTCGAGCCCCTTCACGCTGAACACGTACAGGAGGACGAAGCAGAGGATGGCGACGTAGGTGAGCCGGAACGAGGCGATCCGGTCGAGGGTCGCTCCGGGCGTGTCGGCCTGCGGCGGAAGTGCGCTTCCCTCGAGCGGAAGAGATTTCCCCATCGCCGTGACATCATAGTGGGCGGCTGCGGCTTCCCCATCCCCGCAAGCCCGCTGCGCGACACCCGCTGTGGCCGTTCCCCCAGGGCTGTGGGGCGAGCTCCCGCCCGCACGCTTCTTGCATCGATCGACGCCGGTCCGTGTGTGGGACGGCGCGCCGGGCCGGCCGGCCGGGTGCGCGGAGGCTGGCGGGAGAGGGCTCTCGTGGTCGGAGCGGGAAGGGTGGAGCAGGAGCGGCGGCCGCGGGCCCCGTTCGCAGGCTGGGTCGAGCTGACCTCCGAGGGCCACCGCCGTCTCGGATCCGGTCACGACCTGTCGCCGGGTGGGATCGGCCTCGAGCTGCGCGGCGAGCTGCCGGCGGTCGGTGGGGCCGTCACCAGCGAGTTCACCCTGCCCGGGATCACGATCCCGCTCGCGCTCGAGGGGCGTGTCGCGTGGTCGGACCGGGGCCGCAAGCGGGTCGGGATCCGCTTCGAGCGGGTCGATCCCGGCCTCGCCGAGCTGCTCGAGAACTTCGTCGGCGGGAGGCTGTAGGGCCGCGCGTCTCCTATGGTCCGCCGCCATGCGGGTGGTGGATCTCGACCGCGACATGAGCGACGTCATCCCGACGGGTACGACGCGCGACAGCCAGCACCTCTTCGACCGGATGACGGCGGAGACCCTGGCGCTGGCCGGCGGCGGACCCGGGCGCCGGGTGCTCGACGTCGCAGCCGGCTTCGGCCAGGACGCCGTCGCGCTGGCCGGGACCGGTGCGGCGGTGGTGGCGTGCGAGCCCTCTGCGCGCATGACCGGCTGGGCGAAGCTCGTCGCGGCAGAGCGTGCGGGCGCGCCGCTCCCGCACTGGGTACGCGGCTGGTCGGACGCGCTGCCCTTCGCCGCGGACAGCTTCGACGCCGCGTTCTGCAAGGGCGCGATCGATCACTTCGACCGTCCGGAGCGCGCGATCGCGGAGCTGGCCCGCGTGACGCGCCGGGACGGCCGCGTGGTCCTTGCCATCGCCAACTTCGAGTCGCTCGCCTGCCGGCTCGCGCGAGCGCAGGACGCGCTGCGCGAGGGCCTGCTCGGCACGCCGCCGCGCCGTGGCCGCCGACACTACGACGTGCCGGCCGACCACTTCACCCGCTACGACCTCGGGCTGATGCGCGAGCAGGCGGCGCGCTACGTGGATCTCGAGGTGGTGCGCGGCGTCTCGGTCGGCTGGGGCTTTCCGGCCTGGTCGCGCGGGGTCGGCAAGCTGCCCGAGGCGCTCGCGCGCGGCGCGCTGCAGGCGCTCGACGGGCTCGCGCGGCGCGTGCCCGAGTGGGCCGACGTGATCGTGCTCGCGGGCCGCCCGCGGCGGGTCTCGAGGAGCTCGCGGTAGACCTCGGCGGTGCGCGCGGCGATGCGCGGCCACGAGTAGGCGTCGACCACCCGCGCCCGGGCCTCGTCGCCGAGCCGGCGGCGCGTCTCGGGCTCGGCGAGCAGGGCGGCGATCGTGCGGGCCAGCGCGTCGGGGTCGCCCTTGGCGACGAGCGGCCCGCCGCCCCCCGTGCGCAGCACCTCGGGCAGCGCGCCGGCGGCCGCCGCCACCACCGGTGTTCCGCACGCCATGGCCTCCGCCGCCGGCAGCCCGAAGCCCTCGTAGAGCGAGGGCACGACGACCAGCGTCGCGCTCCGGTACAGGCGGACCAGCTCGGCGGCCGGCACGCGGCCCACGATCTCGAGCCGGTCGCCGACCCCGAGCCGCGCGGCGAGCCGGCGCCCCTCGTGGAGCGGATGATCCTCGTCGACCAGCACCAGGCGCACCGGCGGCGGCAGCTTGGCGAGCGCCTCGATCAGCACCGCGATCCCCTTGTTCGGATCCGAGGCGCGGCCGATGCAGAGAAGCGTCGCCGGCGCACGCGGCACCGCCGGGTCGGGAGAGAAGAGCTCGGTGTCGAGGCCGTTGCCCAGGATGCGCAGGCGTTCGCGCGGCACGCCGAAGTCGCGCCCGATCAGGTACGCACCCGCCTCGCTCGAGGTCACGATGCAGTCGAGGTGGCGGGCCACGAAGGCCTGCATGCCGACGGGATGGAACTCGGCCGTGCCGAGCGCCTCCTGGAGGGTGCGGTCGCGACGGAACGAGGCGCGCCGGTCGACGGTGAGTGGATGGTGGACGGTGGCGACCACCGGCAGGCCGAGCGCGCGGATCCCGAGCAGGCCCCAGCCCAGGCACTGCACGTCGTGCACGAGGTCGAAGCGCGTGCCGGCCCGCAGGCGGCGCGCCGTCTCGCGGAAGGCGCGGGCGCTGAACGCGAAGGGCTCCGGGAAGAAGCCGAGCCGGCTGGCCGCGAGCTCCCAGAAGCGCAGCGGCGCGAGCACGCCGAGCGGGTTCTCGGCGGGCAGGAACGAGGCCCAGTCGCGTACGAACCACTTGCCCCAGAAGCGGTCGTCGGGGATCTCGGCGACCCCGCGCGCGAAGGGCATCGGGTCGGGCAGCGGCGGGCCGACCAGGACCGTGACCTCGTGGCCGAGGCGCGCCAGCTCGCGCGCCAGGAACCAGAGATAGACACCCTGGCCGCCGCAGTTCATGTTGCCGCGATAGGCGGTGAAGAGGAGCCGCAGGCGGCTCGACGATCCCGAGCCGTACGGCATCGCGCTCACGCGGCCCGGGCGGCGGGCGCCGCCGTGCGCCGGGTGTAGAGCACGAGGCTCTTCGGGCAGATCCGGTCGAGGACGCGCTTCTCGAAGCGGTCGAGCAGGCGCGAGGTCGTGGCCTCGATCAGGAACAGCCGGTAGGCCTGGACCAGCGGATTCGCGTCCGAGCTGGGCAGGCGCACGATCGAGCGCAGCGCCCAGTAGGGGGTGTGGAAGCCGTGCGCGAAGCCGATCCCGCTCGGCGCCAGCCCGGCGCCGCGCAGGGCCTCGGCCAGGTCGCGCGGCCGGAAGATCCGGATGTGGCCCCCGGGCGACTCGAAGTAGTCGTCGCCGAGCCGGAGGTAGAGCGCCTCGCTGGTGGCGGTCGGCACGGTCACCGCCACCGAGCCGCCCGGGCGCACGACGCGCGCCAGCTCGCGCGCGGCGCCCGGGAAGTCGTGGACGTGCTCCATCACCTCCGAGCAGATCGCGCGATCGAAGGTCGCGTCGCGGAAGGGCAGGCGGAAGGCGTCGCCGCGCAGCATCGCGCCGACCCCGCCGCGCTCGCGGGCGCGCGCGCGCAGCGGCCCGTGACCCTTGCGCAGCGCGTCGCGATCGAGGTCGAGGCCGAAGACCTGCGCCCCGCGCTCGAGCGCGCCGAAGCAGTGCCGCCCCTCCCCGCAGCCGACGTCGAGCAGGCGGTCCCCGGGCCGGACGCGCAGCCTATCGAGGTCGACGGTGAGCAGCACGGCGCACGTCCTCGAAGACCTCGACGAGCCCGGCCGCCGCATCGCGCCAGCGGAACGCGTGCTCGACGCGCGCCCGCGCGTGGCGGCCCATCCCGGCGAGGCGCGCGGGATCCGCGAGCAGCGCGGCGATCGCGTCGGCCATCGCCTGCGGGTCGCGCGGTGCGACCAGGCGGCCGGCGTGGCCGTCGGGGCCGACCACCTCGGGCAGCGCGCCCGCGGCGCTCGCCACGACCGGCAGGCCACAGGCCATCGCCTCGCTGGCCGGGAAGCCGAAGCCCTCGAAGAAGGAGGGCACGACGGCGAGACGCGCGGTCGAGTACTCACCGATCAGGTCCTCGAGCTCGAGCCAGCGCTGCTGGAGGACGACGCGGCGCTCGAGCCCGTAGCGGCGGATCAGGGTCGGCACGAGCCCGTGCGGCGGGATGCGGCCGTCCACGATCTTGAGCGTCACGTGCTCGGACAGCCGCGCGAGCGCCTGGAGGAGCGTCCCGATGCCCTTCTTGCGGTCCTCGGTCCGGCCCACGAAGAGCAGGTCCGTCTCGATGCGCTTGCCCGGGATCGGCCGGAACAGCTCCGTGTCGGTTCCGTTGTAGACCACCCGCACCTGCTTCTCGGGGATCCCGAAGCAGCGCTCGATCTCGCTCCGCGAGGCCTCGCTCACGGTCACGATCCCGGCCAGGCGCGGCGCCACCACCTGCTGCATCCACAGCGGGAAGTAGAGCGTCCGCTTGACCCGCTTCTTCAGGCTCGGGTCGATTGCGAAGTCGGCCTCGCGGTCGAGATGGAGCGGATGGTGGATCACCGACACCACCGGCACGCCGGTCGCCTGGATCCCGAGCAGGCCCCAGGACAGGCACTGGTTGTCGAAGACCACGTCGAAGCGGTGGCGGCGCTGGAGCTCGCGCCAGCGCAGGAGGAGGCGCAGCCCGAAGGTCTGCATCTCGGGGAACACCCCGAAGCGCGAGACCCCCGTCTCCCAGAGCGTGAGCGGCTCGAAGAGCCGCATCCGCTCGGGCCGCCGGGCCAGGTCCGCGAGCGGCACGCCGAAGACGTTCTGGTTCGGGATCACGTGGAGCGGGATCCCCGGGTCGAGGCGCGGCAGCGGCGGGCCCGCGAACACGTGCACGTCGTGGCCGGCGCGCTGCCACTCGCGGGCCAGGTAGGCGGCGTAGATGCCCTGCCCGCCGCAGTACATGTTGCCGCGATAGGTGAGCAGGGCGATCCGCATCGACGGGCCCGCTAGCGCGAGGCGCTCGGCGTGGAGGGCGGGCTCGGCGGAACGGTGGGCGCCGCCGGCGGCTCGTCGCGCTCCGGCTCGATCCGCACCGTGTAGATCGTCCAGCCCACCCAGAACACCAGCCCGAGCGCGAACAGGGTCAGGATCGCGACGGGGATCGCGAGCGCCAGGTAGCTGCCGCCGAGGACGCCCAGCACGAAGAGCAGGGCGGCCGCGGCGGCGCCGATGCAGATCAGGGCGCCCTGTTGGCGCGAGGTGTCGGTCATCGGGGGGCTCCGGCCCGGAGGACGCATCCCGGGGGTGGGCGTGGCGTGGATCGGGAGCCGCATGATGGAACCCGCCGACTGGCGTGTCAATCGAGGCGCCCCGGTATGATCCCGCCCCATGCGCGTGATCGGCCTCATGTCAGGCACCTCCGCCGACGCCATCGACGCGGCGCTGGTCGAGTGGCCCGACGGGCCCGCGGTGCGCCCGTTCCGGCTGCTCGCGGCCTGCGAGGAGCCGCTCGAGCGGGCGCTCCAGGACCGCATCCACGCCCTGGCCGCGGGCCGGCTGCCCGGTCCCGAGGTGCTGCGCGCGCTGGCTGCGCTCGACGTCGAGCTCGCCGACCGCTTCGCCGCCGCCGCCGCCGCCGCCGCGCGCGCGGCGGGCGTCCCGCTCGCCACGGTCGACGTGATCGCGAGCCACGGGCAGACCGTGGCGCACCACCCCGAGCTCGGGGCCTCGCTCCAGATCGGCGACCCCTCGCGCATCGCCGAGCGCACCGGCGTGCTCACGATCGCCGACTTCCGCGCCCGCGACCTGGCCGCCGGCGGCGAGGGCGCGCCGCTCGCGCCCTTCTTCCACCACGCGGTGTTCGCGAGCCCCGACGAGGGCCGCCTCGCGCTCAACCTGGGCGGGATCGCCAACGTCACCTGGCTGCCGCCCGGCGGCGATCCCGAGCAGGTCGTCGCCTTCGACGTCGGCCCGGCCAACGCGCTGCTCGACGGTGTCGTGCGCCGGCTCACCGGCGAGCGCTGCGACCGCGACGGGGCCGGCGCCCGGCGCGGCCGGGTAGACGCCGCTCTGCTGGCGGAGCTCCTCGACGACGACTACCTGCGCCGCCCGCCGCCGAAGTCGACCGGCCGCGAGCGCTACGGGCTGGCGGAGGCGGAGGAGCTGGCCGATCGCTGGGCGGGCGCGGGCCGCTCCGGCGACGACCTGCTCGCGACCCTGGTGGCCTTCACCGCGACCAGCGTGGCGCACGCGCTGCGCGACTTCTGCGGCGGCACGGAGGCCGTCGCGCGCGTGCTCGTCGGCGGCGGCGGCGCGCGCAACCCGGCCGTGATGGACGCGCTGCGCGAAGCGCTCCCGCGCGCCGCGGTCGAGCCCTTCGACGCGGCCGGCGTCCCGGCCGACGCCGCCGAGGCGATGGCCTTCGCGCTGCTCGGCCGCAACGCGTGCCTCGGCCTCCCGAACCACCTCCCCCGCTGCACGGGCGCGCGGCGGGCCGCCGTGCTCGGCGAGCTCGCTCCGGCACCCGTCCGGCGAACGGCGCTCACACGCGCAGGGTGAGGCCGTCGTCGGCGGTCTCGAGGGCGAGCTGGCCGCGACGCTCGGCCATGGCGGGGCCGAGATGGGTGAGCACGAGCCGGCCGCACCCGAAGCCGGGTGCGTGCTCGGCGAGCGTCGGGTAGTCGAGGTGGTAGGGAAAGACCGGCCGCAGGAAGGTGCACTCGCAGATCGCGAGATCGGCGCCGCGCAGGCGCGCCGGGAGCGCCTCGAACCAGCCCGTGTCGCCGCTGTAGGCGATCGTGCGGCCGGCGGCCTCGAGGCGCAGCCCGTGCGGGCAGACCTCGGCCTGGTGGTGCACCGGGAAGCTCGCGAGCCGTACCGGACCGACGTCGACGAGCGCGTCCGCGGGGAGCTCGACGAAGCGCAGGGGGAAGGGCAGCTCGCGGCCGCGGAGCCCGTAGCCGATCGCGTCGGCGGCCGCGTGCACGCGCGCCTCCACCCCGGGCGGTCCGGCGACGAGCAACGGCCGGCGCCGCCGGTCCTCGTACGCCGAGGCCAGCACGAGCTGGGGCACGCCGGCGAAGTGGTCGGCGTGGAAGTGCGAGAGCGCGATCACGTCGACCGCGAGGCGCTCGATGCCGAGCGCCGCGAGCCCGCTGCCGGTGGTCGGCGCGCAATCGAGGAGCACGCCGCCGCTCGAGCTCTCGACGAAGATCGCCGCCTGGCGCCGTCCGCCGGCGCCGAACGCGTCGCTCGTGCCGACGAAGACGACCCTCACCCGTCAGGTGCCTCCGGCGCGTCGGGCTTGCACGGGTGGAAGCGGCCACCCGCAAACACGCCGTGCTCCCCGGCGAAGCCACCCGGCACGGACTCCCCTCCCCACACGACGGCGCGTCGCAGCCGCACGCCCGGACCGAGCCGTGCATCCGCGCCGATCACGACGTCGGGCTCGAGGCGGACGCCGAGCGCGAGGGCGCGCGCGACCGCGTCGAAGTAGGAGACCACGGGCCGCCGCAGGTTCACCGCCAGGTACTCGGCGGGGGTGCCGACCGGCTCCCAGAGCAGTGCCTCGCCCGGCACGAGCTCGCCGCGCAGGTCGCCGGCTCCCGCTGCCAGCTCGGGGGCGAGCCACTCGTCGAGGTGGTTGAAGACCTCGCGCCCGGGCAACGAGTCGAAGGCACGCGCCGCGAACAGGTAGACGCTCACGTTGACTCCCGCCGCCCGCTCCCCACCGAGGTCGAAGCGGCGCGCGATGCGCCGCACGCGGCCGGACGCGTCGACCCCGATCGTACCGAAGCGCTCGGCTCGCGGGTCGCTGCGCAGGGCGATCGTCGCGCGGTCGCCGTGAGCGCGGTGGCGCGCGACGAGCGCGCCGAGGTCGAGGTCGCAGATCATGTCGCCGGAGACGACGATGCAGGGGTCGCTCTCGCGGAGGAAGGAGGCGGCGCGCCGGATCCCTCCCCCGGTCCCGAGCAGGGCCGGCTCCTCCGAGAAGCGGAGCGCGAGCCCGGGCGGCGCCCACGCCTCGGCGGCGGCCCGCAGGGCGTCCGAGCGGTGGTGCAGGTTCAGCACGACCTCGGTGACACCGTGGCGTGCCAGCCACGCGAGCGGCCAGGCGACCAGCGGGAGGCCGAGCACGGGCAGGACGGGCTTCGGGAGCAGCTCCGAGAAGGGCCGCATGCGGGTGCCGAGGCCGGCGGCCAGGATCATCGCGCGCACGCGCCGCCTCCCCCGTCCAGGAGCGCGGCGAAGCGGGCGAGCCGCGGATCGCGTGGCGTCAGCCGCGCCGCGGCCGCGCGCAGGTAGCCGAGCGTCGCGGGCGCGAAGCGCAGCCAGCTCGGGTCGCCGCGCGCGGCGACCTCGTGGAACAGGGCGTGGTCCTTGCTCTTGCGCGCGATCGTGAGCAGGTCGAAGCGCAGCGCGAAGGCCTCGGCGGGCGGCGGCCCCGGGAGCGCGGGGCGCACCTGCTCGGCGAGCCGCTGCACCTCGGGGTCGGGCAGCACCAGGTAGGAGTCGCGCAGCAGGCACACGAGGTCGTACTCGGGCGGCGCCAGGAAGGCGCCCTGCAGGTCGATCATGACGAGCCGGGCGCCGGGCGGGCGGGCCTCGTCGACGAGCAGGTTGGCTGCCTGGAAGTCGCGGTGGGCGAAGCGCAGCGGGGCATCCGCCACCGCCGCGCGCACCACCTCGAAGGCGTCGGCGACGACCGTCTGCTCGGCCGGGGTGGGCGCGCGCCCGAGCAGCGCGGGCAGGCTCGCGGCGCAGAAGCGGCGCGCCTTCAGGGCGAGGAGCTCGCCGTCGAGCCGCCGGCCGAAGGCCGGCACGCGCCCCGCCGGGTCACGCAGGCGCTGCAGGCGCGGGAGGAGCGCGCAGGCCTCCTCGTAGAGCGCACGCCGCGTGACAACCGGCGCGTCCGCGAAAGCGGCGAGCGGGTGCGAGCCCACGTCCTCGAGGAGGTCGATGCCGGAGGCATCGCCCCCGAGCCGCTTCGGCACCGGCAGGCCCTGGGCCTCGAGGAAGGCGCGGGTCGGCTCGAGCGGCGGCTCGGGCAGGACGCCGGGCGCCGGCCGGCCGCGGTCCACCCGGGCCACGCACGAGCCCGGTGGGCCCGCCAGGCGCAGCCGGTAGAAGCGGCGGTGGCCGAGCCCGCCCGCGAGCCGCTCGAGGCCGAGCGCCTCGACCCCGAGCGCACGCCGGGCGAGCGCTCGCAGCTCGGCTTCGAGCGCGGGCTCCTCGGGGCCCGTCACGCGAGCTCCGGGAACAGCCAGCGACACGCAGCGGTGGCGACAGCGAAGCCGGCCACGTCACCGGTCAGACAGGCGATCAGGATGTAGCGCGCGTCGCGCACGCGCGCGGCGCCGAGATACAGGGTGAGGACGTAGAAGGTGGTCTCGGTCGAGCCGTTGAGGGCACCTGCGAGCAGGCCCACGAAGGAATCGGGCCCGTGCGTCTTCATCAGCTCCACCATCACCCCGTAGGCACCGGAGCCGGAGAGCGGCCGCAGGAGCGTCATCGGCAGCGCCTCGGCCGGGAAGCCGAGCGGCCCGGTCAGGGGATCGATCGCGCGCACCAGCAGGTCGAGGGCGCCGGAGGCGCGCAGCATCGCGAGCGCGGCGAGGATCATCACCAGGAAGGGGACGATGCGCGCCGCCACCTCGAGTCCCTCCCGGCCGCCCTCGACGGCGCGCTCGTACACCGGGACGCGCCCGGCGAGCCCGATCAGGAGCAGCGCGGCGATGAAGATCGGCAGGAACCAGGCGCCGAGGAGGTCGAGCAGGGCCCCGCCCGTCCCGGTGCCGGGCGGCAGGGCGAGGAGGTGGCGCCCGAGTGCGATCGCGAGCAGCGCGGCGAAGCCGAGCACCACGGCGCGCGCCGCGCGCGCCGCCGGGCCGGGCCGCGGCGGCAGCGCGGGGATCTCGACCGCGGCGGGGCCGGGCGCCGGCTCGGGTAGCGCCTCCGCCGGGTCGAGGGCGCGCGGCGCGAAGACGGGCAGCCGGCGCAGCGCGAAGCAGAGCAGCACCGCCGTGAGCGTCGAGGCGGTCGTCGCGAGCAGGGTCGGTCCCCAGACCGCGTCGGGCAGGGTCGAGCCCATGCCGGCGCGGATCGCGATCACCCCGGTCGGGAAGAGCGACACGCTCGTGGCGTTGATCGCGAGGAACAGCGCCATCGAGTCGCTGGCGGCACCGGGCGTGCGGTTGAGCTTGCCGAGCTCGACCATCGCCTTGAGCCCGAAGGGCGTGGCGGCGTTGCCGAGCCCGAGCACGTTCGAGGCGAGGTTCATGATCATCGCGCCCATCGCGGGGTGCTCGGGCGGGACGTCGGGGAAGAGCCGGCGCAGGAGCGGCGCGAGCCCGCGCGCGACCGCGCGCAGCAGGCCGCCGTCCTGGGCCACCCGCATCAGCCCGAGGAACAGCACCATCGCCCCGAGCAGGTCGAGGACGATCGTGAGTCCGCTCCTGGCGCCTTCCAAGGCGGCGAGCTTGGTCGCCTCCATGCGGCCCGTGAAGGCGGCGCACACGACCGACGCCAGGATCAGGCCGAGCCAGATCGCGTTGAGCAACGAACCCCCGACGGACCACGGCGCGCGAGGCGCGCGAGCGACGGGCGCGCCGGGGGCTCGGAGGCGAGCGCGCGCCACGATTGCCGCGGGCGAGGCTCGGGGATGCGGCGGCGCGCGTCAAGGCCGGTCCGCGGCTGGGCGGAGCGGTGGGCGAGCTCAGGAGTCGGTGCGGCGTCCGCTCGAGTAGGCGTCGAGCACGCGCTCGGGGTAGCTCGCCGGCAGGACGTCACCCTGGCGCAGGCGCGCGTCGATCTCGCCGGGCCCCCAGTTGTAGGCGGCGAGCGCCGCGCGCACGTTCGCGTAGCGATCGATCAGCTCGCGCAGGTAGGCGACGCCGATGCGGAGGTTCGCGTGGGGATCGAAGAGGGTCTGCGGGCCACGCCAGGGGATCCCGAGGCGGCGGGCGATCGGAGCGCCGGTGCTCGGAAGGATCTGCATCAGCCCGAGGGCACCCTTGTGCGAGACGGCGAAGGGATCGAAGCGGCTCTCCACCTCGATCACGGCGAGGACCAGGGCGGGCTCGAGACCGTGCTCGCGGCTCGCCTCGACCAGCGCGCGGGCCAGTGCGCCCCGCTCGGCCTCGCCCATCTGGCGCGCGAGGGGAGCGAACAGAGCCTGGGCGGCCGCGACCGCGGGGTCGCGGGCGTCCACGCTGGCGGCCGCGGGGTCCTGGGCCGCGCCGTCGCCGGGCGCCCGCGAGCAGGGCGCCGCCACGAGCAGGAGCGAAGCGACCCAAACGAGCAGGAGCGGTCGCGGGTGGTGGTGGGCCATCGGCGATCCTCCGACGGGCGCCCGAGGGGCGGGCTCTTGCCATCGAAGCCGGTACGACGTCGATTCCGGCGCGTGCCGGATGGGCGCGGGATCTGGAGAGCAAGCGGCGTGCCCCCCGGCACGCGTAGGCGCCGCAGCTTAGTCGATCGGGGCCCCTCGACCCACCCGCTGCACACGAGCCGCTGCGCGCAGGGCTGCACCCCCCGGAGGGAGAGGTTGTCGTCTACCTAGTTTGGGAGGGTCCCGACGCACCGTGGAAGCAGGAGACGAGCAGGGACGGCAGGAGAGGAGTGCCTGCGGGGGCAGGACCACCCCCGCAGGCATGAACGCAGCGTCAGCGGCCCTTGGTGCGCATCTTGCCCCTGCCGAGCAGGAGCCAGTCGAGCGACACGGCCTCCTTCACGGCGAGCGTGATCAGGAAATCCGCATGGGGGGTCGTGCCGTTCTCGTAGCGGTTCACGTTCTGCTGGAAGACGCCGAGCTCGCGTGCGAACTGGCGCTGCGAACGATCGCCACGGACCTCGGCGAGGCGCTCGGGAAGCTTCTTCTTGATCCGTTCGATGGCCGCGGTACTCATGGGTCTCCGTCTTCTCCCGTTTCACCGAGTTTTCGGTGTGTTGTCGTCGAGGCGCATCGGCGCCGGAACGGGCCCATCCAGCCCGTCCGATCGATCCGAACGCCCCTCGCGCTCGACGCTTTCCGCCAGAGCCCGCTGGGGCGCGCATTTCGCGTCCTTCCGGGCAACACCCCTCGGCGTAGCGAATGGGACCGAGCAGTCCAGGGTCGCGGTCACCACCGGCAAGCTTCGAGGAGCGTCAGGATGGAAAGCCAGACCGAGTGGTCGGATCATAGTCCCTCGGCGCCCGGCGGCAACGCCGATCGGGCGTCGGGCGCTGGGCGCCGGCACGGGTCGGCGCCCCAGCGAGATGACTTGCCGTTCATTCGCCACGGATGAGTGGCAGCGGGAGACACGACACGGCGGCGGATCGATGCGGGTGATCGCAGGCCGATTCGGGGGACGCCGCCTGCGGGTTCCGGCCGCCGGCGTCCGGCCGACCTCGGATCGCGTGCGCGAGGCGCTCTTCGCGAGTCTCGGGGACCTCGGCGGGGTGCGCGTCCTGGACCTCTTCGCGGGGTCCGGGGCGCTCGGCATCGAAGCGCTCTCGCGCGGCGCCGCCGCCCTCGTCCTGGTCGAGCGGGCCGCGCTGGCCGCTGCCGCCGTGCGCGAGAACCTCGCCACCCTCGGCGTGGGTGGCGAGGCGCGCGTCCTGCGCGCGGACGCGGTCGCCGCGGTGCGCCGGCTCGCCCGCGCCCAGGAGCGCTTCGATCTGGTGCTGCTCGACCCGCCCTGGGCCGATCCGACCGAGCCGGAGCGGGCGCTGCGCGCGCTCGCGACCTCGGGCATCCTCGCCGCCGGCGCCGCCCTGGTCGTCGAGACCGCGCGGGGCCGGGCGCTGGCGCCGATCCCCGGACTCCTTGCCGTCGAGGAGCGCCGGTACGGCGATACGGTGCTCCATCGCCTGGTTCATCGCCCGGCGGGCGTCACGGAGAGCGCCGGCACGGGCCGGCCGGAGGATCCGATGCAGGACGCAACGGGAGGACGGGGGGCCGGCGCGCCGGCGCCGCACGTGATGGGCCGCGCGCTCTTCGCTGCGAGCTTCGATCCGCTCACCAACGGGCATCTCGACCTGATCCACCGCGCGCGCGCGACCTTCCCCGAGCTGGTCGTGGCCGTGGCGCGCAACGTCGAGAAGCACGGCACCTTCACGGTCGACGAGCGGCTCGAGATCCTGCACGCGGTGCTCGACGGCGAGCCGGGCATCCGGATCACGTCGTTCGAAGGCCTGCTCGTCGACTACGCGCGGCAGATCGGCGCGCGCGTGCTGATCCGCGGCCTGCGGGCGGTCTCCGACTTCGAGTACGAGTTCGAGATGGCGCTCATGAACAAGCGCATGTACCCCGAGATCGAGACGCTGTTCATGATGACCAGCCAGCAGTTCTTCTACGTGAGCTCCTCGCGGCTGAAGGAGCTGGTGCGCTTCGGCGCGAACGTCGGGGACTTCGTGCCTTCCGTGGTCGCCAGGAAGCTCGAGGAGAAGCTCGGCGGCCGTTCGTGACGGAGGCTGCGCCGATCCGCTTCGGGACGGGCGGCTGGCGCGGCGTGCTGGCCGACGAGGTGACCTTCCCGCGCCTGGACGCGCTCGTCGAGGGCGTCGCGCGCTGGCTGCGCGAAGAAGGGCAGGGCGCCCGGGCGCGCGTCCTGGTCGCGCACGACACCCGCTTCCTCGGCGCGGCCCTGGCGGCGCGCGCCTGCGCCCGGCTGGCGGCGGCCGGCCACGCGCCGATCCGCGCCGCGAGCCCCGTGCCCACCCCGCTCGTCGCCCACGCCGTGCGGCGGGGCGACGCGGACGCCGCGCTGGTCGTGACGGCCAGCCACAACCCCCCGGAGTACCAGGGCGTGAAGGTGATCGCCGGCTGGGGCGGCGGCGTCGGCGACGCGCAGGCGCGGCGCATCGAGGCGCACGCCCGGCGCGCGCTCGCGAGCGGCCCGGCGCCGGTGGCGCGCGCGCACGCCGGTGCGTCCGTCGACCTCGTCGCCCCCTATCTCGCGCACCTCCGGGACTGGCTCGGTCGCGGGGGGCAGCGTCGGGGGCGGCCCGCGATCGTCTACGACGCCCTCCACGGAACGGGGGCCGGGGTGTGCGAGCGCGCGCTGCGCGAGCGCGGCGCGTGCGTCGAGCGCCTGCGCGGCGAGCCCTCGGCGCGCTTCGGAGGGGCTGCACCCGACCCGACGCCGGAGCGGCTCGCCGGGCTCGTGGCGCGGGTGCGCGCGCAGGGCGGCCGCGCCCTCGGGCTCGCCACCGACGGCGACGCCGACCGCTACGCCGTGGTCGACGCCGATGGCGCGCCGCTCAGCGAGTGCGAGGCGCTCGCCCTGCTCGTCGACCGGCTCGCACGCACGGGGCGGCTGGGACGCGGCGTCGCGCTCTCGACCGCGACCGGCTCGCTGGTCGAGCGGGTGGCCGCCGGTCACGGACTCCGGGTCACCCGCCACCCGGTCGGCTTCAAGCACCTGGCGCGCGCCCTCGCCGATGGGACGGCGGGCGCGGCGGGCGACGAGAGCGGCGGATTCGCGGTCGACGCCGTCGGCCGCCACAAGGACGGCATCCTGGCCTGCGCGCTCTTCGCCGAGATGGCAGGAGAGGAGGGCTTGCCACTGCGCGCGCGGCTGCGCGTCCTGGCCCGCCGCCACGGTGCGAGCGCATGGGCGCGCGTCGCGCTGCGGGCGGACCCCCGCGCACGGGCGCGGCTCGTGCAGCTCGCCGCGGCGCCACCGGAGCGCGTCGGCGGCGCGCGCGTGTGCTCGGTGGCGCTCCACGAGGGCCTGCGCCTGGCGTTCGCAGACGGCTTCCTGATGCTGCGCGGCTCGGGCACCGAGCCGGTGCTCCGGCTCTACGGCGAGGCGCCGGATCGCGCGCAGCTCGCGCGGCGGCTGGCCGCCGGGCGCGCGCTGCTGTGCATGGACGGCCGAGCGTCCGACCGGTAACCTCGCGGCCAGCTTCGATTTTTGCCGTGCGAGGAAGCCGCCGCACGGAGCGCGCCCGGGGGAGGGCGAGATGCCGGCCGACGAGCAGCCCGGGCGAACCGTTTCCGCTTCCGCCGGGAGCGCGCGCCGGCGCGTCCTGCTCGCGGTCTCGGGCGGCATCGCGGCCTACAAGACGCCCGAGCTGGTGCGTGCGCTGGTGCGCGAGGGAGCCAGCGTGCGCTGCGCGCTGACGGCCGCCGCGGCCCGCTTCGTCTCTCCGCTCGCCCTGCAGACGGTCTCCGGCCATGCGGTACGTAGCGACCTCTTCGACGCCGAGCAGGAGGGCGCGATCGACCACATCGCGCTGGCCGACGAGACGGACCTCGTCGTGGTGGCGCCCGCCACCGCGAACCTGCTCGCGAAGCTCGCGCACGGACTCGCGGGCGACCTGGTGTCGACGCTGCTGCTCGCCACCCGCGCGCCGCTGCTGGTGGCGCCGGCGATGAACGTCCACATGTGGCGGCACCCGGCGACCCAGGCGAACGTCGAGCGGCTGCGCGGGCGCGGGGTGCGCTTCGTCGGACCCGAGGCGGGCCCGCTCGCCTGCGGCTGGGAGGGCGAGGGGCGGATGGCCGAGCCGGACGCGATCGCGGCCGAGGCCGCGAGCCTGCTCGCGCCGAAGCCGCTCGCCGGCGAGCGTTTCGTGGTCACGGCCGGCGGCACCCGCGAGCCGATCGACCCGGTGCGGGTCGTCGCGAACCGCTCGTCGGGGAAGATGGGCTACGCGATCGCGGCCGAGGCCGCGCGCCGGGGGGGCGAGGTCGTCCTGGTCTCGGGCCCGAGCGCGCTGCCCGCACCGCCCGGCGTCCGCGTCACCGCCGTGGAGACGGCGCTCGAGATGCGCGACGCGGTGCGCGCCGCGCTGCCCGGCTGCACCGTCTTCGTCGGCGCCGCCGCGGTGGCGGACTTCCGGCCGGTGGCGGCGGCTGCGGACAAGATCAAGAAGGAGGCGCTCGGCGAGGCGCGGCTCGTGATCGAGCTCGAGCGGACGCCCGACATCCTCCTCGAGGTGGGTGAGCTGAGCGCCCGCGAGGGCGGGCGGCGCCTGGTGATCGGCTTCGCCGCCGAGAGCCGCGACCTCCTGGCGGCCGCGCGCGCGAAGCTCGCGCGCAAGCGCTGCGACCTGATCGTGGCGAACGACGTCACCCGTGCGGGCGCCGGCTTCGACGCCGACACCAACGCCGTGTCGTTCGTCTGGCCCGGCGGCGACGTCGAGGAGCTGCCGCTGCTTCCCAAACGCGAGGTGGCCGAGCGGCTCCTGGACCGCGTCGAGAAGCTGCGCGAGGGGCGCCGGTGAGCCGGATCGCCCGGGCCGCCGCGCTCGCCGCGGCGCTGCTCCTCGCCGCCGGCGCAGCCGCCGCCGCCGGACACGTGAACGCGATCCGTGTCCAGGGCACGATCAACCCGGCATCGTCGGACTTCATCCAGAAGGCGATCGCGCAGAGCGAACGCGAGCAGGCCGCGGCCCTGGTGATCGAGCTCGACACGCCGGGTGGCCTGGTGAGCGCGACCAAGGACATCATCCAGGCGATGCTCAACGCGAAGGTGCCGGTGATCGTCTACGTCGCGCCGCAGGGAGCGTGGGCAGGATCGGCCGGGACCTTCATCACGCTCGCCGCGCACGTGGCGGCGATGGCGCCGGGCACCAGCATCGGGGCTGCGCACCCGGTCGGGGTCGGGGCGCCGGGCGGCGGCCCGCCGGGCGGGGAGCAGGGCCAGGACGTGGCCGGCGAGAAGGCCGAGAACCTGCTCGCCGCCTACATCGAGTCGATCGCCCGCGAGCGCAAGCGCAACGTGGAGTGGGCGGTCAAGGCGGTCCGCGAGTCGGTGGCGATCCCGGCCGACGAGGCCCGGCGCCTGCACGTGGTCGACCTGGTGGCGGCGTCGCGCGCCGAGCTGCTCGCGGCGAGCGACGGCCGCGAGGTCGAGGTGGCGGGCGAGCCCCGCGTGCTCGCGCTCGAGGACGTCGAGGTGCGCACGATCGCGATGACCGCGCTCGAGCGCTTCCTGCACGTGCTCGCGAGCCCCGACGTCGCGGTGCTGCTGCTGATGGCGGGCGTGCTCGGGCTCTACATCGAGTTCTCGAACCCGGGCCTGCTCGTGCCGGGCGTGGTGGGCGCCGCCTGCCTGGTGCTCGGGCTGATCGCGCTCCAGATCCTGCCCTTCTCGTGGCTCGGCCTGATCCTGTTCCTGGCCGGACTCGGCCTGCTGGCGGCGGAGGTCTTCGTCGGATCCTACGGCGTGCTCTTCGCGCTCGGCGTCGCGTGCCTGCTGCTCGGCGGGTCGATGGTCTTCGACGTGCCCGAGGTGAGCGACCTCGACGTCTCGTTCTGGTCGGTGCTGGTGCCCGCGGTGACGGGGATGGCGCTGTTCGGGGCGCTGGTCGTCTTCGGGGTGGGGCGCACGATGGGGCGCCGGCAGACCGCAGGGGTCGACGAGCTGATCGGGATGCAGGGCCGTGCGGTGGAGGCGCTGGCGCCCGAGGGCCGGGTGTTCGTGCGCGGCGAGTACTGGAGCGTGCGCTCCGAGGATCCCGTGGCGGCCGGGGAGCCCGTCGAGGTGCTGGCCGTCGAGGGCATGCGGCTGCGGGTGCGCCGGGCGCGGGGTGCGCCAAAGGAGGGCCGATGATCTCGTTCTCGTTCCCGGTGATCGTGGTCGCCGTGCTGGCCGCGTTCCTGATCGCGGGCATCAAGATCCTCCAGGAGTACGAGCGCGGCGTCGTGTTCCGCCTCGGGCGCTACGCGGGGGTCAAGGAGGCGGGCATCCGCTTCATCATCCCGGGCGTCGACCGGCTCGTGAAGATCTCGCTGCGCGAGATCGTGATGGACGTCCCGACCCAGGAGGTCATCACGCGCGACAACGTCTCGGTGAAGGTGAACGCGGTGCTCTACTTCCGCGTCCTGCACCCCGAGAAGGCCGTGATCCAGGTCGAGAACTACCTCTACGGCACCTCGCAGCTCGCGCAGACGACGCTGCGCAGCGTGTGCGGCCAGGCCGAGCTCGACGAGCTGCTCGCCGAGCGCGAGACGATCAACCGCAAGCTCCAGGAGATCATCGACCTCCAGACCGAGCCGTGGGGGGTGAAGGTGCGCGCCGTCGAGCTGAAGGCGATCGACCTGCCCGAGGAGATGCGCCGCGCGATGGCCAAGCAGGCCGAGGCCGAGCGCGAGAAGCGCTCGAAGCTGATCCACGCCGAGGGCGAGTACCAGGCCGCCCAGCGCCTGCGCGACGCGTCGGGGATCCTCGCCGAGGAGCCGGCGGCGCTCCAGCTCCGCTACCTGCAGACCCTCACCGAGATCGCCACGGAGCGGAACTCGACGATCCTGTTCCCGCTGCCGATGGACCTGCTCCGGCCGCTCTACCTCGCGAGCGAGGCAGCCGCACGCCGGATGGAGCAGGCAGGCTGATGGCGAAGGAGCCGCGCAACGCGCCGAGCGAGGAGCGGGTCCGGCGCGCCGTCGGGCGCACGGTGGCGAACGTGAGCGCGGTGCTGCTCTCGGTCGCCGTGCTGGGCGCCTGGGCCTACTTCGGCTTCTACACGCTCGAGCCCGGCCAGTCCGCCGTGATCCTCCAGCTCGGGCGCTACCTGCGCACCGAGGCGCAGCCGGGCCTGCGCTGGCACCTGCCGCCGCCGCTCGAGAGCCACGAGATCGTGAACGTCGCCTCGATCGACAAGGAGGAGTTCGGGGTCCGGGTGGAGCCGGCGGCCGCGGAGGGCGCGCCGGCGGCGCCCGCCCGGCCCGAGACCGCGATGCAGACCAGCGACGCGAACATCGCGCTGGTCGGCTTCGTGGTGCAGTACCGGATCAAGGACGCCTTCCAGTCGCGCTACCGGATCGCGAACCCGCGCGCGGTCCTGCGCGACGCCGCCGAGGCCTCGGTGCGCCGGGCGGTCGGGCGCAACACGATCGACGCGGTCCTCACCGAGAAGCGCGGCATCATCGAGAGCGAGGCGCGCGAGGAGCTCCAGGAGCGGCTCGACCTCTACGAGTCGGGCCTCGAGGTGCTCGGCGTCGAGCTTTTGGACGTGCAGCCGCCCACCGAGGTGCGTGCGGCCTTCGACGACGTGCAGGGCGCCAACCAGGACCGCAACCGGACCGTCAACGAGGCCCAGGCCTACGCGAACGAGGTGCTGCCGCGCGCCCGCGCCGAAGCGGTCGAGGCGGTCGAAGGCGCGCGCGGCTATCGCGACGCGCGGATCGCCGAGGCGACCGGCGAGGCGGAGCGCTTCCGCGCGATCGCGGCGGAGTACGCGCGGGCGCCGGAGGTCGTGCGCACCCGGCTGTTCCTGGAGACGATGGAGAAGGTGCTGCCCCAGGCGAAGACCTACATCGTGCAGCCGGGCAGCCCCGTCCTGCCGTTCCTCCCGCTCGAGGAGCGGACCCGCGTGGCCGCTCCGGAGGCTCCCCGATGAGGCGGCTGCTCTTCGTGCTGCTGGTGCTGTCGGCGATCGGCGCCGCGTTGATCTGGCTCGGCGAGGTGGGCTGGGGTCCGGTCGTCATCACCCACGAGGACGAGCAGAAGATCGTCCTGTTCCTGGGCAGCCCGATCTCGGTCCGGGCCGAGCCGGGGATCTCGCTGCGCCCGCCCTTCGCGGAGGTGCACGTCTTCGACCGGCGCTTCCAGTACCTCGGCTCCCAGCCGCAGCAGATGCAGACGCGCGACGCCGAGCGGCCGGTGATCGATCACTACGTGGTGTGGCGGATCGCCGATCCGCTGCGCTTCTTCTCGGACTTCCCGCAGGGCATGCAGCAGGCCGAGGCCCAGGTGGATCGCATCGCCCGCTCCGACGTCCGGGACGTGGTGGGCCAGCGCACCATGCAGGACCTGGTCGCGGATGCCCGCAACGAGATCATGACCGCGATCACGGAGCAGAGCGCGGGCCGCCTGCGCGAGTTCGGGATCGAGGTGCGCGACGTGCGCATCAACCGCGTCGAGCTGCCCGAGACGACCGAGGCGAACGTCTTCGCCCGCATGCGCGCCGAGCGTGAGCGGCTCGCGCGCAAGTACCGCGCCGAGGGCGAGGAGGAGGGCCGCCGGATCCGTGCCGAGGCGGACCGGGACGCCCGCGTCACGGTGGCCGAGGCGCGCAAGCAGGCCGAGATCCTGCGCGGCGAGGGTGACGCCGAGGCCGCACGGGTCTACGCCGAAGCCCACACCGTGGCGCCGGATTTCTACGGCTTCGTGCGGCGGCTCGACGCCTATCGCAAGACGATCGGCGAGGGCACCACGCTGGTGCTCCCGACGGACGAGGGCTTCTTCGACCTGCTCTCGGGCGGCCGCGCAGCGGGCGCTCCACCGCCGCTCCGATGAGCCTCGCCCGCTTCAGGGCTCGCGCGTCGCAGGCGTCAGCGGGGCGAGCGGGCCAGGAGCCAGACACTCGCCGCAGCGAAGGCGGCCAGGGTCAGCCAGGGCGTGGCGACCGGGTCGAGCACACCCTGCGTGGCCAGGGTGAGCCCGTACTCGCGGAGCATCCAGAACCCGAACAGCGCGCCGACACCCTCGAGCGCTGGCACCGCGAGGCTGCGGGTGCGCTCCACCCGCAGGCCGAGGGGAATCGCGAGCAGCACGAACACGAAGGCCGAGAGCGGCTCGGTGAGGCGGTCGTGGAGCAGGGCCTGGGCGCGGACCGCCTCGGGATCGCCCGGCGCGCGGCCCTCGCGGTACTCGCGCAGGTCGGCGATCGAGAGCCCCTGCACGCCGGCCGCGAGCAGCGCCCGCTCCCCCGTGAGGACGAGCTCGAGGTGCGCCACCCGCTCGAAGGAGACCGGCGCCTCCGGCGCGCCGGGGACGAAGCGGCGGATCACCGCACCCTCGAGCTGCCAGCGCCCGTCCTCGTCGATCCGGGCGCGGACCGCCTGGATGCTGCGGACCAGCTGGCCCTGGCCGTCGAGCTCGAAGATCGCCACCTCGTGGAGCTGGCGGGCCCCGGGGTCGGCGTCGCGCACGTTGTAGACGTAGCGCCCCTTGTGATACCAGAACGAGCCACGGCGGAACTCGACCTGGTCCTCGCCGCCCACGTGGCGCCGCCACGCCTCGTGGGCGCGAACGCCCACCGTCTCGTTCGCCGCGAGTCCGAGCCCGGAGACCACCACGCCGGCCAGGGCGACCGGCACCAGCACGCGGAGCGGCGAGACGCCCCCGGCCTTGATCGCGACGAACTCGAGCGAGCGGGCGGCGGTCCCGAGGGCGACGAAGGCGGCGGCGAAGGCGGCCACCGGGACGAGGAGCGGCAGCCATTGCGAAGGAATGCGGAGCACGACGAAGAGCAGGGCGCCGGTGAAGCCCTCCGTGGACCCCACGACGTCGTCGAAGTCGCCGAGCAGCTCGACCACGCCCACCGCCAGCACGAGCACCACCAGCACGGCGGCGAAGGCGACGGTGAAGCGCGCCAGGAAGTAGCGCGGAAGCACGCCCATGGCGCGCCGGAGTCTAACCGGGCGGAGCCGGGCTGGTGAGGGTGGTCCGCGGCAGCGAAGCGCTCGAACGCCCGCCGCACCAGGCGGTGCTGACGATCGGGAACTTCGATGGGGTTCACATCGGGCACCGCACGATCCTGCGCACCGTCATCGACCGTGCGCGCGCGCTCGATGGCGAGGCGGTCGTCTACACCTTCGATCCGCACCCCCGCAAGGTGCTCGCCGGCCAGCGCGCGCCGGACCTGCTCACCACGACCGAGCAGAAGCTCGAGCTGCTGGCGGCAGCCCGGATCGACCTGGTGGTGCTGGAGCCCTTCACGCCGGCCTTCGCGCGCACGCCGCCCGAGCGCTTCGTGCGCGAGTGCATCCACGCGCGCATCGCGCCGCGCGAGGTGTACGTCGGCTACGACTTCCACTTCGGCCACGATCGCGAGGGCTCGATGCGGACCTTGACCGAGCTCGGCCCGCGGCTCGGCTTCGCGGTGACGATCATCCCCGAGGTCACGATCGGGAGCCGGGACGTGAGCTCGACGCGGATCCGCGAGCGGCTCGGCGCCGGCGAGGTCGAGGAGGCGGCGCTGCTGCTCGGACGCCCCCATGCGATCCGCGGCCGGGTGGTGCGTGGCGACCAGCGCGGCCGCACGCTCGGCTTCCCGACGGCGAACCTGGCGCCGGAGAGCGAGCTGCTGCCGGGGCACGGGGTCTACGCGGGCCACGTGCGGCTGCTCGACGAGCCCGCCGCCGGCGCGCCCGGGCCGGCCGCGGGCGCCCGCTTCCCGGCCGTCGTCAACGTGGGCCGGCGCCCGACCTTCGCGCCCGACGCCGCACCGCTCGCGGAGGCGCACCTGCTCGACTTCGCGGGCGACCTCTACGGCCGCCGCATCGAGGTCGGCTTCGAGACGCGGCTGCGCGAGGAGCGCCGCTTCCCGGGCCCCGAGGCGCTCCGCGAGCAGATCGGCCGCGACGTCGCGGAGGCGCGCCGCCGGCTGGCGGGGACGTAGCGCGTGCCCGGCCCGGCTCGCGCGGAGGCGTCCGGATGACGTCGCCCGGTACCGTGTCACGGCGCTCTCGCTGGCGGCGCTGGCGTGATCCCCGGGTCTGGCTCGGCATCGCGATCACCGCCCTGACGCTCTGGCTCGCGCTTCGCGGCATCGACCCGAAGGTGCTGGCGCGCGATCTGGCCAGCGCCAACCTGCCGCTGCTCCTTGCCGTCTCGATCCCCGCCTACGCGGTCGCGATCTGGGTACGCGCGGTGCGCTGGCGCTACCTCACGGACGCGATCGCGCCGATTCCGACGGCGTCGCTGTTCCGCGCCACCGCGGTCGGCTCGCTCGCGAACAACGTGTTCCCGCTCCGGATGGGCGAGCTGGTGCGAGCCTGGGCACTGGCCCGCGACCAGCGCCTCGACGTGGCGCCGATCGTAGGCACGATCGTGCTCGAGCGCCTGCTCGACGCGATTGCGGTGCTGGCGATGGCACTCGTGATCTTCGGCGTCCGCGGCACCCGCTCGGGCGACGCGCTCGTGGTCGGGCTGCCGCTCCTGGCCGGGGCGCTCCTCCCGCTCGGTGCGGTCGTGGGGATGCGCTTCGCGCCCGAGCGTGCGGCGGCGCTGACCCGCCTCCTCGCGCGCCGGCTCCTGCCCGAGCGCGTCGGCGCCTCGCTCGAGGATCTGGTGCGCCGCATGGCCGACGGGCTCGGATCGATCCAGGGCGGCCGTCACCTCTGGTGGGTGGCGTTCCACTCGCTGCTCCTCTGGGGGGTGCTCGGGGTCGTGCCGTTCCTCGCCGGCTTCGCGGCGCTCGGCATCGATCTGGGCTCACCGGCCCGGACGCTGGCCGCGTCCTACGTGGTGCTGGCGGCGGTGGGCATCGCGATCGCCCTGCCGTCGGCGCCCGGCTTCTTCGGCCCCTACCACCTGGCGGCCCGTGAGGCGCTGGCCCGCTTCGGCGTCGGCGAGGCCCAGGCGCTGGCGCTCGGCACGCTCTCGCACGCGGTGTTCTGGCTCGTGACCAGCGCGCTCGGCCTGCTGGTGCTCCGCAGCCGCGCCACCCGCCTCGAGGATCTCGCCGGGGCGGCCGATCCGGAGCCGTCCCCGCCGCCCCCCGCCGGGCCCTGACCCGCCGCCTCCGCCCGTCCCCGTAAAGGTCCCGCTGCCGGCCGCCGATAACCGTCCGGGATTCCAGAGCTTTCACGGGTCCGCAGGGATCCTGCGCAAGCGGGCGTATCCGCACGGGTTCTGCGCAGGGTCGGCCGGCGGCGACGCATTCGCGCGGCGGAGCGGGAGAGGGCGGTGAACGAGCGGATCGGCGAGCTGCTCGTCCAGAAGAACGTGATCACGGCGGACCAGCTCCAGAAGGCGCGCCAAGAGGCGCGCTCGAAGGGCGAGCGGCTCGGCCACCAGATCACGAAGCTGGGCTTCCTGCAGGAGTCGGAGCTCACCGACTTCGTCGCCAAGCAGTATGGGCTGCCCACCATCGACCTCGGCGACTTCGAGGTCGATCCCGACGTGATCCGGCTGGTCCCCGAGGAAGTGGCGCTCAAGCACACCGTGATCCCGGTGAACCGCGCCGGCGCCACCCTGATCCTCGCCACCGCCGACCCCTCCAACATCTTCGCGATCGACGACATCAAGTTCCTGACCGGGTACAACGTCGAGGTCGTGGTCGCCTCCGAAGAGCAGATCAAGGCCTGCATCGACCGCTACTACGACCAGTCCTCGAGCTTCGCCGACGTGATGGGCGACCTCGACGTCGAGGACCTCGAGCTGGTCCAGGACGACGACGACGTCGACGTCAGCGAGCTGGCCCGCGAATCCGAGGACGCCCCGGTCGTCAAGCTCGTGAACCTGATCCTCACCGACGCGGTCAAGCGCGTGGCCTCGGACATCCACATCGAGCCCTACGAGAAGGAGTTCCGGGTCCGCTACCGGATCGACGGCGTGCTCTACGAGGTGATGAAGCCGCCGCTCAAGCTGCGCAACGCGATCACCTCGCGGCTCAAGATCATGTCGGAGCTCGACATCGCCGAGCGCCGGCTCCCCCAGGACGGGCGCATCAAGCTGAAGATGGGGCGCGGCAAGGAGATGGACTTCCGCGTCTCGGTGCTGCCCACCCTGTTCGGCGAGAAGGTGGTGCTGCGGCTCCTCGACAAGGGGAACCTCCAGCTCGACATGACCAAGCTCGGCTTCGAGGCCCAGCAGCTCTCGGTGTTCCAGGACTGCATCCACCGGCCCTACGGGATGGTGCTCGTCACCGGCCCCACCGGGTCGGGGAAGACCACCACGCTCTACTCCGCGCTCTCGGAGCTGAACAAGATCAGCGAGAACATCTCCACCGCGGAGGATCCCGTCGAATTCAACCTGGCGGGCATCAACCAGGTGCAGATGCACGAGGACATCGGCCTCAACTTCGCCGCCTCGCTGCGCTCCTTCCTGCGCCAGGACCCCGACATCATCATGGTCGGCGAGATCCGCGACTTCGAGACCGCCGAGATCGCGATCAAGGCGGCCCTCACCGGCCACCTCGTGCTCTCGACCCTGCACACCAACGACGCCCCCTCGACGGTGAACCGGCTCCTCAACATGGGCATCGAGCCGTTCCTGGTCGCGTCGTCGGTGAACTGCATCCTGGCCCAGCGCCTCGCGCGCCGGATCTGCGAGGAGTGCAAGGACAAGGACGTCGAGACCGTCAAGCAGGCGCTGCTCGACGCCGGCTGCAGCGAGGAGGAGGCGGCCAAGGCCGTGGTCTACAAGGGCCGCGGCTGCCGGACCTGCTCCGACACCGGCTACAAGGGCCGGGTCGCGCTCTACGAGGTGATGGAGCTCACCGAGCCGCTGAAGGAGTTCGTGCTCAACGGCGCCTCGGCCATGGAGCTCAAACGCGAGGCGATCCGCGGCGGCATGACGACGCTGCGCCGCTCCGCGCTCAACAAGCTGCTCGAGGGGACCACCACGCTCAGCGAGGTTCTCCGCGTGTCGGCGTCCGACAACTAGGGGGGAGGGCGGCCGATGGCCAACCTGCATCAGCTTCTCAAGGCGATGATCGAGAAGGGGGCGAGCGACCTCCACATCACCACCAACAGCCCCCCGCAGCTGCGCGTGGACGGCAAGCTGCAGCCGCTCAAGATGCCGCCGCTCTCGCCCGCCGAGACCAAGCAGATCTGCTACTCGATCCTGACCGACGCGCAGAAGCACAAGTTCGAGGAGAACAGCGAGCTCGACCTGTCCTTCGGCGTACGCGGGCTCTCGCGCTTCCGCGCCAACATCTTCATGCAGCGCGGCGCGGTGGCCGGCGCCTTCCGCGCGATCCCCTACAAGGTGATCAGCATCGAGGAGCTCGGGCTCCCGAAGGCAATCGTCGACATCACGAAGAAGCCGCGCGGGCTGGTGCTGGTCACGGGGCCGACCGGCTCGGGCAAGTCGACCACGCTGGCCAGCATCATCGACCGCATCAACAGCGAGCGCCACGACCACATCGTGACGGTCGAGGACCCGATCGAGTACCTGCACCCGCACAAGAGCTGCGTGGTCAACCAGCGCGAAGTGGGCGCCGACACCAAGGGCTTCACGACCGCGCTCAAGTACATCCTGCGCCAGGACCCGGACGTGGTGCTGATCGGCGAGATGCGCGACCTCGAGACGATCGAGGCGGCGCTGACCGTGGCCGAGACCGGCCACCTGGCCTTCGCCACGCTGCACACGAACTCGTGCGTGCAGACCATCAACCGGATCGTCGACGTCTTCCCGCCCTACCAGCAGTCGCAGGTGCGGGCGCAGCTCTCCTTCGTGCTCGAGGGCGTGCTGTGCCAGTCGCTGCTGCCGCGGGCCAACGGGCCGGGGCGCGCGCTCGCGATCGAGCTGATGATCCCGAACCCCGCGATCCGCAACCTGATCCGCGAGGACAAGATCCACCAGATCTACTCGCAGATGCAGATCGGGCAGGAGAAGTACGGGATGCAGACGATGAACCAGTCGCTGGCCTCGCTCTACCAGCGCCGGATGATCAGCATGGACGACGCGCTCGCGCGCAGCCACGACGTGGAAGAGCTGAAGAGCCTGATCCAGGGCGGGGGCGGGACGGTCGTCCAGCGCCGGATGGCGGGCGCCTGAACAGGCGCGCCGCGAACGATTCGAACTCGTAGCGAACGAGGGGGGTTGGCATGCCGGTCTTCGCCTGGGAGGGGCGCACCCGTCAGGGGACGCTCAAGAAGGGAGTGATCGAGGCGAGCAGCGAGGCCGCCGCGATGATGCAGCTGCGGGGCCAGATGATCGTCCCGGTCTCGGTCCGCCCGAAGGCGTCGGGCGGCCTGGGCAGCGTCAGCCTCCTCAAACCGCGGGTCAAGATCCGCGACCTGGTGGTCTTCACGCGCCAGTTCGCGACGATGATCGACGCCGGGCTGCCGCTGGTGCAGTGCCTGGAGATCCAGGCCGACCAGCAGCCGAACAAGACCTTCCGTGAGGCCCTGGGCCGCGTGAAGTCCGACGTCGAGCAGGGGGCGACCTTCGCCGACTCGCTCGGCAAGCACCCGAAGATCTTCGACGAGCTCTACGTGAACCTGGTGACCGCCGGCGAGGTCGGCGGCGTGCTCGACACGATCCTGAACCGGCTCGCCGTGTACCTGGAGAAGGCCGACGCCCTGCGCCGCAAGGTGAAGGGGGCGATGGTGTACCCGACCACCGTCATGATCGTGGCGATCGGCGTGCTCGTCCTGTTGCTGGTCAAGGTGATCCCCGTCTTCGAGAAGATGTTCAAGGACTTCGGTGGCGAGCTGCCGGGGCCCACCCAGATGGTGATCAACCTCAGCAACTGGATGCAGGCGAACATCCTGTTCTTCCTGGTCGGGATCGGGATCCTGGTGGTCGCCTACGTGCAGGCGCGGGCCCGTGTGCCGCGCTTCCGCTACCAGACCGACGCGCTGTACCTGAAGCTCCCGGTCTTCGGACCGCTGCTCAAGAAGGTTGCGGTAGCCCGCTTCAGCCGGACCTTCTCGACCATGCTCTCGTCGGGCGTGCCGATCCTGGACGCGCTCGACATCTGCGCCCGGACCGCCGGCAACAAGGTGATCGAGGCCGGCCTGCAGCGCACCCGCACCGCGATCTCCGAGGGCAAGACGATCGCCGAACCCCTGAAGCAGGTCGGGATCTTTCCCGGGATGGTGGTGCAGATGATCGCGGTCGGAGAGCAGACCGGCGCGATGGACGCCATGCTCTCGAAGCTCGCCGACTTCTACGACGACGAGGTGGACGCGGCCGTCGCCGCCCTCACCGCGCTCCTCGAGCCGCTCATGATGGTCTTCCTGGGCGGCACGATCGGCACGATCCTGATCGCGATGTACCTGCCGATCTTCAAGATCGCGGACGCGATCAAGTAGGCGGCGGCGGGGCCGGCGGGTCTCGCCGGCAGGCAGGAGCGAGGTTGGCGGGGGAGGGCCATCCGAGCCCGAGCGTGCGGACTCGGGAGGCGCTGCGGCGACGGCTCGGCCACCTGATGGGGGGCCGGCTCGCGCTGTGCGTCGCGATCCTGGCCGTCGCGCACGGCATGGCGGCGGGGTCTGCCGGCGAGCAGCCGGCGGCCGGCGCACGCGGCCTCTACGCGACCGTCGTCCTGGCCTTCGTCGCGACCCTCGCCTGCGGGCTGCTGCTCGGTCGGGTGCGGCGCGTCCGCGCCTTCGGCGTGGCGCAGGTGGCCACCGACGTGCTCGTGACGACGGCGCTGGTGCACTTCACCGGCGGGCTCGAGTCGATCTTCGCGTTCCTCTACGTCCCGATCACGGTCTACGCGGCGCTGCTGCTGGGCCGCCCCGGCGCCTACGCGGCCAGCGCCCTCGCCGTCGTGGCCTACGCGGCCGTGGCTCTGCTGCCGCGGATCGGCTGGCTGGCGCCCGCCACGGGAGGTGGCGACCCGGTCCAGCTCGCGCTGCTCGGTGTCCACGCGAGCGCGCTGCTCCTGGTGGCGCTGCTGGCGAGCGCCCTCTCCCACGAGCGCGACCGCGCCGGGCACGCGCTGGACGAGCGCACGCGCGCCCTGCGCCATCTCCAGCGCCTCCACGAGCGCACCGTCGAGAGCCTGACGAGCGGTCTGCTCACGACCGACTCCGAGGGGCGCATCAGCTCCTTCAACCCCGAGGCCGAGCGCATCACCGGGCGGCCGGCCGGCGCGGCGCTCGGCCTCCGGCTCGGCGAGGTGATCCCCGGCGCTCCAGAGGTGCTCCAGGAAGGGGTCGCGGCCGCCGGCCGCGGCGACCGCACCCGGCTGCGCCTGCGCTTCCACGGCGGTGGCGGCGACGAGATCCACCTCGGGATCGCCGGCTCCGTCCTGCGCTCGGCCGAGGGCGAGCCCGCCGGCCACGTCGTGATCTTCCAGGACGTCACCAAGGTGGTCGAGATGGAGGCCGAGCTGCGCCGCCAGGAGCGGCTCGCCGCGGTCGGCGCGCTCTCGGCGCACCTGGCCCACGAGATCCGCAATCCGCTCGCGGCGATCTCGGGGTCGATCCAGATCCTGGAAGGCGCGCTCGCCGGCACTGCCCGCGACGACGAGACCGGGCGCCTGCTCGGGATCGCGGTGCGCGAGGCCGACCGGCTGAACCAGCTCATCACCGACTTCCTGCAGTACGCCCGGCCGGCGCCCGGCAAGGCCGTCCCGGTCCCGGTGGCCGCGGTGACCGCCGAGGTCCTGGACATGTTCGACTCGGTCCGTCCCAGCGGCGTGTCGGTCGAGCTCGCCGTGCCGGCCGCGCTCCGCGTGCTCGCCGAGGAGGGGCCCTTCCGCCAGGTGCTCTGGAACCTGTTCCTGAACGCGGTGCAGGCGATGCCCGAGGGCGGGACGCTGCGCGTGTCCGCGGCCCCGGTGCCGCCTCAAGCGCCGGCAGCGGGCAGCCGAAAACCCCCGGACGAGGAGGCGCGCTGGGTGGAGATCGAGGTGGCGGACAGCGGCACGGGCATTCCCGAGGACGTGCTCGATCGCATCTTCGACCCGTTCTTCACCACCAAGAAGGACGGGACGGGCCTCGGCCTCGCCACCGTGCACCGCGTGGTCGAGGCCAGCGGAGGCCACCTCTCGGTCGAGAGCGCCGTCGGGCGCGGCACGACCTTCCGCATCCGTCTGCCGCGGGCGGACGCCGCGTGACGGCGACTCCGCGCATCCTCGTCGTCGACGACGAGCGCAGCATGCAGGAGTTCCTCGAGATCCTGCTCCGCAAGGAGGGCTACGACGTCACGACCGCCGGCGACGTGACCGCAGCCCTGGTCGCTCTCGACGCCGACGACTACGACCTCGTGATCTCCGACATCCAGATGCCCGACCGCTCGGGCCTCGACCTCCTGCGCACGATCCGCGGCTCCCAGCCCGACGCGCTGGTGCTGATGATCACCGCCTTCGCCACCACCGAGACCGCGATCGCGGCGATGAAGGAAGGCGCCTACGACTACATCACCAAGCCCTTCAAGGTGGACGAGATCAAGCTCGTCGTGCAGAAGGCGCTCGAGAAGAAGCTGCTCGCCTCCGAGAACGCACGCCTGCGCCACGAGCTGCGCAGCGAGCGCCAGCAGCGCCCGCTGGTCGGCAACAGCGCGCGCATGCACCAGCTCTACGAGATGATCGGACGCGTCGCCGCCACCAAGACCAACGTACTGATCGTCGGCGAGAGCGGCACCGGCAAGGAGCTGGTCGCGCGCGCGATCCACACCGAGAGCGACCGCGCCGAGAAGCCCTTCGTCGCCCTCAACTGCGCGGCGATCCCCGAGAACCTGCTCGAGTCGGAGCTCTTCGGGCACGTGAAGGGCGCCTTCACCGGCGCCGTCGGCAACAAGTCGGGCCTCTTCGAGCTGGCCGACCAGGGCACGCTCTTCCTCGACGAGGTCGGCGAGCTCACGCCGCCGCTCCAGGTGAAGCTCCTGCGTGCGATCCAGGAGAAGACGATCCGGCGCGTCGGCGGCACCTCCGACCGGCGCGTGGACGTGCGCATCCTGGCCGCCACCAACCGCCGGCTGGAGGAGGAGGTGGCCGCCAGCCGTTTCCGCGAGGACCTCTACTACCGGCTCAACGTGATCCAGCTCCAGCTCCCGCCGCTGCGCGAGCGGATGGAGGACCTGCCGCTGCTCGTGCACCACTTCGCCGAGAAGTACGGGCGCGAGCTCGGAAAGCCCGTGCGCGGCGTCTCCGAGGACGCGATGCAGCGGCTGCGCGCGCACGCCTATCCGGGCAACGTGCGCGAGCTCGAGAACGTGATCGAGCGCGCGGTGGCGCTCTCGCGCAGCGAGTGGATCGACGCCGAGGCGCTGCCGCCGACCCTGCTCGAGCGGCCCGCCGAGCGCGCGGTGGCCCCGCTGCCGCAGGGCTCGGTCGATCTCGACAACCTGGTCGCCGACTACGAGCGCGGGCTGCTGCTCGAGGCGCTGCGCCGGGCGGGCGGCGTCAAGAAGCGAGCCGCGCAGCTCCTCGGCATCTCGTTCCGGTCCTTCCGCTACCGGCTCGAGAAGCTCGGCCTCGACGAGCCCTCCGACCCGCTCTGAGTCCCGCGGGAGGGCTCCCATGGACCTCGCTCGCCTGCGGCTCGCTGCGCGCGGCGGGGGACGGCCGCTCGCGCTGCAGACCGAGGTCGTCCTGAGCCTGGCCCTCGTGATGCTGGCCGCGACGACCCTGCTCGCGGCCGCGCTCCTGCACGGCCACGAGACGCGCTGGCGCGAGCTGCTCGGGCGCTCGCTGCTCGCGGAGGCTCATGCGCAGCCGGGCCCCGAGCGGGCGCTGATCGCCGGGACCCGCTGGTGGGAGCTGCGCCGCGACGGGAGCGTGGTGGCGGCCTGGGGCGGGTCCCGGGCGCTCGACGCGCGGACGCGCGCGCTCGCGGAGGAGGTCCAGGCGCGCCGCGAGCCGCTGCTGCGGCCGGGCGCCGTCTGGGACGAGATCCGCTTCGCCGCACCGGTCGGCGAGAGCGCGGTGGCGGTGGCCCGGCTGCCGGCCGAGGCCTCGCTGCGCCTGCGCGGCCTGCCGCTCGCCCTGGCGGCGATCCTGCTCCTGCTCGACGCCGCCGCCTTCACGGCTTTCGGCGCCACCGTGCTGCGACGCCGCGTCGTGCTGCCGCTGCGCCGGCTGGCGCAGGCGGCGCGCGGGCTCGCCGACGGGGCCTTCGAGGCCCGCGTCCCCGAGGAGGGGCCGCGCGAGGCCGCCGAGGTGGCGGCTGCCTTCAACGCGATGAGCGAGGCGCTGGCGGCGCGCACGGCTGCCCTCGAGAAGGCGGTGGCCGATCTGCGGGCCGCCAACACGGAGCTGCGGCAGGCGCGCGCCGGGCTCGACCGCGCCGAGCGGCTCGCGGCGGTGGGGCGGCTCGCCGCCGGCGTCGCCCACGAGGTGGGCAACCCGATGGGCGCGCTCCTGGCCTTCGTGGACCTGGCCGGGCGCGAGCCGGCCGCCGCCTCCGCGCACCTCGCGCGAGCCACCCGGGAAGGCGAGCGGGTGCGGCGGATCCTGCGCCAGCTCCTCGACTTCGCGCGGCCGGACGCCATGCGGGCGCCGCCCCGTCCGCTCGACCTCGCGGCCGCCGCGCAGGAGGCCGTCACGCGGGTCGCCGCGCAGCAGCGCTACGCCGGGCTGCGTCTGGAGCTCACCGTGGACGGCGATCCTCCGCTGGCGCTCGGCGATCCGGCAGCCGTCGCGCAGATCCTGCTGAACCTGCTCCTCAATGCGGCGGATGCGGTGGGAGCTGCGCGGGGAGGCCGCATCCTGCTCCTCGTGCGGGCAGCGCCCCTGGCGCTGCGCGGCGGCGAGGCGCCGGAGCACGCGCAGGCGCGCCGCTCTCCCGGCGGGGTCGAGTGCGTGGTCGCCGACGGCGGCTGCGGCGTCGCCGAGGGCGACCGCGAGCGGATCTTCGACCCCTTCTTCACGACCAAGGACCCGGGTGCGGGGACCGGTCTCGGCCTCTCGAACTCCCTGCGGCTGGCCGAAGAGATGGGGGGCGCGCTCGAGCTGGTCGCGCCGCCGGAGGGGCTGCGGACCGCCTTCGCCCTGCGGCTCCCGGCGGCGGGCGCGGGCGAGCGCACCGCAGCGAGCTGCGAGGTCCGCAGGGAGGTGCGGGGCGAGGCATCCCCCACGCCCCGGGCAGTCCACGAAGAAGACCAGCAGTGACGGAGGCTTGGCGATGAGCGACCCGATGGCACGGGGCTTGCGACACGGCTTCGCCACGATGCGGGCGAGCGCGTACGGACAGACGCGGCGGCGGGCGGGCTTCAGCCTGCTCGAGATCATGGTCGTCGTCGCGATCATCGGCGTGATGGCGGCGCTGGCGGGGCCGGCTCTCCAGCGCTTCTTCGCGAACCAGCGCCTGAAGTCGGCGGCCCGCTCGATGGCCGACGCCTTCCTGCTCGCGCGTGCCGAGGCGATCCGTACCGGGGATGCGCAGATCGTGTTCCTGTCCGCCGCCGGAGGCGCTGATCCGCCGGCGACGGATCCGACGGGCACCTCGCTCAACGCCTCGTCGGCCGGGGCCGAGCCGCGCGGGGGCGTATGGCCCGCCCTCGTCCTCGACGACGGCCCGCCGGGCTCCTGGAACTGCGAGATCGACGCTGCCGATCCGGTTCGCACGATCCCTCCCGAGACCGGTGTCTCCTGGGGCGTGACGCAATCCGCCGGTGTGCGCGCGCCCGGCGATCCGGCTGGCGGTGCCGATCCGGCCAGCGGCTCGAGCTTCGAGTACCAGGGCAACCGCGTGACCTGGGTGCTGTTCCGTGGCGACGGGATCCCGCTCACCTTCGACGCCGGCTGCAACCTCGGCACGCTGGGCTCGGGGGGCGGCGCGGTGTACGTCACCAACGGGGAGCGCGACTACGCCGTCGTGCTCTCGCCGCTAGGGGCGGTCCGGGTACACGCATTCGAGACGGGGGCAGCGGAATGGACCGACTGAAGCGGAGGCGGGGAGGCGAGGGCTTCACCCTGATCGAGGTGATGATCGCGCTGAGCATGCTGGCTGCGGGCCTGCTCACGGTGGCGGCCGCGCAGCTCTACGCGATGCGCGGAGGCTCGTCGGGACGCCACGCCTCCGACGCCGCGACCATCGCGCACTCGCAGCTCGAGGACTTCCAGCGCATGGACTTCTCGGATGCCGATCTCACGGACACGGGCGGCGCCTGGCAGAACGGAGTCGTGCCGGCCGACGTCGGCGTGGTGGAGACGGCGGGCGGAGACGTGACCGAGATGGCCTACACGATCCAGTTCCGGGTGGACGACGTCGACCCGAACCTGAAGGCCGTCGACGTGCGCGTGAACTGGGACGAGCCGCAGCGGCCAGGCCGGTCCGTCACGCTCTCGACGATGCTCCACAACGATCCGCAGACGGGGGGCTGAGATGGACAGGACGCTGCGCCGCCGGGCGGGCTTCTCGCTCGTCGAGCTGATGATCGCGGTCGGGATCCTGGTGGTCGTGGTAGCCGCCGTGATGCAGAGCTTCGTCGTGCAGAACAAGGCCTACACCGTGACCGACCAGGTCGTCGAGGCGCAGCAGAGCCTGCGTGCGGTGGCCTGGCTTCTGGAGCGCGACGCCCGCATGACGGGCTTCCTGGTCCCCGAGGCGGCGGCGGTGTGCGCGGTGGACAACGTGGCGCTCCCGGACAAGGTCTGGTTCACGGACGCCGACGCGCTCGATCCCGACGGCCAGACCCGCCCGGCGCTCGGCGCCGAGGTCACGGGCTACGGCGAGAACCCGGGCCCCGACGGGCTCACCGTCGACAACATCATCCTAGACGATACCGGGATCGGCTCGAGCGGCTTCTACGACCGCGACGGAGACGGCACCGGGGACTCGGACTTCGTCGAGAAGCACGGCGTCATCCTGGTGGACGTGGACGATCCGGCCCGGGGCGTCGCCTGCGGCGTCGTGAGCTCGATCGCCGGCAACGTGGTCAACGTCGACTTCGAGAACGCGATCGACGCGGGCGACGGCGACCGCCTGATCCTGGTGCCCGCCCACGTCTACGAAGTGGTCACGTTCGGGGTCGACGAGCCCCAGCTGCTCCGCAACGGGGAGCTGATCGCGACGGGCGTCGAGGACCTCCAGGTCGCCTTCTTCTTCGACATGAACCGGGACGGCGTGATCGACGGCGTAGCCTCCGCCAACGGCGAGATGCCGGGCGAAGCCGGCGGCGACGTCTACGCAGCGAACGGGTACGACAACCGCGACCTGCGCGAGATCCGGCTCAACCTGGTGACGCGCACGCGGATGGACGACGTCGCGAACGACGAGGGCCGACACCAGACCCGCGAGAACCGGGTCGCGTCGGGCCCCGGCGACGGCTACCGGCGCCGCGTCCACAGCTCCACGGTGAAGCTCCGCAACGTGGGATATCGGGGGACCTCGACATGAGCCAGCGAAGGCTTCGGCGCGAGAGCGGCAGCGCCCTGATCGTGACCGTGCTGCTCCTGGTGCTGCTCGGCATCGTCGGCCTCGCGGCGCTCGACACGGTGCAGCGAGACCAGCAGGTCGCCGGCTTCCAGAACCGCTCGCGGCTCGCCTTCTATGCCGCCGAGGCGGGGGTCGCCGACGCCAAGAACCGCCTGCGGGACGTGTGGAGCACGGATGCCACGGTTGCCTTCCCGGACAGCAGCACACCCGTGGTGATGGGGGACAGTTCGCTCTTCCCGCACGGCCAGCCCAGCTACTACGCCGATCCGCTCGCAGCAGCGGGCATCGAGTACCTGGACGCGGGGGCCCCGAGCGTCGGGGGAGGCCACGACCAGCGCCTCGGGGGCTCGTCGCGCGTCAACACGCTCTGGCGCATCCGCGTCGAGGGCACCGCGCCCGGCGGCACGACCTCGCGCCTCGAAGTCGTCGCCACGCGCGAGCTCGACAGCGGCTACTGAGCCGTGTGCGTGGATGGATCCAACCGGAGGGGATGGGAGACAGGTATGGAACGCCGATCGCTCGGACTCCTCGCTGTGGCCGCCCTGCTGGCGAGCCTCGCCGTATCCCCGGCGCGGGCCCAGGACGACACCGACCTCTTCACGGTCGCCGTGCCGCCCAACGTCCTGCTCGTGATGGACAACTCCGGCTCGATGAACCAGATCGTCTGGCACCCGGACTTCGACCCGGAGGCTCCGACGAGCTGCAACTACTACACGTCGGAACAGCAGTGGGGCCCCTCCAGCTTCGACGCTTCCTACGCGCGAACCCGGACCGTCTGCGGCACGACGCGCTCCTACTACGCCGATCCCGAGGTCTTCGCCGCGGGCAACGCCATGCGCTTCGATCCCGTGTACCTGAACTGGATCCACTCGCTGCCGAACGGAGACCCGCGCCTCGCCGAGCTCGCTTCGACCAGCAACGGCACCTACTCGGCGTGCCTCCAGGCCCAGGGCTACACGACCTATTCCAAGTACCGCCGCGCGCGCGTGACGGCCGGCAAGGACGTGCTTCGCGAGGTGATCTGCAACGTCAACCAGGCCGGCGAGGTGCGCTTCGGCCTGGCCCAGTTCCGGCTGCCGGGCGGCAGCGGCGACCCGAACGGCGGCTACGTGCGGATCCCGATCAACGACTACGACGCGGCGCCCTACACCCTGAACGGTGCCACGCGCACCCACGGGGCACACCTGGACGTCGCCATCGACGCGCTCGAGGGCGTGAGCTGGACGCCGCTCGGGGAGACGCTCTTCCAGGCCTACACCTACTTCATGAGCCGCGTCGACAGCGAGCTTCCCGACGGCGCGAGCGGCACCTTCCCGCGCTACCGCTATCGCACCAGCACCAGCAGCAACGGCGGGCGCGGCACCTCCACGACCTCCGAGGTCCCGATCAGCCCGGTGCAGTACGCCTGCCAGAAGAACTTCGTGATCATGATCACGGACGGTGAGCCCACCAAGGACGACTTCGACACCAATGCGAACACGGGCGACTACACGAACTACGGCTTCGGCAGCTTCACGTCCCTGATCGGAGACTACAACGGCGACGGGGAGACCGAGATCGGCGGCTGGGCGTGCAACGGGGGCAACGAGTGCGCCCTCTACCTCGACGACATTGCGAAGTGGATGCACGACCACGACTTCCGCCCCGATCTCGACGGCAACCAGGCGATCGACGTCTACACGGTGGGCTTCAGCACCACCGACTACGCGAACGACCTGCTGGCGCGAACCGCCGCCGCGGGCGGCGGCCTCTTCTACGCCAGCAACAACGCGGAGGAGCTCGCGGCGGCGATCACCGGAGCGGTCACCGACATCATCGGGAAGTCCCAGTCCTTCACGGCCGCGACGGTTCCCGCGACACGGACGTCCGACGGCGGCAACATCTACACGAGCCTCTTCGAGCCTTCCGACCAGGCCTTCTGGAAGGGCCAGCTGAAGCTGTTCCAGATGACCTCCGAGGGCGACATCCTCGATGCCAACGGCGCGTGCGCGCTTCTCAACCCCACGCCGCCCGGCGAGTGCAAGGGCGGGCAGGTCGCACCGGCCGCGGTCCCGTTCTGGGACGCCGGCGAGGAGATCCCGGATCCCGACAGCCGTACCCTCTACACCTCCTTCCCGGGGCTCGGGCGGATCCCGTTCACGCCGGCCGGGATCTCGATGACCGCGCTTGGCTCGGCGCTGGACCCCAGCGACGACCTGGTCCTCGCGGACATCCCGTCGTACCCGGGGAGCGGCGTCGGCTCCGTCGTCGACCTGAAGGACGCGATCGTCCAGAACCTGCGCGGTTGTGAGATGGGGACGGGGATCCTGACCATCTCCTGCGTGCGGCGCCCCTGGCTGCTCGGCGACATCTTCCACTCGAACCCGCTGGTGGTCGGGCGCCCGCGCTCGTTCATCAACGAGGGGTCGTACCGGAACTTCGCCGCGACCTTCGCCACGCGCGACAACGTGGTCTACGCCGGCGCCAACGACGGCTTCCTGCACGCCTTCCACGCGGGCGCCTGGCAGCCCACAGCGACGCCGCCGGGCTACGACCGCGGCACGGGCGAGGAGCTCTTCGGCTTCATGCCCTGGCCCGTTCGGGCGAACACCCGGTACCTGCCGATCGACACCGGCGCGCGCGACTACTACGGAGTGGACGGCTCGCCCTCGGCGGCGGACGTGTGGTTCTACGCGAGCGCGACGCAGACCACCAAGGACCCGTCCGGCTCCGAGTGGCGCACCGTCGTGGCCGGCGGCCTCCGCCAGGGCGGTCGAGCCTACTACGCCCTCGACGTCACCGACCCGAGCGCGGCGGCGTATCCGACCTACCTGTGGGAGTTCCCGGCCGAGAACGCGAGCGCGGCCGAGCGCGACGCGATCGGCGAGACCTGGGGCCAGCCCATCATCACGAAGGTCCAGGTCGACATCGGCGGCCAGCCCTACGAGCGCTGGGTGGCGATCGTGAGCGGTGGCTATCACCCGACGAGCGACCCGAACGACGCGCTCAACTACGACCCGAACGCGACCGCTGGACGGGGGATCTACATCCTCGACATCGAGACCGGAGCGGTGCTGGGCGAGAAGAAGTTCGTCCCGACCGAGACCGACGGCCGCGAGGAGATGCTCTACGCGATGGCGGCCACGCCGTCGGTGTTCGACACGGATCACGACGGCTTCGCCGACGTGATCTACGTCGGGGACCTGGGTGGCAACGTCTGGAAGTGGGTGATCAAATGGGAGGCCAGCGGCAACCACCTGGCCGACGCCGTGAACAGCGCGGCCGACGTGTCGCAGCCGACCACGAAGTTCAGGCGCTGGTTCGCCGCCCAGGCGACCGCCAGCTCGTCGCTGGGCGTCACGGTCGGGGCGACCACCTACTACAAGAGCATCTTCTTCTCGCCCTCGGGAGCCTTCGCGCTGAACCGCTTCTGGCTGGCCTTCGGCACCGGCGAACGCGCGCTGCTGAGCCGCCAGCACGACGGGACTACCGACGCCGAGAACAACCGCTTCTACTCCGTGAAGGACGAGGACCCGCTGGACCGGCGGTCGACGCCGATCCCGATGCTCACCGAGGAGGATCTCCTCGACCAGAGCACCGACGCAACGTGTCCGAACCTCTCGGCGGAGAGCGGGTTCTTCTTCCGGGTGGCCGACGACGAGAAGTTCGTCACCGACACCGACATCTTCGGCTACTGGGTGATCACCTCCACCTTCTCGGCCTCGGGCTCGAGCGACCCGTGCAGCGCCGGTGGTGATGCGAGCCTGTACGTCTTCAAGGTGTACTGCGGCGAGGGCTTCTACTACGACAGCTCCACCTACTCCGAAGGCTCGGGGAGCCTCCCCGGTGGCGGTCCCGGAGCCGGCGGCGGCGGCACCGACCCGAGTCTGCCGGACTACGGAGACCCGGCGTCGCGGCGCCTCGAGCTCGACGCCGGCATGCCGACCGATCCGCGCGTCACGGTGAGCCCGGACGGCACCCGCGTGGTGGTCACGCAACAGGATGGCGAGATCGAGAACGTGGAAGGCCCGCCGGGCGGTGGCGGGGCGCCTGGCCAGCTCTACTGGCGCGAGGTGGCCCAGTGAGGAGGAAGGGAGGCGTGATGCGACGGATCGCAACGACGATCGCCGGGCTGGCGCTGGCAAGCGCGCTCAACGCGTGGCCGGTGGACGCCGAAGAGGTCTCGGGCAACGCGGTGCTCGGCGAGGTGCACCTGGCCGAGGGTGCCGTGGTCCTGGACGGGGATCGCTACACGGTGAGCGACACGACGCGGCTCGAGAACGAGCAGGGCGGGGACCTGACGCTGGCCGAGCTTCCGAGCCTGGCCGGTGGGGCCTCGGCCGACGAGGCTGCCGTCTGGTTCGAGGCGGACGAGCCGACCCGCGACGGGACGCGGCGCCTGCGCCATCTGCGGCTCACGGGTGCGGTGCCGAGGTAGCCGGCCCGCGCGCCGCAGGGAGGGAGTCATGAAGGGAGCCACCATCACGCGCTGGGTCGCCTGCACGGCGTCCGCCGCGCTCCTGGCCGCATGCGGCGGCGAGGTGCCGGCGCCGAGCGGCCGCTCGCTCTCGGCCCCGGTGACGGCGGCGGCGGCCACCGACAACCGGGCCCCGCGGATCGCGCGCGTAACCCTCGATCCCGCCGCGCCCCACGCCGGCGACGACGTCGTGGCGCGCGTCGAGGCGCTCGACCCGGACGGCGATGCCGTCGAGCTGCAGTTCGCGTGGACGGTCGGGGGCCGGCGCGTCGCCGGACGTGGTGCGAGCCTGCAGGTGCCTGCGCAGGCGGGCAAGGGCGTCGCGATCGAGGTGGAGGTCACGGCGCACGACGGGCGCACCGGCAGCGAGCCGATGAGCGCCTTCGCACGGGTGGGCAATCGTCCCCCGGAGCTCCTCGGTGCGCACATCGAGCCGGTCGAGAAGGTCAAGATCGGCACCGAGCTGGTCGCGGTGGCCGACGCCCGCGACGGGGACGGCGACGCCGTCGACTTCCGCTACCGCTGGCGCGTGAACGGCAGCCCGGTGGAGGGCGCCGAGGGTGAGCGCTTCGCAACGACCGGGCTCGAGCGCGGTGACCAGGTGCAGGTACGGACGACCGCAAGCGACGGCGAGGCGGAGACCGCGCCGCTCGACAGCGCGCCGGTCGTGCTGGGCAACTCCGCGCCCTCGATCACGTCGACGCCGGGGGGTGTCAGCGCCGATGGAAGCTTCCAGTACGCCCTGCAGGCGAGCGATCCCGACGGCGACCGCAACCTGCGCTACGAGCTCGCGCAGGGGCCCGAGGGGGCGAGCGTCGATCCCCTGCTCGGCGAGCTCCGCTGGTCGGCAACCCGGGACGACGCCGGAACCCACGTCTTCGAGGTCGTCGTGAAGGACGGGCACGGCGGCGAGGCCCGGCAACGCTTCGAGGTCGTGGTGCGCGAGCTGCCGAAGGCCCGGCCCACCGCGGCCGGCGGCGAGGCCGAGGAGCCGGTCGCCTCGATCGAGTAGCCCCGGAGCTCCGATGCGCTCCGCCCGCCCGCGCTCGCGCGCTCGCGGATGCCGACTGCCGGTAACCCTCTCTCAGCCGCGGATCCCGTACTCCTTGAGCTTGTAGAGCAGGGCGCGGTGGCTGATCTCGAGCACGCGCGCGGCGTGGGTGCGGTTGCCCGCCGTCGCGCGCAGCGCCGCGCGGATCGCCTCGATCTCGGCGGCGCGCCGCGCCCGCCGCAGCGAGAGGTCCTGGCCGACGCCGGCCTCGGCCGCGGGATCGGGGTGCACGACGTTGGTCGGGAGCTCCTGCGCCGTCACGCGGTCCCCGCGCGCCAGGATCACCGCGCGCTCGATCACGTTCTCGAGCTCGCGGACGTTCCCGGGCCAGGGGTGGGCGACGAGCCGCGCGAGCGCGTCGTCGGCGATCGCGTGCACGGGGCGGCCGAGCCCGCGGCGGAAGCGCTCGAGGAAGTGGTCGACGAGCAGCGGCACGTCCTCGCGCCGCTCGCGCAGCGCCGGAACGTGGACGCGGAGCACGTTGAGGCGGTAGAAGAGGTCCTCGCGAAAGCGGCCCGCGGCGACCTCGGCCTCGAGGTCGCGGGCGGTGGCGGCGATCACCCGCACGTCGACGCGTCGCGCCTTCGACTCGCCGAGCGGCCGCACCTCCTCCTCCTGCAGGACGCGCAGGAGCTTCACCTGGAGCGCGAGCGGCAGCTCGCCCACCTCGTCGAGGAAGAGCGAGCCGCCGTCGGCCTCCTGGAACAGGCCGCGCCGCGCCCGGTCGGCGCCGGTGAAGGCGCCCTTGGCGTGGCCGAAGAGCTCCGACTCGAGGAGCGGCTCGGGGATCGCGCCGCAGTTCACGGCGACGAAGGCCTCGTCGCGGCGCGGCGACTGGGCGTGCAGCGCGCGTGCGAGCACCTCCTTCCCGGTGCCGCTCTCTCCCGTCAGCAGAACGGTGGCCTTGAACTCGGCGGCGCGCTCGATCAGCTCGAGCACCTCGATCATGCCCGGCGACGCGGCGACGATCGGCCGCTCGCCGAGCGAGCGCTCGACCTCCCGGCGCAGGAGGCGGCTCTCGCGCCGCAGGCGCTCGCGCTCCCCGGCCTTGCGGATCGCGAGCAGCGCCTCACCGGGCTGGAAGGGCTTGGCGAGGTAGTCGTAGGCACCGCGGCGCATCGCCTCGAGCGCGGTCTCGTCGCTGGCCCAGGCCGACATCAGGATCACGGTTGCATCGGATCGCCGGCGCACCAGCTCGGGGACCAGCTCGAGGCCGCCGATCCCGGGCATGCGCAGATCACACAGGACGATGTCGGGGGCCACCTCGTCGAGCTGGGACAGGGCGCGCTCGCCGTCGGCGGCGACGGCGACCTCGAAGCCCTCCGCACCCAACACCAGGGCGAGGCTGTCCCGGAGGGATTCGTCGTCGTCCACGATCAGAACCCGCCGTGACACCCGCCTCTCTTCGGCCGACCCGCGGCCCACGCTGAGATCGACGCCGTCCCGGGTCGCCCCGGGGGTGGGGCCTGGCCTGGCAGCCCGGGAGCGTTCCGGCGGCAAGGCTGCCTCAAGTGTCGTTTCGGCCGGACCGATAGTCCCCATCGGCGTGCCGCTCCGACCGTGGGGGACTGATTCGGTCGGGGTGGCAGGGGAGGACCCGAGGGTGCCGCGCAACAACGTCCAGCGTACGCGCGAAGCACTGATGATGAGCAAGGCGGAGCTGGCCCGAAAGGCGGGCCTCTCCACCTTGACGATCGATCGCGTCGAGGCGGGGCGCCCGTGCCGGCTCGACACCAAGCGAAAGATCCTCCTGGCTCTCGGCAAGCGGGTCTCGGACAAGGACGAGATCTTCAGCGCCGAGGCAGGAGCAGGGGCCCCCCCGCTCTCGATCACCGCCGTCTCGGAAGGCGATCACGCCCACTAGCTCTTGGGGCGCGAGGAGAGGGGTCCGTGCAGATCGTTCCGCGACTTCGCTCGAAGTCCATCGTCGGTCTCGACATCGGCTCGTCCTGCGTGAAGGCCGTCGAGGTCGTCCCGCGCGGGGACGGCTTCGAGCTGGCGCACCTCGGGATCGCGCCGCTCCCGCACGACGCGATCGTCGACGGGGCCTTCCTCAACTCCGGCGCGATCGCCGACGCGATCCGCGAGGCGCTCGGAAAGTCGGGCAGCAAGGCCAAGCACGTGGCCGCGGCGGTGTCGGGCCACTCGGTGATCGTCAAGAAGATCTCGGTGCCGGCCATGACGGTGGAGGAGCTCGAGGAGAGCATCCGCTGGGAGGCCGAGCAGTACATCCCCTTCGACGTCAACGAGGTGAACCTCGACTTCGAGGTGATCCAGCACGGCGATGCCGACCGGCCGATGGAGGTGCTGCTGGTCGCCGCCAAGCGCGACCTGATCGACGACTACGTGAACCTGATCGGCGAGGCCGGACTCACGCCCTCGGTGATCGACGTGGCCGGCTTCGCCGTGGAGAACGCCTTCGAGGCCAACTACGAGCCGGGCCCGGAGGACGTGGTCGCGGTGATCAACATCGGGGCCCAGGTCACCAACATCAACGTGGTGTCGGGCGGGGTGCCCGCCTTCACCCGTGACGTCTCCACGGGTGGCAACCAGTACACCGCCGAAATCCAGCGCGCGCTCTCGATCAGCTTCGACGAGGCCGAGCGGATCAAGATCGGCGAGCCGTCGGCGCGCGAGAGCCAGGACGTCGTGCCCCAGGAGGTCGAGCAGGCGATGCGCTCGGTCACCAACAACCTGGTGGGCGAGATCGCGCGCTCGCTCGACTTCTTCTCGGCGACCGCTGCCGACACCCGGATCCAGCGCCTGGTGCTGGCCGGCGGGTCGGCGCGGGTGCCTGGCATCGACACGGTGTTCCGCGAGCGGACGGGGCTCTCGGTCGAGATCCTGAACCCGCTCCACAAGATGATGCCGTCGAACCGCTTCGATCCCGAGTTCCTGGCCCAGGTCGGGCCGTCGCTCGGGGTGGGTGTCGGCCTGGCGCTGCGGAGGGTGGACGAGTCGTGATCCGCATCAACCTTCTCCCCGTTCGCGAAGCGCGCCGCAAGGCGGGCGTGCGCCAGCAGATGATGCTGCTGGCCGCGAGCCTGGTCGGCGCGGTGCTCCTGGCCGGTGTCGTCCAGGTCTGGATGATGGGCCGCATCTCGGCGACGCGCGGGCGCGTGGCGGCGCTCGAGAAGCAGCTCGAGCAGTTCAAGCCGCAGCAGGAGCAGGTGGCCAAGTTCAAGGCCAAGAAGGCCGAGATCGAGCAGAAGCTCGCGGTGATCGAGAACCTCGAGCGCTCGCGCTCCGGCCCGGTCCACATCATGGACGAGCTGGCCTCGCACATTCCCGAACGGGTCTGGCTGAACGACCTGAACGCCGACAACGGCCAGATCGCGCTCGGCGGCATGAGCCTCGACAACGAGCTGGTCGCGCTCTTCCTGCGGGCGCTCGACGACTCGCCGTACTTCGCGCGGGTGGAGCTCGAGTCGACCGAGCTGAAGCTGGTCGACTCGCTCAAGCTCAACACCTTCCAGATCCGTGCGGCGCTCGAGTCGCCCGACCAGCCCTACGGCGAGCAGGCGCCGGCGGCGGCCGCGCCCGCCAAGGGCCAGCCGGCCAGGAAGCCCCCGGGCCGCGGCGCCGCCGCGGCGGCGCAGTAGGAGGAGCCGGGTCATGAACCTCGGACTCGACCAGATCACGACCAGGCTCGAGGCCTTCACCAAGCTGCCGCGGGCCTACCGGATGGCCGCCATTCCGGTCCTGTGCGCCCTCGTGCTCGGCCTCTACGGCTTCCTGCTCTACAAGCCGGCCAGTGCCTCGCTGGAGCAGGTCGCGGCCAAGGAGCGCAATCTCCAGCGCCAGGTGAGCGAGGTCCGCGCGATCGTCGCCAACCTGGCGGCCTTTGAGCAGGAGCTCTCCGACCTCGAGCAGAAGCTCAAGCTCGCGCTGCGCCAGCTGCCGGACAGCAAGGAGCTGCCGGTGCTGCTCACCGACATCTCGAGCCTGGGCAAGGACGCGGGCCTCGAGTTCAAGCTCTTCAAGCCGAAGGCGGAGGTCGTGCGCGACTTCTACGCCGAGGTCCCGATCGAGATCGAGTTCAGCGGCAGCTACCACGACATCGCGCGCTTCTTCGACAAGGTCTCGAAGCTGCCGCGGATCGTGAACGTGAACCGTATGGTGATGAAGCTCGCCGATGCCGATACCCAGTCGACGGTGCTGAACGTGAGCGGCGAGGCGACCACGTTCCGGTTCATCGAGCAGCCGGCGGCGCCCGCCCAGCCGGGTGCGCATCCGGCGGGCAAGGCGCCGCGGGCCGCTTCGGCCGCCCGGCCGCAGGGGGGACGCTCGTGAAGGCATGGGTCCTCGGAGGACTGCTCGCTGCGCTCGTGCTCGGGCCCGGCTGCTCGCGCGAGAACGCGAACGCGCCGACGGTCCAGGACTACGAGCAGAAGCGGGCCGAGCTGATGAAGCGCTCGAAGGGCCAGGTGGTGCAGCAGCGCGCTGCCAAGCCCGGCGAGCCGGCCGCGCCGCAGGAGGGGCTCGTCGCCGCCGCCGGCGACTACACCTATGTCGCAGCGCCGGGCCGCCGCGACCCGTTCCGGTCCTTCATCGAGGACCAGAAGCAGCGGCTCGCGAAGACGGAGCGCGGGCCGCTCGAGCAGTTCGACCTGAGCCAGCTCACGGTCGTCGCCGTGGTGTGGGGGACCGGCCGTCCCCGCGCGCTCGTCGAGGACCCGTCGGGCCGGGGCTACGTCGTCCAGGTGGGCACGCCGATCGGCAAGAACGACGGCTCGGTCACCAGCATCAGCGACAACGCCGTCACGGTCCGCGAGACCTACGTGGACTATCTGGGTGCGCAGACCCAGAAGGAAATCGAGATGCGCACTCGTTCGACGACCCAGGGAGGGTGAGGTCCGATGTTCGCCACCGTTCGCGTTCGCTATCGCATGATCGCCGCAGCCAGCGCCTTTGCTGCGCTGTGGCTCGGCCACGCGTCCGGAGCGGCTACGCCCTCCGCGACGCCCGATGACGCCGGCGCACCGGCCGTCTCGGCCGCTCCGGCGGCCGCGGCGGGCAGCGCCGCCAAGACCCTGCTCGCGGTGCGCGCCGAGGCGACGCCGCAGGGCATGCTCGTCCACCTCGACGCGGACGGCGCGCTCCAGGGGGTCGAGAGCTTCACGCTGAGCCAGCCGGCCCGGCTGGTGCTCGACCTGCCCGGCGTGCAGAGCCAGGTCGCCGAGCAGGTGGTCCGGGTCGAGTCCGGCCCCGTCGAACGGATCCGGGTCGGCCAGCACCAGGGCAAGGTCCGGATCGTGCTCGACGCCGGCGACGACGCCGGGGCCTTCGCGGGCCACCGGCTCGAGTCGCTGGCGGGGGGCATGGTCGTGGCCCTCGGTGGGGCCGCTCCGCAGCCCGCGAGCGCGGCACCGGCCACCGGCGGAACGGCGAGCGGGACCGAGGGCGGCGCCTCCTCGACGGCGGCAGTGCCCGCGACGGGCGGCGCCACCGTGCGCCAGGTCGCCTACGCCAGGGCCGAGGACGTGGATCGCGTCGTGGTGTCGGCCGACCGCGCCGTCGACTACCAGGTGATGCGCCCCGACCCGAAGACGCTGATGCTCGTCGTGCCGGGCGCCACGCTTGCGCCCGACGCGGCCACCCGCGTGGCGCCGGAGGGCAAGGGCCCCGTCGCGCTGGTCAGCGCATTCCAGCAGCCCGACGCGAAGACGCCCGAGGTCCGGATCGTCGTCGAGCGCGCCGCGGGCCTCGAGCCCCAGGTGAGCCGCGACGGCCACGACATCGTGCTCGCCTTCGAGCACGGGCAGGCCGCGGCGGCGCTGCCGGTGAACGCCGGTGACAAGGCCGGGAAGAAGACGGCGGCGGCCCCGGCGCCCGCGGCGGCCAAGGCCGTGGCGGCCGCGTCGCTGCCGGCCAACGCGGCCGAGCCCTCGGCGGCGGCCGTCGAGGGCGGCGTCGAGCCGATCGACCAGCTCGACGAGGGCGGCCTGCTCGACGGCAAGGAGTACGTCGGGCGCCGCATCAGCCTCGACTTCAAGGACGTGGACATCCGCGACGTGCTGCGCCTCATCGCGGACGTCTCCGACCTCAACATCATCGCCGGTGACGAGGTGACCGGGAACGTGACCATCCGCCTCGTCGACGTGCCGTGGGACCAGGCGCTCGACGTGATCCTGCTGACCAAGGGCCTCGGCTTCGTGCGGGTGGGCAACGTGCTCCGGATCGCACCGGCCGAGATGCTCAAGGCCGAGGAGGAGGCGCGCCTGCAGGAGCGCCGGGCCAAGGAGAAGCTCGAGGACCTGATCGTGAAGCTCCAGCCCGTGAACTACGCCAAGGTCGGCGAGGTGGCGAAGCTGGTGAAGCGGCTCCTCACCGCCCGCGGCACCGTGGACGTGGACGAGCGCACCAACACGATCATCATCAAGGACATCCCGGGCGTGATCGACGAGGCCACCGCGCTGGTCAAGGCGATCGACTCCCAGACGCCGCAGGTGATGATCGAGGCGCGCATCGTCGAGGCATCGCTCGATTTCTCGAAGGAGATCGGCACCGAGTGGGGCTTCGGGACCCAGCCGGACGAGGACGAGGACGACTTCACGATCGGCGGAATGCGCCCGATCACCTCGCAGGACAGCCAGTTCCCCTTCAACCAGGCCAACAACGCCGTCGTGACCAACCCGATCACGCTGAACCCGGCCGGCCTCATGAACCTGGGCGCCTTCCTGCTCGACGACCGCGTCAACGTGGACGTCCGCATCGCGGCGGCCGAGCTCAACGGCGAGGGCAAGGTGATCTCGAGCCCGCGCGTCGTGACCCTCGACAACCGGGAGGCGCTGATCGAGCAGGGTGTCTCGATCCCGTTCCAGACCTTCGAGAACGGCGACGCCCAGCTCGAGTTCATCGACGCCGTGCTCTCGCTCAAGGTGACGCCGCACATCACCGCCGACCGCAGCATCATCATGGCGGTCGAGGTGACGCGCAACGCGCCCGACGAGAGCATCGACACGCCGACCGGCTCGCCGGCGATCGCGAAGAACCAGGCCAAGACCGAGACGCTGGTCAAGGACGGCCAGACCCTGGTCCTGGGCGGGATCTACGTGATCGAGAAGTCGGAGAGCTCGCAGCGCGTGCCGGGCTTCTGGAAGCTCCCGGTGATCGGGAACGCCTTCCGGAACTTCGACAACGAGGACTCGCGGCGCGAGCTGCTGATCTTCGTGACGCCCTCGGTGGTGATGCAGGCCGGCGCCGTCGGCGGCTGATCCACCCTCCGGTCCACGCGACCGGAGCAAGACCCGAGGCGGGGCGGACGGCAGTCCGCCCCGCCTCTCGTTTCTTATACTGGCGCGCCATGTCGGGGGCGACGATCTGGCTGGTGGGCGCGATGGGCGCCGGGAAGTCGGCGGTGGGCGCACGCCTGGCCGAGCGCCTCGGCCTCGCCTTCGCGGATGCGGACCTCGAGGTGGAGCGCACGGCCGGCGCGCGGATCCCGGAGATCTTCGCGCGCGAGGGCGAGGCGGGCTTCCGCGCGCGCGAGCGGCGTGCGATCGAGGCGCTGGCAGGAAGCGCGGTCGTGGTGGCGCTCGGCGGCGGGGCCATCGCCCAGCCCGGCGCGCCCGAGCGGCTTGCCGCGAGCGGCACGGTCGTCTGGCTGCGCGCGCGCCCCGAGACCCTCGCGGCCCGGATCGGCGACGCCGCCGGGCGCCCGCTGCTGGCGGGCCTCGACGCGCACGGGCGCCGCGCGCGGCTGCGGGCGTTGCTCGCAGAGCGCTCGCCCTGCTATGCGACGGCGACGATCGCCGTCGACACCGACGGGCTCGCGCCCGGCGCCGTCGCGGCCCGGATCGCAGCCTTGCTGCAGGGACGGCCGGAGGGAGCGGAGCGGATGGAAGGGGCGGCCACGGCACGCACGGTCCGGGTGGAGCTCGGCGCGCGGAGCTACGAGATCCACCTGGGGTTCGAGACGCTCGACCAGGCCGGGCCCGCGATCGCCGCCTGCACGAAGGCGCGCCGCGCGGCGATCGTGACCGTGCCCGAGGTGGGCCGGCGCTACGCGCCGCGGCTCGAGCGGAGCCTGCGGGAGGCCGGCCTCCGGGTGCGCCGGCTCCTGGTCCCCGACGGCGAGCGCGCCAAGAGCTTCACCTGGGCCCAGCGGCTCTACGGCGCCCTCCTCGACTTCGAGGCCGACCGCGGCACCGTCGTGGTCGCGCTCGGGGGCGGCGTCGTCGGCGATCTCGCCGGCTTCGTCGCCGCCACCTGGATGCGGGGCGTGCCCTTCGTCCAGGTGCCGACGACGCTCCTCGCGATGGCCGACGCCAGCGTCGGCGGGAAGGTGGCGGTGGACCTGCCGCGCGGGAAGAACCTGGTGGGGGCCTTCCACCAGCCCCGCGTGGTCTGGATGGACCTTGCGACCCTGCGCAGCCTGCCGCTCCGCCAGCGCGCCGCGGGCCTGGCCGAGATGATCAAGCACGGCGCGATCCGGGACGCGGCCCTCTTCGAGCGCTTCGAGCGCGACGTGGAGGGCGTCCTCGCCCTCGAGCCCGCGCCGACGCTCGACCTCCTCGCCCGCTCCTGCGCGATCAAGGCGGAGATCGTGAGCCAGGACGAGCGCGAGGCGGGCCTGCGCATGCTCCTCAACTTCGGGCACACCCTGGCCCACGCCGTCGAGACCCTGAGCGGGTACCGGCGGATCCTGCACGGCGAGGCGGTGGCGCTCGGGATGGCGTTCGCGGCGCGCCGCTCGGAGTCGCTGGGCCACGCCCCCGCCGGGACCGCCGATCGCCTGGAGGCCCTGCTCGAGCGGGCCGGCCTTCCCACCCGGCCGCCGGCCTTCCCGCGCCGGGCTTATCTCTCGGCGCTGCGTGTCGATAAGAAGCGCACGGACGCGCACGTCCGCTTCGTCGTCTTGCGCGGGATCGGCCGGGCCGACACCGTCCCGCTGACGCCCGCCGAGATCCTGCCGAGGGATTTCGGCGCGCGTGCGGTGGGGAGGGGCCGGGCCGGTTCGGAGCAAGGGCCCGCGCGGCGGCGACGAAGGTGAGGAGGCCGGACTTGGAGCAGGCGGAGGCCCTGGAGGGCCCGGGACACGCCGGCGTCGTCGACGCCGCGCTGGTGGCGCGCGCCCTGGCGCTGCTCGACCGGGGGCTCACCGCCGACGCGCGCGCGCTGCTCGCCGGCGCCCTCGACGACGGCGCTGCGGCTCCGGGTGGCGAGCCGGAGGCGCGCGCGGCCGCCGAAGCGGCCTTCGTCCGCCTGCACGACACCGAGCTCGAGAGCGCCTTCGACGACGCGCACCCCGAGACCGACGCGATGATCGACGCCGACGGGATCGCCTTCGAGGCGATCCTGCGCGCGCGGCTCGACGAGCCCGAGAGCGTGCCGCTGCCGTCACCGGATTCGCCCTTCCACACCCGCACGATGGCGGACCTGCTCGAGCGCCAGGGCGACCTCGAGAGCGCGCACGTGATCCGCTCGGCGCTCGGCGCCGCGCCCGCGCTCGCTTCCGCCGACCCCGCGCGGGATGTCGATGCGGCGGCGCGCGCACGAACCATCCAGACCCTCGAGCGCTGGCTCGCCCGGCTGCGAGGAGGAAACGCATGAACTTCGAGCCCGTCCTGCGCAGGATGATCGACGGCGTGCCGGGTGCGATCGGCATCGCGCTGATGGGGAGCGACGGGATCCCGATCGCCGAGCACTACGCACCCGAGGCGGGTGCTGCCGCGGCCGACGGCGAGGTGGCGGCCGCCGGCGTCGAGTTCGGGCGCATCCTCGACGAGATCCGCAAGGCCTCCGACGCGATCGCGGGCGGCCGCCTCGACGAGGCGGTGATCGGCCTCGGCCGCTTCTGGCTGCTGTTCCGGGTCGTGGACGAGGAGCTCTTCGTGGTGGCGGCGCTCGAGCCGCGCGGGAACCTCGGCAAGGCCCGCTTCCTGATGCGCCGCCACCTCCTCGAGCTGCAGCAGGAGCTGTAGGCGCCGCGCGCGCCCGCCGAGCCCCACCCCCTGCCGGCCGCCCGCACCGGGGCCGCCGCAGCGCTGCGCGGCCGGCGCCGCCGCATCGGCGCGCAGCCGCCCGTGCAACCCGGCGCCGCCGCAGGGGGACGGGGCGCCTCAAGAGCCCCACCGGGCGGCCGATACGTCGCCAGAGGGGAGCGCCCCGCCCGGCGAGGATCCAGAGGGGGTCGCCGACGACCCGTGAGGTGGCGCGGGCGGGGGGCCATTGCCGGGCTGCGGCCGAAGCCCCGCGACGAGGACCAGTGGCGGCGATCAACAAGCGGAAGATCCTCGAGTCGGCGCAGCGCCACCTCCAGAAGGGCGCGCTCGACAAGGCGCTGGCCGACTACCAGACGGTCCTCCAGGCCGATCCTCGCGACACCAACGTGCGTCTGAAGGTCGGCGACCTGCTGCAGAAGGCGGGCCGCAACGACGAGGCGATCTCGGCCTACCTGAAGGTCGCCGACCAGTTCCAGCGCGACGGCTTCGACGCCAAGGCGGTCGCGCTCTACAAGCAGGTCACCAAGATCGACAGCAAGCGGCACGACGTCTACGTGCCGCTCGCCGACCTCTACCAGCGACTCGGGTTGATGTCGGAGGCGATGGCCGCGCTGCAGACCGCCGCCCAGGCCTGCCAGCGCGACGGCCGCAAGCGCGAGGCGCTCGACCTGCTGCGACGGATGGCGAGCCTCGATCCCGCCAACGTCACGAGCCGGCTCAAGGTGGCCGAGCTGCTCGAGCAGGAGGGGCTCGGCGACGAGGCGATGGCCGAGTTCCGCGAGGCCGCGAGCGAGCTCGAGCGCCAGGGCGACTGGGAGGCGCGCGCAGGGGTGCTCGAGCGGATGGTCGAGCTGCGGCCGGAGCGCGTCGAGGAGCTCGAAGCGCTCGCCAACACCTGGCTCGAGCACGGCCAGCCGCGCCGGGCGCACGCCTTCGCCCAGAAGCTCGTCGAGGCCGACCCCGCGCGGCCCGACTCGCACGAGCTGCTGGCGCGGGTGCTCTCCGGCCTCGGCCAGGAGGAGCTCGCGATCGACGCCTTCCGCCAGTGCGCGGAGGCGTGGCGCGAGCGCGGCGAGGAGGGCCGGGCGCGCGAGATCCTGCAGCGCCACCTGCCGCCGCAGGACTTCGCGGCGCTGACCAGTGCCACCCCGTCGCCCGTGACGGCGACGGCGGGCGGCACGGCTGCCGCGGCGGAGCTCTTCGGCGCCGCCGGCGAACTCGGCTCCGAGCCGGCGGCGGGCGAAGGGGTCTTCGGGAGCGAGCCCATCGAGGTTGGTGGGGACGGTGTCGTGGAGCTCGGCGGCGACGCGCCTGCCTTCGCGGGCGACCTGCCGCTCGCGGGCGGCGGGGCCGATCTCGGTGGCGAGCCCGAGCCGGCGCCCGCGCCCGCAGCGCCGGCGAAGCCGGCGCAGGCCGCGCCGTCCGCCCCGTCCTCGCCGGCCCCCCGCGCGGCCGAGCCCGCGCCCGAGGGCGACGTCGAGCAGCTCCTGGCGGAAGCAGCGGTCTACGCGCGCTACGGGAAGCACGAGCGGGCGCTCGCCTGTCTCGAGGCCGCGCTCGCACAGGAGCCGGCGCACGGCGCAGCGCTCGAGCAGCTCGGGGACGTGCAGGCCGCCGCGGGCGCTCCGGAGCGTGCCGTCGAGGCCTGGACCCGCGCGGCGGAGCAGGCCGGCGAGGCACGCGACGCCGCGCGCTTCGCCCTGCTGCGCGCGCGCATCGAGGGTCTCGATCCCGCCGCCGCCGCGGCCCTGCACGCGCCGCTGCCCGCGGGCGCCGCGGCGCCGACGGTCCTCTTCGATCTGGGCCAGACGGGCGGCGTTGACGAGGCGGAGGAGGCGCCCGCCGGCGAGCTCGACGACATCGAGATCGACGTCGACGACGTGTCGCTGGACGGCGGCGAGCACGAGCCCGCCCCCGGATCGACCGGCGCCGGCGCCGCGGAGCTCGAGCTCGATCTCGACGACGGCAGCCTGGCGGCCGTGGAGCCGGCGGGCGCGCCTGCGCACGCAGCGGCCGTGGCGCCGGAGCCCGACCTCGACCTCGATCTCGACGACCGCTCCGAGCCCGCGCCGGCCCCGGACGATGCGGCGGGCGAGGTCGAGGACGAGATCGTGTTCGACGGCGAGGACGCTGCGGCTTCGCTGCCGGTCCCGGACGACACGGAGCCGCCCGCGGCACGCGAGCAGACCTGGGAGCTGCCCGAAGAGGAGCTCGCAACCGCGCCGCCGCACCTGCCCCGGAGCGACGCCGCCGCGGACGTCGATCCAGCCGTACGATCCGAAGTGCCTCCGGGCGAGCTGTCGGCGTCGGCGGCACAGCACATCCAGGAGGACCTCGAGGAGGCGGGCTTCTACTTCGACCAGGGCCTGCTGGCCGAGGCCGAGGCCGTCTACCGCCGGATCCTCGCGCGCGCGCCGAGCCATCCGGGCGCGCTGCTCCGGCTCGGCGAGATCGCCGTGCAGCGCGGCGGCCCGATCGCGGTTCCGGCGCCGCTCCCCGTCGCTCCCGAGCCCGCCGCGCCCGCGGTGGCACGCGAGGACGCGCTCGAGGTCGAGCCTCCCGACGCGCTCGACCTGACGGCGCCTGCGCTCGACGAGGACGAATGGCCGGGCGAGGTCGCGCCGCCGGTGGAGGCGGAGGACTCGACCGCCAACGTGCTCGCGAGCGGGCCGGATGCGAGCCTCGACGACACCACGCTGCGTCCGACGCCGGCACCCGCGTTCGCCGTCGCGCCCGCCCCGGAGGCGCCGGTCGCACCCGCTGCGCCGGCGCCCGTCGCCGTCGCGGCGGCGCCGCGAGCCTCCGAGGAGCCGGAGCTCACCGCGCCCGACCTCCCGCAGGACGACGAGACCGGGGGCGCCGCCTTCGACCTGGCGGCCGAGCTCTCCGAGGCGCTCGCCGATGCGACTCCGAGCGCCGGCGCCGGCACCGACGACGAGGGCTTCAGCTCGCTCTTCCGCGAGTTCAAGCGCGGCGTCTCGCAGACGCTCGGCGAGGGCGACGTCGAGACCCACTTCGACCTCGGCATCGCCTACCGCGAGATGGGCCTGCTCGAGGATGCGATCGGCGAGTTCCGCCACGCACTGGGCTCGCCCGTGCGGCGCCTCGACGCGCTCCAGCTGATGGGCCTGTGCGCGATCGACCTGGGCCGCGGGCAGGACGCCGTCGGCCACCTGGAGCAGGCGCTCGCCTCGCCTGACGTGCCGTCCGAGCGCGAGGCGCCACTGCGCTACGAGCTGGGGCGCGCCTACCAGATCCTGCCCGACCGCGTTCGGGCGCTCGACGCCTTCCATCGCGTGCAGCAGCTCGAGCCCGGCTTCCAGGACGTCGCCGAGCGGGTGGCCGCCCTCGAGCGCGGCTCCGCAGCCGAGCCCGAGGCGGAGCCTGCGGAGTCGGTCGAGGCCTTCGAGTCCTTCGACGACCTCGTGGCCGAGGCCGCCGAGGACGCGCCGGCGGCACCCCGCTACGAGAGCTTCGACGACGTGGTCGCGGAGGCGAACCACGAGGACGAGGAGGTCTCCGCCGAGCTCGAGGAGGCGTCGCCGTCCGAGGAGGGCGAGGGGACGGAGCTGCCCGACAGCGGCGCCGGCGGATCTCCGGACGACGGCGGAGCCGCGCTCGAGCGCGAGACCGAGGCGGCCTTCCTGGACGCCACGCTCGCGGGCGTCGAGGTCGCCGAGCCGGAATCCGGTCCGGCACCCGAGCACGCACCCGAACCCCAAACCGTGGAGCCTGTCGCTCCGGTGCAGCGGCGCCGGCGCAAGGTCTCCTTCTTCTGAGGTCGCCCTTGGAGCACCTGGAACGCTTCGGCCTGGAGCGCGAGCCCTTCCGCAACGAGCCGCAGCCGGACTTCTGGTTCGAGAGCCGTGGCGTCTCCGAGGCGAAGGCGCGGCTCCTGCGCTGCCTGCGCCAGGGCAAGGAGCTGTCGGTGCTGTGCGGCGAGCTCGGCTCCGGCACCACGACCCTCGCGCGGCACGTGCTCGACGAGCTCGATCCCGATCGCTTCGAGGTGGGGCTCCTGGTGGTCGGCCGCGGCGTCGAGCCGGCCTGGCTGCGTTCGGCCGTGGCCCGCCAGCTCGGGGTCGCCGAGCCCGCCGGCACGCGCGCGGAGGCCCTGCGCGAGCTCTACCTCCACCTCGTCGAGCTGCGCAAGGAGGGGCGTCGCGCCGTGGTCGCGATCGACGAGGCGCAGGCCCTCGGCGTCGAGGCGCTGGCCGAGCTCGTCGCGATGCTGAACTTCGAGCACGACGACGAGCGCCTGCTCTCGGCGCTGCTGGTCGGCTCGCTCGAGCTCGAGCGCATGCTGGGCCGCGAGCCGGCGCTGCTCGGCCGCTGCGAGCTGCGCGTGCGCATCGAGCCGCTCGCCGGCGAGGAGGCGCGCGCCTACCTCGCACACCGGCTGGTCGTGGCCGGCGGCGACCCCGCGCTCTTCGCCCCCGAGCTCGCCGACGTGATCGCCGCGCGCGCCGGGGGTCTGCCGCGGCGCATGAACGCGCTCGCCGACAACGCGCTCTTCGAGGCGCACCTCGCGCGCCGCGAGTGGCCGGAGCCGGCCGACGTCGAGCGCGCGGCGCGGGACCTGCCGTGGGCCCAGAGCGGCGCCGACACCCTCTCGGGCGTGTCGCCCGCCGCGCTCGGCCTCGCGCCGCATGCACCCGCCGCGCCGGAGCTCGGCGACTTCGACCTCGACGCGGAGCTCGGTCCCGAGCTGAGCGGGGGCGAGGGCGCCCTCCACGCAGGTGTCTCGCGGGCTCACGTCTCGCGGCCGGCACGCGCCTTCGACCGCGAGCCGCACGAGGAGGAGCTGCAGGCCGAGCTCGCCACCACCGGGCCCGACCACACCGCTCCGGGCGCCTGGAGCCGCCCGCGCCGGGCATCGCTCGACGACGAGGTGCTCGGCACCGCACCGCCGCGTCTGCCCGACGAGTCCGAGATCGACGGCCTCTTCGTGGACCTGGTCGACGAGGAGAAGGACTGAGGGCAGCGGAATCGTCCGGCACATCGCCATCGGCTCGACTACGCTGTCGATCGTGATGCGCCCCCTCCTGCTCGCTCTCGCCCTCCTCGCAATCGCCGCGGCAGCGCCCGCGCAGGACGTCCTGCCGCGGCCCGCGCCGCCCTTCACCGGCACGATCGAGAAGACCCTCGCGGGCTCCGTTCCCGAGTACCCGGAGCGGCCCCAGGCGCCCGCGGGCGCGCCGAACGTCCTGGTCGTGCTGATCGACGACGCCGGCTTCGGCAACCCCTCGACCTTCGGCGGGCCGGTCCGGACGCCGACCCTCGACCGGCTCGCCGCGCAGGGGCTCCGCTACAACCGCTTCCACGTGACGGCGCTCTGCTCTCCGACGCGCGCCGCGCTGCTCTCCGGCCGCAACCACCACCGGATGGGCTTCGGCATGATCGCCGAGACCCACAGCGGCTTCCCGGGCTACGACGCACACTGGCCGCGCGATGCCGCCTCGCTGGCCCGCATCCTGCGCGACAACGGCTATGCGACGGCCGCGATCGGCAAGTGGCACCTGACCCCCGACGACGAGCAGGGGCCCGCCGGCCCCTTCGACCGCTGGCCCAATGCGCTCGGCTTCGACTACTTCTACGGCTTCCTGGGCGGAGAGGACTCGCACTGGGACCCCATGCTGGTCGAGAACCAGACGACGCTCGGCGTCCCGACCGGGAAGGGCTTCTACCTGACCACGGCGCTCGCCGACCACGCGATCGCCTGGATCCGCGACCAGAAGAGCCAGGCGCCCGAGCAGCCCTTCTTCCTCTACTTCGCGACCGGCGCGAGCCACGCCCCGCACCACGTGGCCCAGGAGTGGGCCGACCGCTACGCCGGGAAGTTCGACGCCGGCTGGGACGCGCTGCGCGTGGCCACCTTCGAACGCCAGAAACAGCTCGGTGTGATCCCGCCCGACGCGGTCCTGACGCCTCGCCCCGACGCCTTCCCGGCCTGGGACCCCCTGCCGGCCGAGGTCAAGAGGCTCTACGCGCGGCAGATGGAGGTCTACGCCGGCTTCCAGGAGTGCACCGATCACGAGGTGGGCCGCGTGGTCGGGGCGATCGAGGAGCTCGGCCTCGGCGACGACACGCTCGTCGTCTACCTCTTCGGCGACAACGGCGCGTCGATGGAGGGCACCGAGTCCGGCAGCTTCAACGAGATCACCACGCTGAACGGGATCCCGCTCACGACCGCGCAGCAGCTCGAGGCGATCCACGCCTACGGGGGCCTCGAGGTGTGGGGCGGGCCGCGCACCGATCCGCACTACGCGGCCGCCTGGGCCTGGGCCGGCAACACGCCCTTCCAGTGGGGCAAGCAGGTGGCCTCGCACCTCGGCGGCATCCGCAACGGCATGGTGGTCTCCTGGCCGAAGCGCATCACCGACAAGGGCGGGCTGCGCAGCCAGTTCACCCATGCGATCGATCTCACCCCGACGATCCTCGAGGCCGCCGGCGTGACCGCGCCGGCCGTCGTCGACGGGATCCCGCAGCAGCCGATCCAGGGCACCAGCTTCGCCTACACCTTCGACGACGCCGCGGCTCCGGAGCGTCACACCCGCCAGTACTTCGAGATGATCGGCAACCGCGCGATCTACGAGGACGGCTGGCTGTGGAGCTGCCGCATCGACCGCATCCCGTGGCGCTTCGATCCCGCGACGATCGCGCGGCTGGCGCCCGGCACCTGGGACCCCGACGAGGACCGCTGCGAGCTCTACGACCTGGAGCACGATTTCTCGCAGAGCCGCGATCTCGCCGCCGAGCACCCCGACCGGATGGCCGCCCTCGAGGCGCTCTTCTGGAGCGAGGCCGAGCGCAACCAGGTGCTGCCGCTGCTCGGCGGCATCGCCTTCCTGTGGGGGATCCGGCCGCCCGCCGATCTCGCCCCGCAGCGGGTCGTCCTCCAGCCCGGCGTCGAGAACCTGGCGCCCGGGATGACCCCGCCGATCTACAACCGCTCGTTCGCGATCGAGGCGGACCTCGAGGTTCCGCACAACTGGTGTCTCGGCCCGGTCTGCAGCGGCGCCGAGGGAGTCATCGTCGCCAACTCGAGCTTCCTCGGCGGGTTCTCGCTCTACGTGCTGGGCGGGCGGCTCCGCTACACCTACAGCTTCCTGGGCCTGAAGATCGACGACCTCGTGGCCTCCGAGGCGCTGCCCGAGGGTAAGGTGAAGGTGCGCTACGAGTTCACCGCCGACACGCCCCGGAAGCTTGCGACCGGCGGCACCCAGCGCCTCTTCCTCGACGGCAAGCAGGTCGCCGAGGGCCGGCTCGAGCACACCGTGCCGCTGCGCTTCTCGGGCTACGCCGGCCTCGACGTCGGCCGCGACAACGGGCTTCCGGTCTCGCCGCACTGGATGTACTACCTGCGCCGGCCGTTCCCCTTCGCGGGCACGATCGAGCGCGTGGTCTTCGACCTGCAGTAGCGCCGCGCCGGAGGCCACGCGCCGCGGGCGCGCTCAGGGCGTCACGATCGGGAAGCGGCCGTCGGGGCGGTCGAGGAGCGAGAAGAACCCGAGGAGCGCCGTGCGGCTGCCCTCGACGTGCAGGTCGTCGCTGAAGATCATCTCGCGCAGGCCCGCCTGGCCCGTCGAGAGCCGCAGCAGGAACTCGCGCGTGAGCCGCACCGTGACGTCGGCGCCCGGGTCGGCCTCGGCCTCGTGGTGGTGGAGCACGCCGTTCGAGAGCTCGACGACGTGGGTCTCGCCGAGGTCCGTGAAGACGAAGTTCAGGGTGAGCTCCCGGCCCGCCGCCTTCGGGCCGACGACCCGCACCGCCATCGCGTCGAAGAAGCGCTTGAGGGGCAGGTGGCGGAGCAGGCCCATCAGGCTGGCGGTCGCGAGCGGCGGCGTGGTGATCCCGTGGCGCAGCTCGTGGGCGCCGCTCAGGTAGACGTCGCGCCAGGGACCGGACTCCGCCTGGTAGCCGAGCTGGTCGTAGGCGCGCGCGAGGAGCTCGCGGGCCTCGGCGTCGTCGGGGTCCGCGAAGACGGCGTGGTGCATCACCATCGCCACCCAGCGGTACTCGCCGCGCTCGAAGGACTCCCGCGCCTTGCGCTTCACCTCGGCGGCGCCGCCCATGAACTCGACGTAGCGCCGGGCGGCCTCGGCCGGGGGCAGGGGGTCCAGGTGGGCCGGGTTGCCGTCGAACCAGCCGAAGTAGTTCTGGTACACGGCCTTCGCGTCGTGGGAGACGGTGCCGTAGTAGCCGCGCACCGCGAAGGCCGTGCGCAGCGCCTCGGGCAGCTCGAGCTGCTCCGCGATCTCCTCGGGCCCGAGGCCCGCGTTGGCAAGGCGCAGGGTCTGGTCGTGGATGTACTTGTAGACGTCGCGCTGCTTGGCGAGGAAGTCGTGGATCCGCTCCTTCCCCCACACCGGCCAGTGATGGCTCGCGAACACCACCTCGGCGTCGGGCCACCGCCGCATCGCCTCGTCGATGTAGCCGCTCCAGAGCAGCGCGTCGCGCACCTTGGCGCCGCGCAGGGTGTAGAGGTTGTGGAGCGTGTGGGTGGCGATCTCGGCGGCGCACCAGGCCTGCTTCTCGGGCAGGTAGAAGGTGAGCTCGGCGGGCGCCTCCGAGTGGGGCGCGTACTGGAAGACGAAGCGCACGCCGTCGATCACGAGCTCCTGGCCGGTGTGGTCGATCGTCTCGGTCGGCAGGCGGAGCCCCATCGTGCCGCGCGCCGGGCCCTTGCCGAGGCCCGTGTCGACGTGCCCGCGCGGCGAGCGCGGCAGGTCGGTGCCGAACATGTAGGTGGCGCGCCGCCCCATCGCGACGCCCGCCAGCACGTTCTCGCTGGTCGCCTCCTCGACGAAGCCGGCCGGCGCGATCACGCGCACGCCGGCCGCCGCCGCCTCGTCGGGCAGCACGGCCGCGATCCCGCCGAAGTGGTCCACGTGGCTGTGGGTGAAGACGACCGCCACGATCGGGCGCGGGCGGAGATGCTGGCGCGCGAAGGCCAGCGCGGCGGCCGCCGTCTCCTGCGTCGTCAGCGGATCGACGACGATCCAGCCCGTGGCGCCGTCGATGATCGTCAGGTTCGAGATGTCGTAGCCGCGGAGCTGGTGGACGCCCTCGGTCACCCGGAAGAGTCCGTGCTGGCCGTTCAGCTTCGCCTGGCGCCAGAGGCTCGGGTTCACGGTGGGGGGCGCTTCCCCGGTGACGAAGTCGTAGGCGGGCAGGTCCCAGATGGGCGGGCCCGAGGGGGCCCGCACGACCAGGTCCGGGTCGCTCGCCAGGAGCCCGCGCGAGGCGTCCTCGAAGTCCTGCGCGTCGGCGAGCGGAAGCGCGCTGGCGACGGCGGCCTGCGCGGCGATCGTGGTGGCGGTGGCGGGCGTGGCGCCCGCCGCGTCGGGCTCCGCCGTGGCCGCGGACGGGGTCGCGGCGGGCGGAGCGGGAGGCGCCGCCTCGCGCGAGCACGCGAGGGCGAGCGCGAGGAGCACGAGGACAGCCGGGCGGAGCGCGGAGATCGCCACGACTCCTGCCTACGGCGTCCCGCCGGTGGCCCGCTTCTCGATCAGCTTCTGCTCGAGCTCCTGCTTCATCTCGGCCTGCGAAGCCTGCCAGGTCTGGAACTGCGCCGGCGTCAGCACGCCCTGGAGCTTCGTGTCCTTGTCCTGCTCGATCTGCCGGGCCGCGCGCGCCTTCTGGAGGGGACGCTCGCTGCCCTTCAGGACCGGATCCATCTTCTGGGCGGTGTCGAGGTTGATCGCCTCCACCCGGGGAAGCTGCTCGGGGGTGAGCGCGAGCTTCTCCTTCATCAGCGCGGTCTGGATCTTCGCGCGCTCCGCGGGCGTCGAGCTCGCGACGGCGGGCGGAAGCCCGGCCTGGGCGAAGGCGCCGGGCGGGAGCGCCAGCGCGAGGAGGAGGGCGGGAAGGAGGCGGTTCATGGGGGTCCCTCGTGGAAGTCCGGAGGCCGACTCTCGCAGAACGGGCGGGGCCCCTCAAGCCTCGAGCGGTCGGCGCGATCGCCCCGCCGCCGCTGGCTTGCCGAAGCCCGGGCCCCCCGCCTATGTTCGGGCCGGCGCGGGAATAGCTCAGTTGGTAGAGCATCAGCTTCCCAAGCTGAGGGTCGCGGGTTCGAATCCCGTTTCCCGCTCCACACTTAGCCGACTCGACCCCCCTCGAATACAGCCAAGATGCAGCCACGGGCGCCAGACGTGCTCGTTACGCGCGCTTGCTGCGACGCCTCTTCGGCGTCGGACGCACACCGGCCAGCCACTCCCGCACGAGCGCCGGCGGATAGCCGACCGCGCGCGCGATCGCCGGGATCCCGCGCCGCTCGGCTGCGAGCGCCCGGGCTCGCCTGCGGGCTCACGATGCCGCAACGCGGCACGCGGTAGAGCAGTAGGTGCCGAGCCCGCGCCGGCTCGCCGCGCTCACCTGGAACGGGCGGGCGCAGCCGGGGCGGGCGCAGATCCGCACCGGGGCCCCGCCCGCGCAGGCGCGCGCGAATGCGTCCCAAGCGAAGCCAAGCAGGGAGTCGTAGGTCACGCTGCGCTCGAACCGCTTGGATCGCGGGTTCCAGAGGACCGCGAGGTGGGCGTGCGCCGCGACCTTCGCGTTGAGGACCGAGGCCAGTAGGAAGCGCCCCGTTTCGGGGAGATCGCCCGAGCGGATCACGGCCTGCGCCTCCGGCAATCCCGGGGCGGTTCACAGCGCCGACGTGGACGTGGTGAGCGACGCACGCCTGCTCCGCTTCAGCGAGGAGGACATCGAGCGGCTCGAGCGCCGCTACCCGCGCATCGCTGCGACGGTGCACGGCAACCTGAACCGTGTGCTCGCCAGGCGCGTGGTCCGTACCGCCGAGGCGCTTCGCTAGTTCGCTGGGGCCCTTGGAGTGACCGGCTCCGTTCGCCACTCTCGCGCGTCGGGCCGGCGTCGCCCCGGTCGCCTCCGCTGCAGCGCTCCCAAAGGGCGGCTCCGCGGGCTCCCGCGCGGCGGGCCGCTACGCCAGGCCCGCCGCCTGTTCGAGCTCGACGAGCGCGGGCTCGATCGCGTCCGCCATCTCGTCGAGGTCCGCGGCGACCTCGGGCGTGCTCACGAACCCGAAGTCCACGTGGTCGCGGTAGGAGAAGCAGGAGACGTTCAGGGCCACCCCCAGGACGGGCGGGCCGATCGGCACGAAGGACTCCACCCGGGCCCCGGCCATGTAGAGCGGGAAGGACGGACCGGGCACGTTGGAGACCACGAGGTTGATCGGCGCCAGGCTCTCCGAGAGGCCGGTCGCGGTGTAGGCGCGCGCCGCGAGCTGCAGGAGGCCCGGCGGCGTGGTCTCGGTGAGGCCCATGATCTGGTGGGCCGACAGGGCCCGGGCCATCTCCTTCGCGCTCGTGGTGCTCCCGTGGATCGCGGCGATCCGCTTGGCCGGGTCCTCGACGTCGGTGGCGAGCGACACCGTCATCGTGCGGATCCGGTTGCCCACCTCGCCGCGGGTGTCCTCCGTGCGGGTCGAGACCGGGATCTGCGCGATCAGCGGCCGGTCGGGCAGCTCGTTCCGCCGCGCCAGGTAGTCCCGGGCGGCGCCCGCGACGAGCGCGAGCACCACGTCGTTGAGCTTCACGCCGTAGGCTTCCTTCACGGCCTTGACGCGCGCCAGCTCCACGCGGGATCCGGTGACCCGCCGGTGCGGCGAGATGTGCGCGTTGAAGCGGGTTCTCGGGGCCTCGAAGTAGCGCGGCGGCTTGCTCGTGAGGCCCACCGCGGCGACCTGCTGGCGGACCGTCTGCTCGAGGACACGCGCGATCCGGAACGGGGTCTTGATCGCCACGTTCACCGCGAGCCCCACCACGCGCTGGAGGAGTCCCGGCATCTCGCCGCCGACGAGGGATCCCACCAGCTCGTCCGAGGGCGGCCGCGGCTCGGGGGTGGCGTCGAGCAGGATCTCCCCGAGCCCCGCGCCGGAGACCCCGTCGATGATCGCGTGGTGCATCTTGGTGAGGGTCGCCACCCGGCCGCCCTCGACCCCCTCGATCACCCACAGCTCCCAGAGCGGCCGGGAGCGGTCGAGCTTGTAGGACATGAGCCGGCCGACCAGCTCGTCGAGCTCCTTGCGCCCGCCCGGCGCGGGCACACCGATGCGCCGGATGTGGAAATCGGGATCGAGCTCCTCGTCCTCGACGAACCAGGGCCGATCGAGCCCGATGGGGCCGCCCACCACGCGCCAGCGCAGCTGCGGCATCTGCCGCAACCGCTCGGTGATCAGCTGGCGCACCCGGTCGAAGCCGAAGGCCGGCGCCCCCTTCGGGTCGCAGACGGTGAGCGCCCCGACGTGCATGTGCCAGCCGGCGGTCTCCGCGTACCAGAACGCCGCGTCCACGCCCGAGAGCCGCTTCATGGCCGGACGCTAGCCGAAGCCGCGGGGCCCCGTTCCGACCCGTGGTCGAGCCGGTCTCTCAGCCGGTCCTCATGTCCATGAAGCAGAGCTTGTTGCCGTCGAGGTCGCGCACGTAGCCGCCGTAGAAGACGTTCGGGATCCGCTCGCCGGGAGCCCCTTCGTCGGTGGCGCCGAGCGCCAGCGCCTTCGCGTGGAGCCGGTCCACGGCCTCCCGGGAGCCGCCCGGGATCGCCACCATCCAGCCGTTGCCTGCCTGGTGCGGCTTCTCGTCGTAGGGGACGCAGACCGCCAGCATGGGGGTCTTGTTGGAGGTCCCGAAGAACTTGATGCGGTCCATGCCGAAGAGCTGCTTTGCGCCGATCTCGGCGAGCAGGGCTTCGTAGAAGCGGACGGCGCGATCCAGGTCGTTGGTGCCGATCGTGACGTAGGCGATCATCCGGGGGTCTCCTTCGCGGGCGCGTGGCGGCCGAGGGTATCGTGCCTGGGGCCCGGCGCGCCCGTGGCGGATCCGCCGCTGGAGGCTCCGATCGGCTGCGGGCGTGGCGGGGTAGGGGGCTCTCGCCGCCTTCGTGGCGGCTCCCCCGGGCGTGCGGGTCCTGCCGGCCACCGGAACGCCCGGGCGGGTGCGCACACCGGCCGAGCGAGATCGGGACCGCCGCGGGGACGCGGCGTGACGGCTCCCGGGCCCTCTCGTATCGTGGCCGCGGTGCGGATGCGGTGCGCTCTCGCGGTGGCGATCGCGGCAGGTCTGGCCACCGCGGCCCTCGCGCTCCCGCCGCGGGCCGAGCAGCCGTCGGTGGCGCGCGCGCGCTACGCGGGCGGCCAGGGGGTCGCGGGCGGAACGATCTCCTTCCTCGACGCGGGGAGCGGGCCGGTCGCGGTCGGCGTCGGCCGCTCCTTCGACCGGCGCGCGCTCGCGGCGTCGCCCGAGATCACCTTCGAGCTCGGCCGGACGCGCGCGCGCGTCGCGGCCTCCTCGCGGCTCCTCGCCGGGCTCGAGCCCGCGCCCGCGGGCGGCCCGGACGACGACCTGATCGTCTTCGCGCTCGACGCGCCGCCCGCCCGGGTGCGCGTGCTGCGCCCCGGCGCGGCGCGCCCGCGCGCGAAGGTCCTCGTGCTCGGCATCCCGGGCCTCGTGCCGGGCGACCAGGATGCGCTCGCGGGCCGCGTGCGCGAGGCGGACGAGGGGCAGCTCGAGGTCGAGCTCGAGGCCTACTACGACCTGCGCGGCTGGGCCGGCGCGCCGATCGTCCTGGCGGACGGCGGCGGGGTGCTGGGCTTCGTGCAGGCCGTGGCACCCGACGGCCGCACGCTGCGCGTTCTGGCGACTCCGGTCGGTGTCGTCGTCGATGCGCTTCGCTTCGCGTACGAAGGGGGCCGCGGCCGGCCCTTCGGGTCGTTCGCAGCAGGCGAGGCGCCCGCGCGCCCGGCGGCCGCCGGGCCGCTCGCGACGGCGCCCGCGGCCGCGCCTCCGGCGGGACCGCCGGGCCCCGTGATGCTCGCGATCGAGCATCCCCCGGACGGGACCGTCCTGGGCGGCGACGGGGCCCTCTTCGTGGCGGGCCGCGCGATCGCGCGGCGCAGCACCGGGCTCGCGACGGACGTCGTGTTCGCGATCGACGTGTCGAGCTCGGCCGGGGCGCCGAGCGGCGTCGACGTGAACGGCAACGGGATCGTCGGCGCCCCGCCCGACCTGCAGGGCGGAGGCCTCTTCGGGCGCGGCGCGGTGGACCCCGGCGACTCCGTCCTCGCCGCCGAGGTGGCCGCCGTGCGCCGCTTCGTCGCGCGGCTCGACCCGCGCCACACCCGCGTCGGTCTCGTGAGCTTCGCCGGCGCGCTGGGCCCGGCCGGCATGCTCGCCCGCGAGTCGGCGAGCTCGGAGCTCGGGCTCACCTCCTCCTACGAGGACCTGCAGCGCGCGCTCGACCGCGTGCTCGCGCGGGGCCCGCGTGGCGCGACGCACATGGCGGCGGGCGTCGATCGCGCGCGGATCGAGCTGCTCGGCCTGCGCGGCGCCTTCTCGCAGAAGGGCGCGCCGGGAACCGAGCGGATCGTCGTCTTCGTCACCGATGGCGTGCCGACCTTGCCCTTCCCGGGCGACGAGCCGCGCAACGTCCGCGCGGTGCTCGCGGCGGCCGCGCGCGCCCGCACGGCGGGGATCCGCGTGCTCACCTACGGGGTCGGCGAGCCGGCTCTCGACGGCCCGCTGGCGCTCGTCGATCTGGCCCGGATCACGGGCGGCACCTTCACGCCGGTGCGCGACCCCGCGCGCCTCTCCGATCTCCTCGCCGATGTCGATCTGGCGGAGCTCGCCGAGCTGGCGGTCCGCAACGCGACCCTCGGCGTGACGGTCCCGGCCGGCGATCTCGGGGCGGACGGGAGCTTCGGCGCCCGCGTGCCGCTGCGGGTCGGGCGCAACGAGATCGAGGTGACGGCGCGGGCGGCCGACGGCGGGCGCGCGCTGCGGCGGATCACGGTCCACTACGCGCCCGACGCGCCGGTCCCGGCGCTGCCGCCGGGGCTCCTGGCACGCCACAACCACGTGCTCGAGCTGCACCTCGCCGCCCTGCGCCGCGAGCGCGTCGCGAGCGAGCAGGAGCGGGTCGACGTCCTGCGCAAGGAGCTCCGCCTCGAGGTCGAGCGCGAGCGCGCGAGCGCGCTCGCCCGGGCCGAGCGGCAGCGCAAGCGCCTCGAGATCCGGATCGAGGAGCCGCCCGGGGCCGAGGAGCTCCGCTCCGAGCGCGAGCCTCCCGCTCCGTGATACGCTGCGCGGCCAATGCCCTTGCCGCGCAGCATCCTGCGCCCCGACGAGCCGCGGGACCTCGACCTCTCGCTCGTCGCAGGCGCCTGGCCGGAGGACTGCCGGGGCGAGCTCGTGATCAGCGCGCCGCATCCCGACACCTTCGGCGGCCCGCACGCGTTCTTCGGCGACGGCATGACCTGGCGCCTGTCGCTGCAGCCCGGGACCTTCGGCGCGCCGCCCGGCCGCTTCGCGCTGCGCCAGCGGCGCATCGACTCGCCCTCCGCGCGGCTGCGCCGCAAGCGCCCCGAGCTCTTCCGCGCGACGATGCTCGGCGTCCACTCGCCCTTCGGCTTCAGCAACGCCGCCAACACGGCGCCGCTGCCGTGGGGCGACCGGCTGCTGGCGACCTGGGACGTCGGCCGCCCGGTCGAGATCGACGCGGTCTCGCTGCGCTTCCTCGGCGAGGTGGGGCGGCGCGGGGAGTGGCAGGAGATGGAGTTCCTCCCGGCGCCGCTGCTCCCGATGATCACGACCACCGCGCACCCGCTCGTCGATCCCGACCGCGACGTCCTGTGGTCGGTGAACACCTGGCTCGGGCGGCTCTTCGTGGTGCGCTGGGACGGGGGCGGGCGGGTCCAGCGCTGGCCGATCGCGGGCGCCACGATCCCCCAGGCGGTGCACACGATCACCCAGACCCGTGACTGGCTGGTGGTGGCGGACTGCGCCTTCCAGGTGGAGCCGCAGGTCCTCGCCGGCGGCGACCGCACGCTCCCCGCGAACGAGGGCGGCCCGGTGCACGTGATCCGCAAGGACGAGCTCGAGGCCACACCCGAGGGCCAGGAGGTGCCGTGCCGGGTCTTCCCGCTGGCGCCGGAGACGAACCACTACTACGCGAGCTACGACGACCGCGACGGGATCACGATCCTCTTCGAGCACACCGAGAACGCCGACATCGCGATGGCGCAGGGCCCCGGCGACGTGGACGCCCTCGGCCGGCCCTGCGATCCGGCCCTGCGCGGCCTCTACGGCATGCCGATGAGCCCGGATCGCACCTGCCTGGTCCACTTCGACCCCACGACCGGGACGCTCGAGCACCGGGCGGAGCTGCGCCGACCGGAGCTGCTCTGGAACCGCCAGCTCAACGCCATGGACTGGAGCCGGCCCGGCCTCGAGCGCCGCACCCGCCATCACATGGTGTACCAGGGCTTCCGGCCGGAGGGGATCACCCAGAAGATGCTCCACGTCTACCGGGACCGCGTCGACCGCTCGCTGTGGCCGGCCGGCGAGACGCCGGCGCTCCTCGTGAGCGTGGACCTGGCGGACCTGCGCGTGACCGCGCTCGCGGAGCTCGGCGAGGGCGACCTTCCGACGTCGCCGATCTTCGTGCCGCATGCGGACGGCGCGGGGGAGCCGGGGGGGCACGACGGCTGGCTGGTGCTCCCGGTGCTCAACGACGCGGGCTTCCGGATCGAGTGCTACGACGCGGCCGACGTGGCGCGGGGCCCCGTCGCGACGCTCGCGCACGGGCGCACGACCTTGCCCTTCCTCCTCCACGCCGCCTGGCTCCCGCACGCAGCGCCCGCGCCCGCGGCCGAGCGCCACCGCTTCTCCGGCGAGCTCGAACGCATCGGCGAGCTGCCGGACGAGCTCGCCGCCGCGGCGCGCGAGGTCGCGCGCGAGCTCGACGACGGCGTGCCGATGGCGTGAGCGCGGCCCGGTGACCGGCTTCGAGGGCCTCGCCCTGGCCCGCGCGATCCACGTGCTGGGCGTCGTGCTGTGGATCGGCGGGGTCGGCTTCGTGACCCTCGTGCTGCTCCCGGGGGTGCGGCGCTTCGAGGAGCCCGCGCGGCGCGTCGCGGTCTTCGAGGCGCTCGAGCAGCGCTTCGCGCGGCAGGCGCGCGTGACCACGCTCCTCACCGGCGCGAGCGGCTTCGCGATGCTCTGGCTCCTGGACGGATGGGACCGCTACCTGGATCCCCGCTTCTGGTGGGTGCACGCGATGACCCTCGTGTGGCTGGTCTTCACGCTGATGCTCTTCGTGCTCGAGCCGCTCGTCCTGCACGCGCGCTTCCACGAGCGCGCGGCCCGCGATCCCGACGCCACCTTCGCCACGATCCTGAGGCTCCATCGCGTCCTGCTCGCCCTGAGCCTGCTGACGGTGGCGGGCGCCGTCGCGGGCAGCCACGGCTGGCAGTTCGGAGGCTGATCCGCGCCGCCGGGAGCGCGCCGCGGCTACGGGACCTGCGCCTCGATCGCGAGCGACCAGCGTCCTCCGCGCGCCCAGCCCGCGACGAAGCGGCTTCCGCCCGGCGCGGCGACCCCGTGGACGCCGCGCAGCCCCGTGCTCGTGATCCGCGGCGAGGTCCCGAGCCCGGCGGGCCAGAAGACGAAGAAGCTCCGGCCGGGGCGCGCGTCGGTCCCGCTCGCCACGAAGCGCCCGGCCGCCGGATCCCACGCCACCGCCTCGATCGGCCCGGGCGCGGCGCGCAGCGCCGGCCGGCGCAGGGCCGCGACGAGATCCTCGCGCGGGCCGAGGATCTCGTTGCGCGCGCAGTCGACCGCGAAGAGCCCCCACACCTCGGGCACGCGGCCGGCGCGGGCGTCGCCGGCCTTGTGCGGATCGCCGCAGGCCTCGCGCCAGGTCCAGAGCGTCGCGCCGAAGCGGAAGGCATCCTGCAGCGACTGGTGGCGCTCGAAGTAGCCGTCGGCGGGATCGCTCGCGCGGCCGGGATCCCCGCCCCACTCGCCGGAGAAGACGGGCGCTCCGCCGTAGGCGGCGGCCTCGCTGCGCGCGCGCGCGAAGACCGCGGCGTCGAGCGGCTGGCCGTCGAGGCCGCCCTGGTAGACGTGGGGCGCGTAGACGATCTGGTCGTCGGCCGGGAAGGGCGCGGGCGCGCCGGTGCCGAAGCCCGCCCACAGGATCGAGGGCTCGAAGAACACGAGCCGGTGCGGGTGTCCCGCGCCGGTCTCGGCGGCGCGGATCGCGGCGAGCGCCTCGGCGATGAAGTCGTCGAGCACGTCCACCCGGGTGTAGGCATTGGGCTCGTTCATCAGGTCGTAGCCCGCCACCGCGTCGAGCCGCGAGAAGCGCGCGGCGAGATGCGCGAGCATGCGCGCGTAGCGCGTGCGGATGCCGACGCCCCCGGGCCCCGGGGCATCGCGCCAGAAGGCGTCGAAGGCGGCCAGCACGGCGGGCGAGAGCTCGCGGATCTCGAGCGCGGCGCAGCGGGGCTCGCCACCGTCCTGCGTCGCCCAGGCGGGTGCGCCGTCCCAGCCGAAGGCCGGCGGGCCGGCCGTGCAGGCCTCGCCGGGGCGCGCGGCCAGGGTGGCGCTCCAGGCGTCCTGGTGCAGGTCGATCAGGGTGTAGATCCCGCGCTGCTCGAGCGTCCGGACGGCCGCCTCGACGGTGTCGAGGTAGGCTTCGTCGTAGACGCCCGGGGCGGGCTCGACCCGCGACCACGAGAGCAGGAGCCGCACCACGTTCCAGCCCATCCCGGCGATCGCGTCGGCATCGGCCGGCGGGAAGGGGTAGGTGGTGAAGAGGGCCGGATCGTAGGCCCAGTACTCGACGAAGGCGTTCACGTTGACACCCCGCAGGAGCACCTCGCGGCCGTGCGCGTCGACGATGCGCCCGCCCGCCACCGGGTCCGGCTCGGCGCGGAGCGCGGGGAGCCGGAGGGCGGGCCGGCGGGGCTGCTCCGCGTCGGGCGGGGGCAGGCCCGGGATGCAGGCGCCGGGCCAGGCGCCGGAGGCGAGCCAGAGGAGCAGGGCAGCGAGCGAGATGCGGGTCACAGGGGCCTCACGGGTCCGCCAGCCTAACCCACCCGCGCCGCGGACCCCCGGAGCGGTCGAATCGGGATCGCCCGGAGCGTCACTCGGGCAGAGCCATCCGCGAACGCCCGGGAGTGCCCGGGGCGAAAGGAGGAGCCATGGCCGCGGTTCGCATCCTGGTCGGCACCCGCAAGGGCGCCTTCGTCCTGAGCGCGGACGGCCGGCGCCGGTCCTGGGACGTGAGCGGGCCGCACTTCGCGGGCTGGGAGGTCTACCACCTGAAGGGCTCTCCGGCCGACCCCGAGCGGATCTACGCCTCGCAGTCGAGCTCCTGGTTCGGCCAGGTGATCCAGCGCTCCGACGACGGCGGCCGGAGCTGGCGCCCGATGGGCAACGAGTTCCGCTACGAGGGCGACCCCGGCACCCACCAGTGGTACGACGGCACGCCGCACCCGTGGGCGTTCGCGCGCGTCTGGCACCTCGAGCCCGCGCCGGCCGATCCGGACGTGGTGTACGCGGGCGTCGAGGACGCGGCGCTCTTCCGCTCCCGCGACGGCGCCGCCACCTGGCAGGAGCTGCCCGGCCTGCGCGCCTGCTCGGGCCCGCTCTGGCAGCCCGGCGCCGGCGGGATGTGCCTGCACACGATCCTGCTCGATCGCGGCCGCCCCGGGCGGATCGTGATCGCGATCTCCTCGGCCGGCGTCTTCCGCAGCGACGACGAGGGCAAGAGCTGGCGTCCGATCAACCGCGGTCTGGTCTCCGCCCAGATCCCGGACCCGACCGCCGAGGTCGGCCACTGCGTGCACCGCCTGGCATTCCACCCGGCGCGGCCCGACGTGCTCTTCATGCAGAAGCACTGGGACGTGATGCGCAGCGACGACGCCGGCGAGAGCTGGCGCGAGGTCAGCGGCAACCTGCCGACCGACTTCGGCTTCCCGATCGAGGTGCACGCGCACGAGCCCGACACGGTGTACGTCGTGCCGCTCGAGAGCGACTCCGAGCGCTATCCGCGCGGCGGGCAGCTGCGGGTCTACCGCAGCCGCACGGGCGGCGGGGAGTGGGAGGCGCTCACGAGCGGGCTCCCGCAGAGCCACTGCTACGTGAACGTGCTGCGCGACGCGATGGCCGTCGACGCGCTCGAGCCGTGCGGGGTGTACTTCGGGACCACGGGCGGGCAGGTCTACGGCTCGGCAAACGCCGGGGACGACTGGGAGCCGATCGTGCGGGACCTGCCGCCCGTGCTCTCGGTCGAGGTCCAGACGCTGCGATGATCCGGGTCGCGCTGCCCGCCCACCTGCGGACGCTCGCGCGGGTGCGCGGCGAGGTCGAGCTCGAGGTGGCGGCCCCGGTGACCGCGCGGGCGGTCCTCGATGCCCTCGAGGCGTGCTATCCGATGCTGCGCGGGACGATCCGCGATCACGCGACCCTGCGCCGCCGCGCCTACGTGCGCTACTTCGCGTGTCGCGAGGATCTCTCGCACGCATCACCCGACGAGCCGCTGCCCGAGGCCGTCGCGAGCGGCGCCGAGCCCTTCCGGATCCTCGGCGCGATGGCGGGCGGCTAGTCGAGAGGAGGGGAATCCTTGCCGAAGAGCATCCAGACCATCGGGATCGCGACGGTCGCGGTCGTCACGATCCTGGCCCTCTTCGTGGCGCTCCAGCCGGCGGACTTCCGGATCGAGCGCTCGGTCACGATCGCGGCGCCGAGCCAGGCGATCTACGGCTACGTGAACGACCTGCGGGCCATGGAGGCCTGGTCTCCGTACGCGAAGATGGACCTCGCACAGGTCAACACCTACAGCGGTCCCGCGACGGGCGTGGGCGCCACCTGCGACTGGCAGGGGGGCCAGGCCGGGCGCGGGCGCATGACCATCGTCGGCGCCGAGCCCGGCCGCGAGGTGGACCTGCGGCTCGAGTTCTTCGAGCCGCTCGAGACCACCAACCGCGTCCGCTTCACGCTGGCCCCGGCCGACGGCGCGACGCGCGTCACCTGGAGCATGGAGGGCCACAACGGCTTCGTGGGCAAGGCCCTGGGGCTCCTCCTCGACATGGACCGGATGGTGGGCGCCGAGTTCGAGAAGGGCCTGACCGCGCTGAAGGCGCTCGTCGAGTCGGCGGGGCACCCGGGCGAGGAGCGGCCATGAGATACGCGCTGATGGTCTACGAGGGCGAGCCGGTGGAGGCGGCGGGCGAGCGGACGCCGACCTGCGCCGTCTGCGTGGAGGCGATGCGCCGGGCCGGGGTCTACGTGGCCGGCGATCGCCTGCGCGGGGTCGCGACGGCCACGACCCTGCGCATCAGCGGCAACCGCACCCGGCTCGTCGACGGGCCCTACGCCGAGACCCCGGAGCAGCTCGGCGCCTTCCACGTCATCGACGTCCCCGACCTCGACGCGGCGCTCGCGTGGGCGGCGCGCTGTCCGAGTGCGAGCCGCGGCGCGGTCGAGGTCCGTCCGGTGTTGCCTACCTAGCCGGGGCGGGACCCTCGAAGCGGTCCCAGACGGGCTCGGGGCCGAGCTCCCCGGCGAGGTAGTCGATCAGCGCGCGCACCTTCGGCGACGGGTGGCGGCTCTGGGGGTAGATCGCGAAGGCGCTGGCCTCGAGCAGGAGCTGGTCGGGCAGGATGCGGACCAGACGCCCCGCCTGGAGATCCTCGCCGACCAGGTACGTCGGCAGGCAGACGATTCCGTGTCCGAGGATGGCAACCCGGCGCAGCGCGTCGCCGTTGTCGACCTGGAGGTCTCCCTGGAGCCGCAGCGGGCGCCGCCCGCGGGCCAGCATCTGGCGCCAGGGCGAGGCGCCCAGCCCGAGGCAGTTGTGCCTCTCGAGCTGGGCGGGCGAACACACGCTCCCGCTCCGCTCGAGATAGGCGGGGGCGGCGCACACGACGAAGCGGATCGGGCACAGCCGCCGCTGCACGAGGGTCGCGTCGGACAGGCGCCCGCTGATGCGCAGCGCGAGGTCGAACTTCTCGCCGACGAGGTCCACCATGCGATCGGTGAGATCCATCCGCACCCGCACCTTCGGATGGCGCGCGAGGAAGGTGGGCAGGCGCGGGGCGATCTGGAACTGGCCGAACGAGACCGCGGTGGCGAGCCGGATCTCACCGCGCGGCTCCGCCTGCAGCTCGCCCACCGAGCGCTCCGCTTGCTCGGCCTCCTCCGCGACCCGCAGGCAACCCGCGTAGAAGACCGCGCCGATCTCGGTGAGGCTCATGCTGCGCGTCGTGCGGCGCAGGAGCTGGGCTCCGAGCCGCCGCTCGAGGCGGCCCACGTCGCGGCTCACCGAGGCCTTCGAAAGCCCGAGCCGGCGGGCGGCCTCCGTGAAGCTCCCCGTCGCGACCACCTCCGCGAAGACCAGCATCGAGGCCGCATGGCGGCGCACGTCCGTTGCCATGGCGGAACAATCATATCCAGCACTGGTGATTGTCCCACTGCCGTCATGGCGGCAAGCTGCCCTCCTGCCCGGGAGGACCCGCGTGACCGCTCCGAGGCCCTTGCCGACAGCCGACACCCGCCGCGCCAGCCCCGGCGCGGATCGCGCGGCCCGCGCCGCCGCGGAGGCGGTGGCTCGCCGCAGCTACGGCAAGCTCGTTGCCCTGCTCGCCGCCCGGACCCGGGACGTGACGGCCGCCGAGGATGCGCTCGCCGAGGCCTTCGCGGCTGCCCTCGTCGCCTGGCCGGCCCAGGGTGTGCCGCGCAGCCCCGAGGGCTGGCTCTCGACCGTCGCCCGCCGCAAGTGGATCGACGCCGCGCGTCGGCGCCGCCGGGCGGAGGAGGCCGGGGGTCATCTCCGCCTCCTCGCCGACGAGCTCGCCGCCGCTGCCGGGGAGGGCCGCGCGCTGCCCGACGAGCGCTTGCCGCTCCTCTTCGCCTGCGCCCACCCCGCGCTCGACCCGGGCGTCCGCGCGCCGCTGATCCTGCAGGCGGTCCTCGGCTTCGACGCGGCCACGATCGGCTCGGCCTTCCTCGTCCCGCCCGCGACGATGAGCCAGCGGCTGGTCCGCGCCAAGCGCAAGATCCGCGACGCGGGGATCCCGTTCCACGTGCCCGAGGGCGCCGACGTCGCGGCCCGCCTCGACGCCGTCCTGGATGCGATCCATGCCGCCTTCGCCATGGGCGGGGCGGAGCCGGCCGGGGCTGCGCTCGAACGGCGCAACCTCGCCGGGGACGCGATCTGGCTCGGCCGGCTCGTCGTTTCGCTCCTCCCGGAGGAGCCCGAGGCGCTCGGCCTGCTCGCGCGGATGCTCTACGCACGATCGCGTTGGAGGGCGGAGCGCGACGCGGCGGGCGCCTACGTGCCGCTCGCGGAGCAGGATCCCGCCGCCTGGGACGCGGCGGCGATCGAGGAGGCGGAGGCGCTGCTCGCGCGCGCACGCGCGCTGCCGGGTCCGGACGGGCATCATCGGCTCGCGGCGGCGGTGGAGGCGGCCCACGCGGCGAGGCGCCACACGGGCCGCACCGACTGGCCCGCGATCGCCCGCCTCTACGATGCGCTCCTCCCGAGGGCCGGCTCCCCGGCCGTCGCCGTCGAGCGTGCTCTCGCCCGGGCCGAGGTCTACGGTCCGCCCGCCGGGCTGGCGGCCCTCGACGCGCTGGCCGGCGACCCGCGCGTGGCGGGCTACCCGCCGTATTGGGCTGCCCGCGCCGGGCTCCTCGCGCGCGCGCACGAGACCGGGCGCGCCCTTGCGGCCTACGGGCGCGCGATCGGGCTCGAGCGGGACCCCGCCGTTCGCCGCTTCTTCGAGCGCCGCCGCTCGGAGACCGCGAGACGAAACCCCTGACCAGCGCGCGCCGGCGGATCCGCGGCTCGTCCGGAGCCGCGCCGCGCCGTATCGTGTCGCCGATCCGGTACCAGGCCAACGGCCGGCCGGAGCGCTCGGGAGCCGGGGAGCGAAGTCGCGGGAGGGGCCTTGTGATGCGCGGAGCGGAGCGGTGAGCGCGACCGGGCCGGACGAGCGTTCCGAGGCGGTCTCGGGCGCCGATCTCGCCGATGCGTGGCCCTTCCTCGATGCCGCCGAGCGCTCCGAGGGCTTCCGGATGCTCGCCTCGGAGGAGGCCAGCGACCTGTTCCAGGGCCTCGGCGCCCGCGAGCAGGCGGCGCTGCTCGCGGCGCTCTCGCGCGCGGAACGCCAGCTCTGGGTCCGCCAGCTCGCCCCCGACGACGCGGCCGACGTGCTGCAGGAGGCCGGCGAGGAGGCGCGCGCCGAGCTGCTCCAGCTGATCGACCCCGAGACGCGCCGCGAGGTGACGGCGCTGCTCGCCTACGCCGAGGACGCCGCCGGCGGCCTGATGAGCCCGCGCTATGCGCGCCTGCGCGCCGAGATGCGCGTCGACGAGGCGATCAGCTATCTGCGCCGCCAGGCCCGGACCCAGCTCGAGACGATCTACTACATCTACGTGCTCGACGCCGAGCAGCGCCTGAGCGGCGTCGTCTCGTTCCGCGAGCTCTTCGCCGCCTCGCCCGAGAAGACCGTGCGCGACGTCATGCACACGGACGTCGTCCGGGTGCCCGACGACATGGACCAGGAGGCCGTCTCGCAGGTCTTCGCGGAGTCGGACCTGATGGCGGTGCCGGTGGTGGACGCCGAGGGCCGCATCAAGGGCATCGTGACCGTCGACGACATCGTCGACGTCGTGCGCGAGGAGGCCACCGAGGACATCCAGAAGATCGGCGGCACCTCGGCCCTCGACGCGCCCTACCTCGAGGTGGGCCTGCTCGGGATGGTACGCAAGCGCGTCTTCTGGCTCGCGATCCTCTTCCTGGGCTCGCTGCTCACCGCGACCGTGATCGGCTACTACGAGGACGCCATCGGGCGCGCGGTGGTGCTGGCGCTCTTCATCCCCCTGATCATCTCGAGCGGGGGCAACTCCGGCTCGCAGGCGACGACCCTGGTGATCCGGGCGCTCGCGATCGGCGAGCTGCGGCTGCGCGACTGGTGGCGGGTGCTCCTGAAGGAGCTGGGATCGGGGCTCGCGCTCGGCGCGATCCTCGGCGCGATCGGCTTCGTGCGCGTGTGGCTGTGGCCGGGGCCGGGCGCGCCGGTCGGGGAGGCCGAGCGGATCGCGCTGGTGGTGTCGGCGAGCCTGGTCGGGATCGTGCTGTGGGGCTCGCTCGTCGGCGCCATGCTGCCCTTCGTCCTGTCGCGGCTCGGCTTCGACCCGGCCAGCGCCTCGGCGCCCTTCGTGGCGACCGTCGTCGACGTGACCGGGCTCGTGATCTACTTCAGCGTCGCGATGGTGATCCTGCGCGGCACGCTGCTCTGAGCGGGCCGCCTCCTTCCCGTTCACGGCCCGCGCGGCGCGCTCGCCTCCCCGGCCGGGAGGAGCTCGTCGGCGAGCCCCCAGGCGAGCGCGGTCGGGGCGTCGAGCTCGGCGCCGGTCAGCGCGAGCCACGCGGTCCGCTGCCGGCCGATGCGGCGCGGGAGGCTCACGGTCCCGCCCGCGCCGGGTACGAGCCCCATCGCGAGCTCGGGGAGCGCGAGGCGGGCGCCCTCGCGCACGCACACGCGCCCGGCGAAGGCCGCAAGCTCGAGCCCCGCGCCGAAGCAGGCGCCGTGCACGAGCGCCGTCACCCGCGGCGCGCACGCAGCGAGCGCGCGGGCGGCGCTGCGCGTGGTGCGGACCGCGTGGGCCGTCGCGGGATCGGGCCGCGTGCCGAACTCGTCGAGGTCGCCGCCCGCGCAGAAGGCCGCTCCGGCGCCCTCGAGCACGACCTCGCGCAGCGCCGCGTCCTCGGTGGCCAGCGCGAGCGCCTCGACGAGCGCGTCGCGCATCGCGGCCGAGAAGGCGTTGCGGCGGGCGGGGCGGTCGAGGGTGATGCGCAGGCGCTCGCCCTCGCGCGCGAGGCGCAGCGGCGGCGCTTCGGGCGCGCCGCCCGGGAGGCGGCCGGCGCGCGCGGCGCGCCGCGCGGCGAGCCAGGCGGCGAACTCGGGCCCTCCCTGGAGGGTCGCGTAGGCGAGCGACTCCGCGACGAGGCCGGCCTCGAGATCGTGCCAGGCCCCGAGGCGCAGGAGCTGCACGCAGGTCGCTGCCGCGATCGGCGTGCGGGCGGCGGCCCCGGCCACCTGCGCCAGCGCGGCATCGGATTCGACGACGACGTCGAAGGCCGGCCCCCAGCGCTTCGCGGCCGTGCCCTGCGCGCCGCCGCGGGCCAGTGCGACGGTCGGGCACGGCAGGCGTGCGAGCCGGGCGCGCAGCGCGTCGGCGGCGCCGGGCAGGGCGACTCCGGCCCCGAGCCGGGCGCTGCTGGCGCCCGCCTCGACGTCGACCGCGAGCAGCGGCTCGGCGCCGAGGGGACCGAAGGCCTCCGCGGCGTCGGGCGCGCGCAGGCGCGCGAGCGCCTCGGGGAGGGAATGGACTCGCGCTGCGCTCGTCATGCCCGTGCGCCCGAGGCGGCGGCCGCCGGCTCGCGCAGCGGGGGGCGCACGGAGGCGGCTCAGTCGGAGGAGGGCAGGGGGCGTGCGCCCTTGACCGCGAGCGGGGTGCTGTCGAGGGCGAGCGTGCCGGCGCCGGGCTTCGTGCAGAGCAGCTCGAGCTGGCCGGCGGCGTCGACGTAACGCTTGCCGATCTGGGTCCCGCCGTCCGCGCCCGGGGCCGGCGCTGCGCCGGCCGCCGCCGGTGCGCCGAGCGCCGCGAGCGGGGCGCCGCCGCAGGTGATCGCGATCGGGGTGGCCGGTGCCTGGATCACCATCACCTCGGTGGTGCACACGGTGCTGCGCAGGCGGGTTCCGGGCTTGAGGAGCGTGGGCTCGGTCGACATCGTGGGCTCGGTATCCTCGCAACGGAAACGGAGGCGGGGATGTTGTCACGCAGGCCCGTCGGCGACAAGGACCCGGCCGCGCTCGCCTGGGCGCGTTCGGGCGCGATGGCCCTGACCGGCTTCGCAGACGGTGCCCCGCGGGCCGCTCCGGCCTCCGCCGCCGTCGCGATGGAGCGCGCCGCGCAGGCGTTCGCGGCGACCGCCGCCCGGCGCGGCGTGCAGCTCGCGCTCGACGGCCCGGCGCTGCTCGGCGAGCGCGCGGCGGCAAGCGGCCTGGCCCGCCGCGGGCGCTCTTCGCCGGGGGGCGCGACTCGGCTCCTGCGTGCGGCCGACGGCTGGATCGCGCTGACCCTCGCCCGACCGGATGACCTCGCCGCGCTGCCGGCGTGGCTCGAGCTCGCGCCCGCTGCGTGTGCCGCCGCCGACCCGTGGACCGTCGTGGCCGCCGCGCTCGCCGAGCGTCCGGCCGCGGGCGCCGTCGAGCGAGCGCGGCTCGTCGGCCTGCCGATCGCCCTGGCCGCCCCGCCGCCCCGGAACCCGCCCGCCGCCGTGCGCGTCGCCGCCCGCGGGCCATGCGGCGAGCGGGGCGCGGCGCCACCCCTCGTCGTCGACCTCTCCTCGCTCTGGGCGGGACCGCTCTGCGCCCAGCTCCTCGGCCTGGCCGGGGCGCGCGTCGTGAAGGTCGAGAGCCGCACGCGCCCGGACGGCGCCCGCCGCGGCCCGCCGGCCTTCTTCGACCTGCTCCACGCGGGCCACGAGAGCGTGGTGCTCGACTTCACGAGCGTCTGGGACCGCGCGGCCCTCCGCGCGCTCGTCTCGGCCGCCGACGTGGTCATCGAGAGCGCCCGGCCGCGCGCGCTGCGCCAGCTCGGGATCGAGGCGGAGGAGCTCGTGGCGACCCTTCCGGGCGTCACGTGGGTTGCGATCTCGGGCTACGGGCGCGACGAGCCCGGAGCCGACTGGGTCGCGTTCGGCGACGACGCGGCGGCGGCCGGCGGCCTCTGGGCGCTGGCGGGGCGGGGCCTCGACGGTCCGCTCGCGTGCGCGGACGCGATCGCCGACCCGCTGGCCGGCCTGCACGCCGCGGCGGCGGCGCTCGCGGCGCACGAGGCCGGCGGCGGCGTGCTCCTCGACGTCGCGCTCGCGAGGGTGGCGGCCGCCGCCGCCTCGTACGCGCCGCCGCCGGAGGAGGACGCCTCGCTCCCGGTCGCGCCGCCGCGCATGCGGCGGCCGGCGGCCCGCGCGCGGCCGCCCGGCGCCGACACCGCGCGCGTGCTCGCGGAGCGGGATCCGCGACGCCTGCGGCCGCTCCGGCGCTTCGATCGCGTCCCGCCGCCGTATCCAGCGCCGGAGTCCCCCGGGCCCGTTCCGTCCCGGTCGAAGGGGCCGGCAACCTGATCGATCCGCGTCCCGGCCGTCCGTCACAGCCGCGCGTAGAACTCGCGCAGCACCGCGAAGGCGCTCGCGCCCCCCGACGAGACCGAGCTTCATCTGGTTCGTCACGTAGCCGAAGCCGACCTTCGCGTCGGGGTCCGCCATCCCGATCGAGCCGCCCGCCCCCGGGTGGCCGAAGGCGTTCGGGCTCGGTGAGATCGGCATCCGGTCCTGGCGGAGCATGAAGCCCAGGCCGAAGCGCATCGGGAGCCCGCCGAGCACCGCGTCGGGACCGAAGGCCTGCTCCTCGCGCGCGCGTGCGATCGACTCGGGTGCAAGCAGGGTCACGCCGTCGAGCGTGCCGCCGCGGGCCAGCGCGCCGTAGATGCGCGCCAGCGCGGTCGCGCTGCCGTGGCCGTTCGCGGCGGGGATCTCCGCGGCCCGCCACGCGCGCGTGTTGTGCCGCGCGGCCCGCCCGGGCGGGTTGCCGAAGGCCGCACCCGTCATCGTGGTGGGATCGCCCATGTCCTTCAGGAGGCGGCCGAGCGGCCCGGGGAGCTCGAGGGCGCCGCCGCCGGGCGCCGCCGGTGGCGCCAGGCTGCCGTACAGGGGCGAGACGCGCGCGTCGTGCTCGGGCCCGAAGCCGATCCGGAAGTCCGCGCCGAGCGGGCCGGCGACGTGCTCGCGCAGCCACGCGCCGACCGTCCGGCCCGACGCCCGGCGGATCACCTCGCCCACCAGGTAGCCGAAGGCGAGCGCGTGGTAGCCGTGGCGGGTGCCCGGCTCCCACCACGGCTCCTGCGCGGCCGAGCGCGCCCGTCATCGTGTCCCAGTCGAAGATCGCCTCGGGCGGAAGCGGGGCGCGGATCGCGGGCAGGCCGGCCTGGTGCGAGAGCAGCCAGCGCAGCGGGATCGCGTCCTTGCCGTGCGCTGCGAAGGCCGGCCAGGAGCGGGCCACCGGGGCGTCGAGGTCGAGGAGCCCGCGCTCGACGAGCTGGTGGGCACAGAGCCTAGAACCAGCGGCGCAGGAAGAGGCCGGTCTCGAGCCACGAGCGGCCGAAGTCGCGCTCCCCGGCGACGTGCAACTCGAGCGCGACGCGCGGCGCGAGCCGCACGCTCTGCTCGAGGGCGAGCGTGAAGGCGCTGTGAGGGTCGCCGAGGGCGAGGTGCACGGCGCGCGCGCGCAGGTGGGCGCGCCAGCGGTCCCCGGCGCCGCCGAAGAGGAGCCCGAGGCTCGCGCCCGGCCCGATCGCGAAGGCCGGCGACAGGTGCGGCGAGCTCTCGGCTTGCGCTTCGGCGAAGGCGTAGGCGAGCGCGCGCTCGCCGAGCGGCGCGGCGAGCCCGGCCCCGCCCGCGAGGTCCCAGAACCAGGCGTCGCCCTGGCCCCCGCCCGAGCGCGGCACGAGGCGGCTCGTGAGCCCCGTGCGCACGCGCCAGGAGACCGGGCGGAACAGGCCGTCGCGCGGCGCGAGCGAGACGATCTCGAGCAGGGTCAGCGCGTGCAGATCGAGGTCGCCGTGGGCGGGGTGGTAGCGCAGCGCGACGTCGAGGAAGTCGATCTCGGCGCCGGGCAGGTAGCCGCCCGGCGGATCGAGGAGGTCGTGGAAGGCGGGGCGCGCGCGCAGCTCCACGAAGGCGCGCTCGCCCCGCACGCCGGCGCCGACCCGGACGCGCGCGGGCGGATGGCCGGCGTCGGGCGACACCCGCGGGCGTCGCGCGCCCGGGACCGGGTCGCCGCGCACGCCGGTCGCGCGGCGCGCGCGCAGGAGGGCGAGCGAGCGCGGGCCGTCGGCGGCGGCCGTCTCGGCCCGCGCATCGAGACGGAGCAGGTCGTAGGCGAGCAGCAGGAGCGAGGCGCGCTCGTCCGCGGGGAGCGCGGCGACCGCGGGGTCGCCGGGGGGGCGCGCTCCCGAGGCCAGCTCGCGCGCGAGCCGGCGCGCGCCGGATGGCAACGCGCGGGCGCGCGCGGCGATGCGGGTCGCGGCCGAGGGCCGCCAGGTCGGCTCCGCGGTGAGGCCCGTCTCGGCCAGCACCGCGCGCACCGTATCGGCGGGGATCGCCCAGCCGTGGAAGCGGTCGCGCAGGGCGAGCCCCGGGCGGGCCACCTCGAGCAGGCCGAGCAGCTGGTAGGAGCAGTTCTCGTCGAAGAAGAAGTAGTCGAAGCGGACCTGGCGCAGCTCGAAGACGTAGAGCAGCAGGCGCTCGATCTCGCCGGGGGTGAGCGCGAGCCGGTACTCCCAGATGTCGCGGCGCTCCCAGTCGCCGTACTGCTGGACCTTCGCGTAGTAGGGCCAGAGCGAGAAGGTCCCCGGGTAGAGGCCGGTCAGGCCCTTCACCGCGAAGAGGGCGCCCCCGTCGTCGCCGGTGTCGGCTGCGAAGTTGACCGCGTAGGCGAGGAGGTCGCGGCGGTCCTCGTGGGCGTCGGGCGGAGCACGGTCGAGACGCAGGAGCGTGTGGCCGAACATCGAGGCCGGGTTGTTCATGTAGGCCTCGGGAAAGATCAGCGAGACGCCGGCCACCGGCCCGAGGTCGGCGCGCCAGGCGTCGAGGGCCGGGCAGGGGACGCGCGGGATCGCGTCGCCGGCCGTCTCGAGTGCCGCCGCGAGCCAGGCGAAGCGCGCGGGGAAGGCGCACTGCGGGTGCAGGCCGAGGCGCACGCGCGTCTCCGGCGGCGTGCGGAAGGCGGCGAGCGTGGCGACGAGCTCCGCCTCGGGGTCGTGCTTGCCGTTCGCGGCCAGGAAGAAGTCCGGCTGGTCCGCGAGGCTCTCCCAGCCGTGCCCTGCGACCCCGCGGCGCCAGTGCCCGAGCGCGATCCACTCCGCCGACTGCGCCAGCCCGGAGATCGCGCGAGCGGGGCCGCCGACGGCATCGCCTGCGTGGCGGGATGCGCCGCCGGGCGGTGCTCCCGCACACGCGAGCAGCGCGATCAGCGTCCCCGGGATCGCGGAGAGGGCCGGGGCCGCCGGGCGGCGGCCCCGGCCGCGGCGGTCAGCCGCGCGCGTAGTGCGCGAGGCGGGCGTCCCCGGCGAGCGCCCGGTCGATCCCCGCGAGCACGTCGCCGGCGGTCACCGTCGCGCTCGGGAAGATCGCGTCGAAGCGGGCATGGAGCGCCGCCGCGAAGGCCTCCCGGTCGGCGTCGGCGACGCCGTAGAGGTGCGTGAGCATGGTGAGCGTCTCGCCCTCGCCGATGGCGATCTCGCGCGCGAGCCGGTCGACGTTCACCGCGGCGAAGACGTTCAGCCGCTGCTCCGCCTTGATCACGCTGCCCGGCTCGCAGCCGAGCGTGCCCGAGGTGATCCCGAAGGTCTGGTTGCCGAGCGTGCCGTTGGTGGTCGCGGCCAGCACCTTCGCCGGGACGCTGCTCTGTCCCTCCCAGATCTGCGAGCCGAGCCCGCAGCCCGTGTCGCCGTCGGCACCGGCCGATCCCGCGAGCAGCAGCGCGACGCCGAACACGCCGATCACGAGGCCTTGCAAGGTCCTGCCATGGATGCGCATCGTCGAACCCCCTCTGCGCCCGGAACTGGGCGCACCCCTCCGGTACCGCGCGCGGCGCGCGCGGTCAACGGGCGCACGCCCGCCGCGGCGGGCACGCGCTCAGGGGTCGGTGTCCTCGGGGCGGGAAGGGGTCGGGTTCTCGAGGCGGAGCGCCTCCCAGCTCCAGATCAGGGAATCGAAGCGCGCGCGCCGCTCCTCGGGCGAGACCGTGGCGGGCTCTCCGTCCGGGCCGAGGAGCTCGAGGCGTCCCCCCTCGAGGTCGTAGAGCACCGCGCTCGCGAGCGAGCGGAGGCCGATCAGCCGCGGCCGGTCGAGGCTCGAGCCGAAGCCGAAGAGGAGCCGCTCCGGATCGGGCACGAAGCGTGCCGGCGGCCGGGCCGCGGGGTCGGCGAGCTGGCGCCAGAGCAGGCCGCGGACGTCCGCGAGCCCGAGCGGCTCGGGCCATTCGCCCCCGAGTCCCCACACGATGAAGGGGACGCGCGCCTGGGCGTCGTGCAGCGAGCGCCCGTGCCCGAGGTAGCCGTCGTCGTCGTAGATCGACTGGCCGTGGTCCCCGGTGACCAGGATCACGCCATCCCTCCCGCGCCGCTCCCACCAGGCGGTCACGAGCTGCTCGACCGCGCGATCCACGTTCGCAGCCGCGTCGAGATAGGTCTCCCAGACGCGCTCGGCGCGATCCGCGCGGATCTCCATCTGCTCGAGCGGATCGATCTCGAAGATCCGGTCGAGCTCGCGGTGGTGATAGGGGAAGTGGGTGTCGACGACGTTCACGTAGAGGAAGAGCGGCTGCGCGGGAGCGTCCGCGTCGAGGAAGCTTCGCACCCGAGCGAGCAGCGTCTTCCAGGAGACCTGGAGCCCTACGGGGCTCGTGGAGCGCGAGGTGCGCCGGTCCTGGTCCTGTCGGGCGTCGTAGAAGCGATCCGCGCGCTCGAGGCCGAGCACGGCCTCGCTGTTGCCGTAGAGCTCGTTCTGGCCCGAGAAGTACGCGACGAAGTAGCCCGCGTCCGCGAAGTCGTCGATCAGGGTGGGTTGGCCCGCCCGGGTGACGAGGCGCCCCGAGAAGAGCTGCGCGCGCGAGGCGGCTGTGGCAGGGGTGTGGGCGTAGGCGTGCTCGCTGTGGGCGCCTTCGCGCGCGAGCCGGTTCAGGAAGGGCGTCACCTCGCGGCCCTGGAAGCGCCGCCCGAGCAGGTCGCCGCGGAAGCTCTCGAGGAACACCAGGAGGACGTCGCGCCGGGAGCCGTTCCGAGTCGTCGCGAGCGGGACCGGGTGCGGCGCCTCGAAGCCGGCCGGGTGGTCGCCGCCCATCCCGTTCTCGTCGATGCCATTGCCCGGCAGGTCCAGCGCCAGGGGCGAGATCGAGGCGTCGAAGGGGTCCGGGTCGCGCAGGCTCGAGAAGCTGCCGAAGCCGTCGCGATCCCAGTCGGTGAGCCGGTTGCCGAGGCTCGCGAGCGCCATCCCGCTGGGCTTGGCCCGGAGGCCGAACTGGACCCGCTCCGCGGGCGCGCCGGGGACCTGGAGCGCGAGGAGCCCGGCCAGGCCACAGAGCAGGAAGCCCCCCCACAGGCGCTTCGGCCGGGGTGGCGTGAAGACCTCGCGGCGAACGTGTCGCTCCAGTCGCGGTGCCACGGCGATCAGGGCCGGCACGACGAGGACCAGCGCGAGAAGCGGGGCGCTCGCTGGCGGCAGGTAGGAGACCGCCTCCGCAAGCGCACTCGGGAGATCGGGACCCGCCAGCGCCCACAGCGAGCCGAAGCCGGCGAGGTTGCCGAGCACGTGGTGGAGCTGGTAGCGGACGAAGTCGGCGAGCAGCGGCACTGCCAGGGCGGCGAGAGCGCTCGCGACGAAGGTCTGGATCGGGCGCAGCCGGAGCAGGCCGCACGCGGGGACGAGAACCGCCCAGACCCCCAGGATCATCCAGGCGTCCTGGGCGAGCGAGCCCACGACGAAGCTCGCGACGAGGGGCAGGCGGCGGATGTAGACCCCGTTGAAGCCGCCGCTGAAGTAGGAGGCGCCGAGCTGGAGGAGCACGGCATCGACGGCGCCCACCACGAGCAGGCAGGCCACGAAGAGGAGCCGCCACGCCCGGCCCGAACCGCCGCGCTGGCGGGAGACCTTCACCGGGTGCAGGCCGTGCGATGGCGCTCCCAGGCCGAGGCCAGCCACTCCCGCGCACGCTGCTCTGCCGCTTCGCGCTCGCCCTTCCCGACCTCTCCGTAGACCAGGAAGAGCCACATCGGGCGGCGCCCCAGCAGGACCTGCTTGGGGCCCGCGAGGAGCTGGGCGAGATAGGGGTTGCCGACGGCCTGCGAGTCGTAGACCAGGAGATAGGCCACCACCGTGGTGCGGGAGCCCTGCGGCTCGTAGAAGGCGCGGTGCACGGGGAGCCGCACGCCGTCGATCGTCACCTCTTCGAGGCTTCGCGAGCTGTGGCGGTGGTCGACGACCCGCGCCTCGGGCCAGTGGTACACGGCCTTGGGGTCGAAGGAGCGGACGATCACGTAGCGCAGGCGTTGGTCCTGGTCCCCACCGTCGAGCGCGCCCGCGCTCCAGTTCCCCGCGCCCCAGTAGTTGTCGAGATGGACCCGTTCCTCGGCCGAAAGGAGCGGCGCGTGAGCGGCGTCCGGCGGTGCCAGCAGCGCCGGGGAATTCGCGCAGTCGTCCACGTCGAATCGTCCGAGCGAGTGGAGCAGGGTGGGGATCGCAGCGAGCACGATCAACGCCACGATGTGTGGGACGTAGCGGGTCGATGCCTCGATCACGCGCGGGCTCTCCGGGGGCGACGCTCGGCGAAGAGGAAGAGGATCGCCAGGGTCAGCACGAAGGAGACGTATCCCGACATCACGTGGAGGGGCGTGTCGAGCAGGTCGTAGCCGTACCACTCGGCCATGATCGCAAGTGCGACGATGCGCATCACGTTGCAGAGCAGCGCCAGCGGGAAGGCTGCCAGCAGGATCACCACCCGGCGCCGCGGCGATCGGGTCATGTACGCGAGGACCAGCGCGATCGTGACGGCGGCGTAGAGCGCGCTGAAGCCGCTGCACTCCTCGGCCACCAGGAGGGTGCCGCCCGGAAGATGCATCACCGTGCCGTCCACGAAGACCGAGAAGCCGAGCGCCTGGAGCACCCAATCGGTGCCGCTCGCGGTGAGATGCCGCAGGACGAGATGGAGGCGCTCCAGGAAGGCCGCCGGGATCGGCAGGCTCAGGAACGACACGGCGAAGGGGAACGCGAGGGCGCGCGTGCGCTGCGGGCCGAGCAGGAGCAGGGAGAAGCCCGGCAGGGCGACGAGCAGCGCGAAGGCCGACAGGAGCTCGGTGTGGATGGCGCTGTCGATGGCGAGCAGCGCCAGCGCCGGGACCAGGAACGCGAACCCCCACGCCGAAGGCTCCTCGCGGGTCACCCCGCGGCGCCGCAGGGCGTCGGCTCCGACGAACGCGAGGATGACGGGCATCAGCAGGCCGTGGCCGTTGTACCAGATGTTTCGCGTCCACTTCTCCCAGAGGAACGCGAGGGTCGGCGCGGCGAGCACCAGGAACGCGGCGATCCACACCGCATGCACGAGCTGCGGGCTGCGTACGCGTCCTGCGACCTGCGAGGTGGCCAGTCGAGCCTCCCGGGCGAGCCCAGGAGGGTAACAGAGGGCTCGGCCCCGGCGGGTCACGTCCCCGGCGCCCGGCGCGGTCCCGCTCGAGGCGTGGGGGGCAGCTCCGGCGGCAAGTCGCCGCTGCGGCAGTCCTTCGGCCCGAAGAGGTCGCGAAGCCGCACGCGCCGCAAGGGGCCGCCACCGTGCCCGGCCTGGAGCGCGGCGAGGCGCGCCTCCACCGGGCCGAGCTCCCAGCACGCGTCGGCGGGCAGCCCCTCGACCGGCGGGCCGGCCTCGTTGAGCGGGCACACGTCGCGCCGCTCGACCGGGCCGTCCGGAGCCTCGTCGTCGAGCCAGCGCAGGGGGAGCCCCTGCGTGCGGCAGACGTAGGGCCGATGCGCGTAGATCCGGCACGCCCCTCCGGCGTCGAGGAAGGCGCAGGCCCCGGGCGGGTGGGGCGCCTCGCGCAGGACCTCCGGCGCCCGCACCCGGATCCGCTCCGCTTCGACCTCGAAGACCGTCAGGTCGTCGGCGCAGCAGCCCGCGCAGCCGCGCCGGCAGTGCAGGCGCGCGGCGTGGCGTGCGTGCAACGCGCCTGCCCGCGCGTCCACCTCCGCGTGGAGGCGCTCGACCGCAGCGAGCGCCTCACCCGTCAGTCGAGCGCCCCCTCCGAGCCGGGGGCCAGGCAGATCGTCTGCGGCTCGAGATAGGCGCGCAGGCCCTCGGGGCCGAGCTCGCGGCCGAGGCCCGAGCTCTTGAAGCCGCCGAAGGGGCCCGACATCGCCATCATGAAGTAGTTCACGTTGTTGGTACCGGTGCGCATGCGCCGGGCGAGCTCGAGGCCGTGCTTCGGGTCGGCCGTCCAGACCGAGCCCGAGAGCCCGTAGTCCGAGTCGTTCGCGATCCGGAGCGCCTCCTCCTCGCCTTCGTAGGGGATCACGGCGAGCACCGGGCCGAAGATCTCCTCGCGCGCGATCGTCATCGCGTTGTCGACGTCGGCGAACAGGGTGGGCTCGACGAACCAGCCGCCCGCGAGGCCCGGCGGCCGCCCGCCGCCCGCGACGAGCCGCGCGCCCTCGGCGCGACCCTTGCCGATGTAGCCCTCGACGCGCTCGCGCTGGCGCTCGGCGACGAGCGGCCCGATCGCGGTCTGCGGGTCCAGGGGGTCGCCGACGCGCAGCCCCGCCACGGCGGCGGCCAGGGCGTCCACGCACTCGGCGTAGCGGCTGCGCGGAACGAGGATGCGGGTCTGGGCGACGCAGGCCTGGCCGTTGTTCAGGGTGCCCGCACCGACCACGCCCGGTACGGCGGCCGCGAGGTCCACGTCCTCGCACAGGATCGCCGCCGACTTGCCGCCGAGCTCGAGCGTGACGCGCCGCAGCCGCTCGCCGCACAGGGCGGCGATGCGCCGGCCGGCCGCGGTGCTGCCGGTGAAGGCCACCTTGTCGATCCCGGGGTGCGTCACCAGGTACTCGCCCACCTCGCGGCCCGCGGGCAGCAGGCTCACGACGCCCTCCGGCACGCCGGCCTCGTCGAGGGCCTCGGCGAGCAGATAGGCGTCGAGGGGCGTCTCGGGTGCCGGCTTCACCACCACCACGGCGCCGGCGGCGAGCGCGGGGGCGAGCTTCAGCATGATCGTGAAGAGCGGCACGTTCCAGGGCACGATCGCGGCCGCGACGCCGACCGGCGCCTGGCGTACCAGCGCGCTGCCGATCAGGACCTCGCGGCGCTCCTCGAAGGGGAAGCTCCGGGCCAGCTTCGCGAAGTAGTCGAGCACCAGGTTCGTCGCGAACACCTGGCCCGCGTGCGAGAACGAGATCGGGCTGCCCATCTCGCGCGTGATGGTCTCCGCGATCTGCGCGCCGCGCTTCTGGAGCGCAGCCAGGAGGCGGTCCATCACGTCGGCGCGCTCGGCGCCCGTCGTGCGCGGCCAGGGGCCCTCGTCGAAGGCCCTGCGCGCGAGCGCCACCGCGCGGTCCACGTCCGCCGGGCGCGCCTCCGGCACGCGGCCCACGACGGCGCCGTCGAAGGGCGAGCGCACCTCGATGGTGCCGGCGCCCGAGGGCTTCTCGTAGCGGCCGCCGAGATACAAGCCGTCGTGGACGATCATGGTTCCTCCGAGTTCAGCAGGGACCTGTGAGCTTCGCCCGGCGGCGCCTCGCCGGGAGTCGGCTCCCCCTGCATGCCGGCGGTGGCCAGCGCGAGACGCGCGAGGGGAGCCTTGGGTGTGCGATCCATGCGCAGGAGGCCGTTGCGCTCCTGATAGGTATCGGTGAGCTGCGTATAGCAGAAGCCCGAAAGGGCCTCACTGCGTGCGAGCGCGGCGCAGAGCGCGCCGTAGCGGCGAACGAGCTCCTCGGGGTCGCGCGCCGTCGAGTAGCCCCAGGCGCTCGGGTCGTCCGTGAGACCGACCCCGCCGAACTCCGAGACGAGGACGGGCCGTTTCGCACGCTCGCCGGGCTCGAGGAGGAGCCGCCGGCGCACGGCCGGGCCGGTCACCGGCGCGAAGCCGCGCAGGTGCGCCGCGATCGCCTCGTCGCCGCCCCAGCGCGTGGCGAGCACGGCGGGATCCTGCTCGTAGTCGTGTACGCAGACGAGGTCGCCGCCCACGATCTCCCAGCCGTCGTTGCCGGCGACCGGGCGGCCGGGATCGAGCGCGCGGGCGGTCTCGACGAGCGCGCGCAGGTAGGCGCGCTGCGCCGGATCGCCGGTGAGCGCCGGCACGCCCCAGGACTCGTTCACCGGCACCCAGCCCGCCACGCAGGGATGCCCGCGCTGCGCGCGCACGAGCTCGCCCCACTCGGCGAGGCCGCGCCGCACGGCGGTGGCGTCGAAGCGCTGGGCGGCCGGCAGCTCCGGGAAGACCAGCAGCCCGAGCCGGTCGGCCCAGGCGAGCCAGCGCGGGTCCTCGCTCTTCTGGTGCTTGCGCACGCCGTGGAAGCCGAGCTGCTTCGCGAGCTCGACGTCGCGGCGCAGGGCGGCGGCGCCGGGCGGCGTCGCACCGGTCTCGGGCCAGTAGCCCTGGTCGAGCACGAGGCGCAGGAAGAGCGGGCGGCCGTTCCAGGTGAAGCGCCCCTCCTCGCAGGCAACCTGCCGCATCGCGGTGTAGGAGGTCACACGGTCGAGGGGGCGCCCCCCGGCGTCGAGCAGGGTCAGCTCGGCGTCGAGCAGGCGCGGCCAGGCCGGGCTCCAGGCCAGCTCGTTGCGCTCGTCGGCGCCGTCCGGGAGCGCGAATCCGCGCGCGAGGCGCCCGCCCTCGAGCCGGCAGACGTCGTCCACGAGCACGCGGCCGGCGGCGGCGAGGCGCACGCGGAGGCGCAGCTCGACGCCGGGCGGGGCGCTTGCCTCTGCATCGAGCCCGATCGCGAAGCGCTTCCAGTCGGCGCGCCAGTCGAGCGCCGCCAGGTGCGCGGCGGGCAGCCGCTCCGCCCACACCGTGCGCCAGATCCCGGAGGTGCGCGGATACCAGATCGCGTGGGGCACCGCGCGCCAGGTCTGCTTGCCGCGCGGCTTCGCGAGGTCGTGCGGGTCGTCGTAGGCGCGCACCACGAGCTCCGCCGTCCCACCCCGAGGCAGCGCCTCGGCGGCATCGACGCAGAAGGGCGTGTAGCCGCCCTCGTGGCGCCCGGCGAGGCGTCCGTCGATCCAGACCGTCGCCTCGTGGTCGACGGCGCCGAAGTGCACGAGCCAGCGCTCGCCCGGCGCGAGCGGGGGCACCTCGATCCGCCGGCGATACCAGAAGGCCAGCGCCTCGCCTTCGAAGGCGACGCCGCTGGCCGGCGTCTCGGGCGCGAAGGGCACCCGGATCCGTGCGTCCCAGGCAACCTCCTCGGGCCGACACCACCGGGCGTCGCGATCCAGCGCGAAGTCCCAGATCCCGTCGAGCGGGAGCCAACCCTCGCGCTGGAGCAGCGGGCGCGGGTGCTCCTCGCTCAACGACCGCCGCCGCCCGGGCACGCGACGCCCGTTCCGCCGAGCCCGCAGTAGCCATCGGGATGTCGGTCCAGGTACTGCTGGTGATAGGGCTCGGCGAAGTAGAAGGCGGGGGCGTCGGCGATCTCGGTCGTGATCGCGCCGTGGCCTGCCTGGGAGAGGGCCTTCTGGTAGGTCTCGCGCGAGGCGAGGGCGGCCGCGCGCTGCGCGGAGGTCGTCGTGTGGATCACGGAGCGATACTGGGTGCCGACGTCGTTGCCCTGCCGCATGCCCTGGGTGGGGTCGTGGCTCTCCCAGAAGACCCGCAGCAGCTCCTCGTACGCGATCCGCCGGGGATCGAAGACCACGAGCACGACCTCCGCGTGACCGGTCCGCCCGCTGCACACCTCCTCGTAGGTCGGGTTCGGCGTGAGGCCGCCCGCGTAGCCGGCCGCCGTCGTGTACACCCCCGGCGCCTGCCAGAACTTCCGCTCGGCGCCCCAGAAGCAGCCGAGCCCGAAGACGGCCCGCTCGAGGCCCGCGGGGTAGGGCGGCGCGAGCGGGGTCCCGAGCACGTGGTGCCGCTCGGGCACCGGCATGGGATCGGCGCGCCCCGGGAGCGCCTCCTCGGGGTGCGGGACGCGAAGCTTTCGATCGAGGGAACCCATGGTTGGACCTTCCTGGCTCAGGTCGAGCGGGAGGTGTGGAGGGGCCGCCCGAGACGACGCGCGGCGCAGACTACCATGGCGAGGGTGCTTCGCTCCGCTGGCTCGGGGACGGCCTTGCACGACCACCACATCCATCTTTTCGCCGCCGCGGCGGCGCTCGCGTCGGCGCGGTGCGGGCCGCCCGAGGTGTGCGACGCCGCCGGGCTCGGCGCGGCGCTCGCCGCGCAGACCCCGGACGCAGCGGGCTGGGTCCGGGGGGTCGGCTACCACGAGTCCGTGGCCGGCCCGCTCGATCGCGCCGCGCTCGACCGCCTGCGCGGCGACCGGCCCGTCCGCGTGCAGCATCGCAGCGGGCAGCTCTGGATCGTGAACTCGCGCGCGCTCGCCGCATTGGGCCTCGAGGCCGGAGGCGACGCACCCGGTCTCGAGCGCGACGGCGCGGGCCGGGCCACCGGCCGTCTCTTCCGCGCCGACGCCTGGCTGCGCGCGCGCCTGGGCCCGGCTCCGCCGCCCCCGTTCGGGCCGCTCGGCCGGCGCCTGGCGGCACTCGGCGTCACGGGAGTGACCGACGCCACCCCCGGCAACGGCCCCGCCGAGCTCGCGGCCTTCGCCGCGGCGCAGGCGCGCGGCGAGCTGCCGGCGCGGATCGTGGTGATGGGGACGCTCGCGCTCTCCGAGCTCGCGCCGCCGCCGGGGATCGGGATCGGCCCCGTCAAGATCCATCTCGCGGACCCGGAGCTGCCGGCGCCGGACGAGCTCACGGCACGCATACGCGCCGCCCACGCGTGCGCGCGCCCGGTCGCGATCCACTGCGTCACGCGCGCCGAGCTCGTGCTCGCGCTGGCCGCGCTCGAGGCGGCGGGGGTGCGCGCGGGCGATCGCCTCGAGCACGTGCACGTGGCGCCGCCCGAGTGCGTCGCGTGGATCGCGCGGCTCGGCCTCACGGTGTGCGTGCAGCCGGCGCTCGTCGCCGCCCGCCGGGCCGACTGGGAACGCGAGGCCGATCCCGCCGACCGCCCCTGGCTCGGACCGATCGCGGCCCTGCGCGCCGCCGGCGTGCCGCTGCTCACCGGCAGCGACGCGCCCTACGGCCCCCTCGGTGCCTGCAGCTCCACAGCGGCGGGCGCCGGCGGAGGCCCGCGCGAGCATCGCGAGCCGCCCTGAGGCCGCCGCGCCGGACGCCGGTACGGGCGGCACCGTGACGAGGTATCCTGCGCCGCCGGCCGGCGCGCCCACGCCGTTCCTGGGGGTTTCGTGGACCGACCTGCCGCCGTTCCGTCCTCGCGCCTGCTCGCCTACGGCGGGCCGATGCTCGGGCTCTCCTACCTGCTCTTCTTCGTCCAGTTCTACTTCCTGAACTTCGCGACCGACGTGCTGCTGATCGCGCCCGGTGTGGTCGGCGTGCTCTTCGCGATCGCGAAGCTGTGGAACGCGGTCGCGGACCCCCTGATCGGGAGCTGGAGCGACCGCACGCGCAGCCGGCTCGGCCGGCGCCGGCCCTTCCTGCTCGCGGCCCTGCCGCTGCTCGCGCTCGGCTTCGAGCCGCTGTGGACGCCTCCCGAGGCGCTGGGCGGCCGCGGGCTCCTGGTGTGGGTCTCCGTCGCCCTGCTGCTCTTCTACACCGCCGTCACGGCGTACACGCTGCCCCACGCGGCGCTCGGCGTGGAGCTCTCGGCCGACTCGCACCAGCGCACGCGCCTGTTCGGCGCGCGCCAGATGAGCCTGACGATCGGCATGCTGCTCTCGTTCGGCGCGATCCAGCTCGTGATGAACGCCGGCGACCCGCGGGCGATGGCGGCCTGGATCGCGCTGCCGAGCGCCCTCGCCGCCGTGGCGCTGCTCGCCGTGACGCCCCTCCTGGTGCCCGATCCCGCCCCCGCCGTGGCGCAGCGCGGTGCGGCGAGCCTGGGGGCCGGGCTCCGCAGCGTGTGGGACAACCGACCCGCGCGCGTGCTGCTCTTCGTCTACTTCGTCGAGAGCCTCGGCGTCGGCGCGGTCGGCGTGATGGCGCCCTACGTCTCGCGCTACCTGGTCGCACGGCCCGACCTGGTCGGCCTGCTGCCCGCGGCCTACGTGCTCTCGGGCGTCGTCGCGATCCCGCTCTGGGTCCGCGTCTCGCGCACCCGGGGCAAGCGCGAGACCTGGCTCGCGACGATGTGGCTCGCGGCGTTCGCCTTCGCCGGCATGTTCTTCTTCGGCGACGAGGTGGCGCCGCTGATGACGCTGCTGGTGGTCGCGGGGGCCGCGATGGGCTCCGGGAGCGTGCTCTCGGCCGCGATCCTCGCCGACCTGATCGAGGAGGACGCCGAGCGCAGCGGCGAGCGCAAGGAGGGCATCTACTCGGCGGCGATGCACTTCGTGATGAAGTTCGGGACGACGCTCGCGACGGCGGCGAGCGGCCTCCTGCTCTCGGCGGTCGGCTTCGTGCCGAACGCCGAGCAGACACCCGCGGGCCTGCTCGGGATCCGCATCCTCTTCGCGGGCCTGCCCTGCGCGGGCTTCCTGGTCGGGGGCGTGCTCTACCGGCGCTCGCTGCGGCGCGGCCCGGGCGTGCCGCGCATGGCGCCGCTGCCCGCGGGTGAGTAGCGTCCGCCGGCGCCCGAAGGAGCGTAGGGACCGATGGAGCGATTCGAGGGACGCGTGGCCGTGGTGACGGGCGCGGCGAGCGGCATCGGCCGGGCGCTCGCGCGCCGGCTCGGCGCCGAGGGCATGCGGGTGGTGCTCGCCGACATCGAGCCGGGAGCGCTCGCCGACGCCGAGCGGGAGCTCGCCGGGCGGGGCGTCGAGACGCTCGCGGTGCGGACCGACGTGTGCGACGAGAGCTCCGTGCGCGCGCTCGCCCAGGCGGCGCTCGCGCGTTTCGGCGCCGTCCACCTGGTGTGCAACAACGCGGGCGTGATGGGCGGCGCCGGCCTCGCCTGGGAGATCCCGGGCGAGGACTGGGACTGGGTCCTCGGCGTCAACCTGCGCGGCGTGATCCACGGGATCCGCAGCTTCGTTCCGATCCTGATCGCGCAGGAGGAAGGGCACGTCCTCAACACCGCCTCGATGGCGGCGTTGGTGAGCGTGCCGCTGGCCTCCCCCTACGTGGCGAGCAAGCACGCCGTCCTGGCGCTCTCCGAGTCGCTCTTCCACGAGCTCGCCGGGCGGGCCCCGCACGTCGGCATCTCGGTCCTCTGCCCCGAGGCCGTGGACACCCGCATCGTGGACGCGGAGCGCAACCGTCCGGCCGCGCTGCGCCCGGCGGCCGGGCTCGACACACCCGAGCGCAAGCTCGTGGACGCGGCCATGCGCAAGGCGCTCGCAGGGGCGACCGCGCCCGAGCGGATCGCAGAGCGCGCCCTCGCGGGCATCCGCGAGCGACGCTTCTACGTGCTGCCCGACAGCGACTCGTGGCGGCGCGCTGCCGACTCGCGCCTCGACGACCTGCGCGCGGCCCGCAATCCGCGCCTGGTGTCGCCGGTCTAGAGGAGCCGGATCCCGTCGCCGACCGCGACCGGCCCCGGGCTGACCACGCGCGCGTAGACGCCGACGTCCTGGTCGAGCTCCTTCACGACGGTGCGCATGAGGCCCGGGTCGCGGGGCAGGTCTGCGAAGGCGTGGGTGATCATGACGCAGCGCGGGCAGCCGACCACCACCTCGAGCTCGGCACCTCCCACCGCGAGGCGCCGGCCGTGCCAGTCCTGCTCGGGGACGCCCTCGACCCCCGGCGGGCTCGCGATCAGCAGGTTCGGGCGGAAGCGCCGCACGTCGACCCGGGAGGCCGGCGCGAGCGCCTGGAGGCGACGCAGACTCGCGTCGGTGAGGAGCAGGAGCGGGTAGGCGTCGAAGTAGGTGCCGAGGGGCGACTCGAACTCGAGGATCTCGCGGGGAAACCTGGCGAGGTCGGGCAGCGGCTCGCCCGGCTCGCGGCCGAAGATCGCGCGCAGCTCGGTGAGGATGTCGGGATGATCGGGCGGGCCGCGCCGGTAGTGCTCGCGGGCGCTCGCCGGGAGCCGCGGCCAGAGCGTGACCGGCGTGCCGATCGCGCCGCTCACGCGCGCGGCGGCGTCGGGCGCGTCGGCGAGCACCACGCTCCCGTCCGGCAGCGTGATCTCGGGCGCCGGCCAGCGCCCGCCGCCGGGCTCCTCGACGCAGCGCGCGCCGAGCTGCATCAGGGCCGGGATCTTCTTGGCGCCCCGGATCCCGCCGCGGCGCTCGTCGCGCACGGCCCAGCCGCGGTCGCCGGGCACGCCGTCCTCGCCGAGCCGGGCGGCGGCGAGCCGCTCGCCGGCCATCGACTTGACGGGATGGCGCCAGATCTCCGCGATCGTTCCCACGCGCGCTGCCATCGAGCCCTCCTGCGGACGCGGCCCCGAGGTATCCTCGGGCGCCACGCGCCAGGACCATAGGCGCCGGAGTCCGTCATGTCCCACGCGCTCCCGTCGGCCGCCGCTTCGCCGCGCAGGACCGGCTCGCTCGCGCCCTGGATCGCGCTGGCGATCGCGCTCGGCCTGACGGGCGGCCTGGCGGCGGTCGGGATCGGCCGCGGCTGGGGCCTCGACGAGCTCGAGAGCCGCGTGCTCGCGGCGCGCTACACGGCGCGCTTCGCGTTCCTGCTCTTCCTCCCGGTCTACGTCGCGAGCTCCTGGCACCGGCTGGCGCGGAGCGCGGCCTCGCGCTGGGCGCTCGCCCACCGCCGCGCGCTCGGCCTCGGCTTCGCGAGCGCCCATACCGTGCACCTGGCGGCGCTCCTGGCCGTCGTGCGCGCGAGCGGTGACGCGCCGGACCTGGCGACGCTCGCCGGGGGCGGTGGCGCCTACGCGATGACCTTCGCGATGGCCGCCACCTCGAGCGACGCGGCGGTGCGCCGGCTCGGCCGGCACTGGAAGACCCTGCACCGGGTCGGGATGCACTGGCTCTGGTTCGTGTTCGCCTTCAGCTACGCGGGCCGGGTCGCCAGCGGGCAGCTCTTCTTCGTCCCGTTCCTGGCGGCGGCCCTGGGCGGCCTGGGCCTGCGGATCGCCGCGCGGCGGCGGCAGCGACCCGCGCGCTGACGCCGGCGCCGGCGGCCGGGACGAGCCCGGGGCCCTCCAACATCCTCCCGCCGCTGCTCGAAGGCAGCGGCAGGCGCATCAACCGAAGCGGGCGCCCGTGTCACCGGGGTCCGGGACGGGCGGATCGCCGCGCCCCGAGAACTCCGCGACCAGCGCGAGGGCCACCGAGAGCAGCACCGGCCCGACGAAGAGGCCGAGCGCCCCGAAGGCCGCGAGCCCGCCGAGCACGCCGAAGAAGACGACCAGGAAGTGGATGCGCTGCGGGCTGCGGCTGATCAGGAGCGGACGCAGCACGTTGTCGATCGAGCTGACGAGCAGCGCGCCGTAGATCGCCATCCCGATCGCCGCCCCGGTGTGGCCGGCGGCGAAGAGCCAGATGGCCGCGCCGCCCCAGACGAGCAGCGGGCCCGCGGGCACGAGCGAGCCCAGCGCCGTCAGGGCGCCGAGGGCGACCGGTGAGGGCACGCCGAAGAGCGCATAGCCGATGCCAGCGATCAGGCCCTGGACCAGCGCCGTGCCGAGCAGCCCGAACACGACCGCGCGCACCACGCCGCCGACGTCGTCGACGAAGCTCTCCGGAGCCTGCGGGAAGGCGATCCGCGCGAGCCGGCGTGCGTGCGCGACGACCGTCTCGCCCTCCAGGTAGAGCACGTAGAGCGTGACCATCGTCATCGCGAACTTGAACACGTTGGCGGCGAGGCCGCCCGCCACGTCGACGAGCCGGCCCGTGATCGCGGCCGCCTGCTGGGTGGCGAAGCGGATCGCCTCGCTCGGCTCGATCCCCGCCGAAGCGCGGAGCTCCTCGAGCCGATGGCTCCATTCCGGCCGTGCGAGGATCCAGGAGGGCAGGGGCGCGCCGGCGTCGAGCCACCCGCGCACGGCCCCGACCAGGTGATTCGCCTCGCTCGCGAGCGCCACCAGCACCCACGCCACCGGGATCCCCAGCCCGAGGGCGACGGTGAGCGTGCCGATCGCCGCGGCCAGGTGCGGCCGCCCCGTGCGACGGCGCAGCGTGTGGACCAGCGGCCAGGTGACGTAGGCGGCGATGCCTGCCCAGGCCACCGGCACCAGGAAGGGACGCAGCACCCACAGCGCTGCGACCAGCATGCCGACCCCCGCGGCCACGCGGGCCAGCACGGCTCCCGCGCTGGTCCGCACCGGCGCCTGCCCGGGGCCGCTCACGCGCGCCGGTAGATCTCGGCGCCGCCCGCGCGGAAGGCCTCGCTCTGCTCGCGCAGCCCCGCCTCGCGCGCCGCTTCGGCACCGGTGCCGCGTTCGCGCGCGAAGTCGCGGATCTGCTGCGTGATCTCCATCGAGCAGAACCTCGGCCCGCACATCGAGCAGAAGTGGGCGACCTTGTGCGCCTCGTGGGGGAGCGTCGCGTCGTGCAGGCGGCGCGCGGTCTCGGGGTCGAGCGAGAGGTGGAACTGGTCCTCCCAGCGGAACTCGAAGCGCGCCTTGGAGAGCGCGTTGTCGCGGAGCTGGGCGCCCGGGTGGCCCTTGGCGAGATCGGCCGCATGGGCAGCGATCTTGTAGGCGATCACGCCCTGCTTCACGTCCTCGCGGTCGGGCAGGCCCAGGTGCTCGCGCGGGGTCACGTAGCAGAGCATCGCCGTGCCGTACCAGCCGATCATGGCGGCGCCGATCGCGCTCGTGATGTGGTCGTAGCCGGGCGCCACGTCGGTGGTGAGCGGGCCCAGCGTGTAGAAGGGCGCCTCGCCGCACCACTCGAGCTGCCGGGTCACGTTCTCGTGGATCCGCTGCATCGGCACGTGCCCGGGGCCCTCGTTCATCACCTGCACGTCGAAGGCCCAGGCGCGCCGCGTGAGCTCGCCCTGGGTCCGGAGCTCCGCGAACTGGGCCTCGTCGTTGGCGTCCTCGATCGAGCCGGGGCGCAGCCCGTCGCCGATCGAGAAGGCGACGTCGTAGGCGGCGCAGATCTCGCAGATCTCGTCCCAGTGGGTGTAGAGGAAGTTCTCCTGGTGGTGCGCGAGGCACCACTTGGCCAGGATCGAGCCGCCGCGCGAGACGATTCCCGTGCGCCGGCGGGCGGTGAGCGGCACGTAGCGGAGCAGCACGCCGGCGTGGATCGTGAAGTAGTCGACGCCCTGCTCGGCCTGCTCGACGAGCGTGTCGCGGAACGCCTCCCAGGTGAGCTCCTCGGGCCGCCCGCCCACCCTCTCGAGCGCCTGGTAGATCGGCACCGTCCCGATCGGGACCGGGCTGTTGCGCAGGATCCACTCGCGGGTCTCGTGGATGTTGCGCCCGGTCGAGAGGTCCATCGCGGTGTCGGCGCCCCAGCGGGTGGCCCAGACCAGCTTCTCGACCTCCTCCTCGATGGTGCTGGTGACGGCCGAGTTGCCGATGTTGGCGTTGATCTTCACCAGGAAGTTGCGGCCGATCGCCATCGGCTCGAGCTCGGGGTGGTTCACGTTGGCGGGCAGGATCGCGCGCCCGCGGGCGATCTCGTCGCGCACGAAGGCGGGGGTGATGACGGCGGGCAGGGCGGCGCCGAACGACTCGCCCGGGTGCTGGGCGGCGAGCTCGCGGTGGCGCTCGAGGCGCTGGCTCTCGCGGATCGCGACGAACTCCATCTCGGGCGTGATCTCGCCGCGCCGCGCGTAGTGCATCTGGGTGACGCGGCGGCCGGCGCGGGCGCGCAGGAGCGGGCGCGTGCGGGCGAAGCGCACGGCGGCGAGGCGCGGGTCGGCCTCGCGCTCGCGCGCGTAGGACGAGGCGGGCTCGCGGTGCTCCTCGACGTCGCCGCGCGCGCGGATCCAGTCGAGGCGCAGCGGCGGGAGGCCCTGGCGGAGGTCGATCGCCACCGCCGGGTCCGTGTAGGGCCCCGAGGTGTCGTAGAGCGCGATCGGGGGGTTCTCCTCGAGCACGACGGCGCCGTCGGGCCCCTGGGCCCGCGTCGGCGCCTGGCGGATCTCGCGCATCGGGACCCGGACGCCCGCCTGCGTGCCCTCGACGTAGACCTTGCTCGAGCCGGGCAGGGGCGCGCGCGTCAGGACGGAGGAGAGCGCGTCGGAGGCGGAGAGGGGTCGGGCCATGTCGCTTCCCTACGCCGGTTCCACCCGGAGGTTTGGCCGGATCAGGTTCGGGGGCTCCGCGGCGCATCCGCCGCCCGCTCGATGGACCTCCCATCGCGCCGGCGGAAGCCGTGTCTCAGGCCGTGCTCGCGGCCACACCCAGCGAATGCGGGCAGACTAGCGCCGCGCGGGCCGTCGCCAAATCCATCGCGGGCGCGCTACCTCCTCTCCGATGAGGCTCCGGCGGTCCGCGGTCGTACTGCTCGGCTCCGTCCTTCCCGCGGCTCTGCCGGCCGCCGCGGCCGGGACGCTGACCGGCGAGCTGCCGATCGTGATCGGGCACCGCGGCGCCTCCGGCTATCGCCCCGAGCACACGCTCGCGGCCTATGCGCTCGCGATCGACCAGGGCGCCGACTTCATCGAGCCGGATCTCGTCTCGACGATGGACGGTGTCCTCGTGGCCCGCCATGAGAACCAGCTCGCGGGCACCACCGACGTGGCCTCGCATCCCGAGTTCGCCGCCCGCCAGACCACCAAGACCATCGACGGCGCGGCGGTCCAGGGCTGGTTCGCCGAGGACTTCACGCTGGCCGAGCTGAAGACGCTGCGGGCCGTCGAGCGGATCCCGGGGATCCGGCCGGCGAACGCCGCCTACGACGGCTGGTTCGAGATCCCGACCTTCGACGAGATCCTGGCGCTCGTCGCGGCAAAGGAGCTCGAGCACGGCCGGCCGATCGGCCTGTACCCGGAGACCAAGCACCCGACCTATTTCGACGGCATCGGGCTCTCGCTCGAGGAGCCGCTCCTGGCCGCGCTCGCGGCCCACGGGCGCGCGGGCGCTGGCGCGCGCGTCTTCATCCAGTCCTTCGAGACGGCGAACCTGAAGGAGCTGGCCCTCGCGACCGAGCTGCCGCTCGTCCAGCTCCTGGGCTCCGGCCAGCCCTACGACTTCGTCGTGGCGGGCGACCCCCGCAGCTACGACGACCTGCGCACGCCCGCGGGCCTCGTGGAGATCGCCTCCTACGCCGACGGGGTCGGGCCCGAGAAGAACACGCTCGTCGTGCGGGACGCGAGCGGCGCGATCACGGGCCCGAGCGCGCTCGTCGCGGATGCCCACGCCGCAGGGCTGCTCGTCCATCCCTACACGTTCCGCGCCGAGCCGATCTTCCACTTCCTGGACTTCCCGGACGACCCGGTCGCCGAGATCGGGCTCTACCTCGGGCTCGGGATCGACGGCTTCTTCACCGACAACCCCGACCTCGGCGTCGCGGCCGTTGCCGCGGTGCCCGAGCCGGATCCGGTGCTGCTCGGGCTCGCCTGTCTGCTCGCGATCGCGACGCTCCGTGGAACCGTTAGGCTCTGAGGATCCGCTCGCCCGCAGGGAGGATCCATGAGCAGCTTCGGGGCCCAGCGCACGCTTCGGGTCGGGGATCGCACCTTCGAGTACTTCGCGCTCCAGGCGCTGGCCGGGGCCGGGCTCCCGGTCGAGCGGCTGCCCTTCTCGCTGCGCATCCTGCTCGAGAACCTGGTGCGCAACGAGGACGGCCAGGACGTCACCGCCGAGCAGGTGGAGGCGCTGGCGCGCTGGAACCCGGCCGCCGAGCCCGAGCGCGAGATCACCTTCCTGCCCGCCCGCGTGGTCCTCCAGGACTTCACCGGCGTGCCCTGCGTCGTGGACCTGGCCGCGATGCGCGACGCGATGGCCGCCTTCGGCGGCAAGCCCTCGAAGATCAACCCCCTCCAGCCGGTCGAGCTCGTGATCGACCACTCGGTGCAGGTCGACGCCTTCGGGTCGCCGGGCGCCTTCGAGCGCAACGTCGAGCTCGAGTTCGAGCGCAACCGCGAGCGCTACGCCTTCCTGCGCTGGGGCCAGAACGCCTTCGAGAACTTCAAGGTCGTGCCGCCCGGGACCGGGATCGTGCACCAAGTCAACCTCGAGTACCTGGCGCGGGTGGTGTTCGCCGAGGGCCCGGTCGGCCGGAGCGGGCTGCCGCTCGCCTATCCGGATACGCTCGTCGGCACCGACTCCCACACGACGATGGTGAACGGCCTCGGCGTCCTCGGCTGGGGGGTCGGCGGGATCGAGGCCGAGGCGGCGATGCTGGGCCAGCCGGTCGCGATGCTGCTCCCGCAGGTGGTGGGTGTACGGCTCTCGGGGCGGCTTCGCGAGGGCGCGACCGCCACCGACCTCGTGCTGTGCGTGACCGAGATGCTGCGCCGGCACGGCGTGGTCGGGAAGTTCGTCGAGTTCCACGGGCCGGGGCTCGCGGGGCTCCCGCTCGCCGACCGCGCGACGATCTCGAACATGTGCCCCGAGTACGGCGCCACCTGCGCGATGTTCCCGGTCGACGCCGAGACGCTGCGCTACCTGCGCCTCTCGGGCCGCCGCGAGGAGCAGGTGCAGCTCGTCGAGGCGTACACGAAGGAGCAGGGCCTCTTCCACGACGCCGGGACCCCGGCGGCGCAGTACTCGGAGGCGCTCGAGCTCGACCTCGGCAGCGTCGAGCCGAGCCTCGCCGGCCCGCGCCGGCCGCAGGACCGGGTGGCGCTCTCGCAGGCGAAGGCGTCCTTCGCGAAGGCGCTGCCCGAGCTCGTGAAGGGCGACGCCGCGAAGGCCCCCGTCGAGATCGAGCTCGCGGGCGAGCGCGTTGCCCTGCGCCACGGCGCGGTCGTGATCGCCGCGATCACGAGCTGCACCAACACCTCGAACCCGAGCGTGATGGTGGCGGCGGGCCTCCTGGCGAAGAAGGCGGTCGAGAAGGGGCTCGCGGTGCAGCCCTGGGTGAAGACCTCGCTCGCACCGGGCTCGCAGGTGGTGACGAGCTACCTGAAGGACGCCGGGCTCCTGCCGTATCTCGAGCAGCTCCGCTTCCACGTGGTGGGCTACGGCTGCACCACCTGCATCGGCAACTCCGGGCCGCTGCCGGAGCCGGTGGCCGAGGGCGTCGAGCGCGGCGGGCTCGTGGTGGCGTCGGTGCTCTCGGGCAACCGCAACTTCGAGGCGCGCGTGCATCCCGCCGTGCGCGCCAACTACCTGATGTCGCCGCCGCTCGTGGTGGCCTACGCGCTCGCCGGGCGCATGGACCTCGACCTGACGAGCGAGCCCCTCGGCCGCGGCCGCGACGGCCAGCCCGTCTTCCTGCGCGACGTCTGGCCCTCCGCGCACGAGGTGCGCGAGGTGGTCGAGGGGACGGTGAAGGCGGCGCTCTTCACCGGCACCTACGCGGACGTGTTCCGGGGTGGCTCGCGCTGGAACGAGCTCCCGGTGCCGGAGGGCGAGCGCTTCGCCTGGGACGCGGGTTCGACCTACGTGCGCCAGCCGCCCTACTTCGCCGGCATGGAACGCGAGCCCGCCGCCCTCGAGGAGATCCGCGGCGCGCGGGTGCTGGCCTGGCTCGGCGACAGCGTCACCACCGACCACATCTCGCCGGCCGGCTCGATCGCGAAGACCTCGCCGGCGGCCCGCTACCTCCTCGAGCACGGGATCGCGGCCCGGGACTTCAACTCCTACGGCTCGCGGCGCGGCAACCACGAGGTGATGGTGCGCGGCACCTTCGCGAACGTGCGGCTGCGCAACCTGCTGGCCCCGGGCACCGAGGGCGGGGTCACGGTGCACCTGCCCGGCGGTGAGCCGCTCGCGATCTTCGACGCCGCGGAGCGCTATCGCACCGAGGGCGTCCCGCTCCTCGTGCTGGCCGGCAAGGAGTACGGCTCCGGCTCGAGCCGCGACTGGGCCGCCAAGGGGCCCGCCCTGCTCGGCGTGCGCGCGGTGATCGCCGAGAGCTACGAGCGCATCCACCGCTCGAACCTGGTCGGGATGGGCGTGCTGCCGCTCGAGTTCCTCGAGGGCCAGACCCCGGCCTCGCTCGGGCTCGACGGCCGCGAGCGCTACGACGTCCTCGGGCTCGCCGAGGCGATGGCGAGCGGCTTCGCGAACGGCCGCACCCTGCGCGTCCGCGCCACCGCCGACGGCGGCCGCGTCACCGACTTCGAGGTCCGCGTCCGCCTCGACACCCCGACCGAAGGCGACTACTACGCCCACGGCGGCATCCTCCCCTACGTCCTCCGCCAGCTCCTCTGATGGACGGGGACAGTCCCGGCGATCCGGCGATTCCGGTTGCAGCGGGATCCGGAGGGCTTCTCGCGCGGGGCAAGTTCGAGGATCCGCGGGTCACCCTCGATGGCTCGCCGCGCGCAACGGTCGCGCTCGGCGCCCTGCGCACGCTGTGGTTCGCGACGGGAACGCGCTGCAACCTGGCCTGCCGCAGGTGCTACATCGAGTCCTCGCCGCGCAACGACCGGCTCGCGTACCTGAGCGCCGCCGAGGTGGGGGCGTATCTCGACGAGATCGAGCGCGCGCGGCTCGGCACCGTCGAAATCGGCTTCACCGGCGGCGAGCCCTTCCTGAACCCGGGGCTGCTTGCGATGCTCGGCGACGCGCTCGGGCGCGGGCTGCGCGTCCTGGTGCTGACCAACGCCATGCGGCCCATGATGCGCGCGCGCGAGGGGCTCCTCGGGCTCCTCGGCCAGCACGGCGACCGCCTCGTGCTGCGCGTCTCGCTCGATCACCACACCCGCGAGGGGCACGAGCGGGAGCGCGGCCCGCGGAGCTGGGAGCCGACCCTCGCCGGCCTGCGCTGGCTCGCGGAGCAGGGCTTTGCGGTGCACGTGGCCGGGCGCCGCGCGAGCGCGCGCTGGGTCGATCCCGCGGGCGGCGAGGACGAGGCGGCGCTGCGAGCCGGCTACGCCCGGCTCTTCCGCTCGCTCGGGCTCGCACTCGACGCCGCCGACCCCGCCCGGCTCGTGCTCTTCCCGGAGATGGACGCCGCGCTCGACGTCCCCGAGATCACGACCGCGTGCTGGGAGCGGCTCGGCAAGCGTCCTGGCGACGTCATGTGCGCGAGCTCGCGCATGGTCGTGAAACGCAGGGGCGCGGCGCGGCCGGTCGTGGTCGCCTGCACGCTGCTCCCCTACGACCCGCGCTTCGAGCTCGGCTGCACCCTCGGCGACGCCCGCGCGACGGTTGCGCTCAACCACCCCCACTGCGCGCGCTTCTGCGTCCTCGGCGGCGCGTCCTGCGCGGGCTAGCTAGGCCACCTCGACCCGGTCGCACTTCGCGGCGAAGACGAAGTCGCTCTCGGTGAGGCCGTCGATCGTGTGGGTCCAGATCGTGATGCGGGCGTGGCCCCAGGCGAGCGCGACGTCGGGGTGGTGGCCCTGCGCCTCGGCGATCGCGCCCACGCGGTTCACGAAGGCCAGCGCCTGCGCGAAGTCCCGGAAGCGGTAGTCCTTCTCGAGGTGGTGCTCGTCGACGACCCGCCAGCCGTTGCCCTCGGGGCCGAGCTGGCGCAGGAGGAGCAGGAGGGCCGCGCCGTGCAGGGGCGGGGCGCCGCCCTTGCAGGGCACGCACTGCCGGCTTGCGAGGTCGCTCATCGCAGCGGAGGGTGCGGGCTCAGAAGAGCGGCTCGCCCTCGTCCGGCGCGTAGGCGCTGATCTCGCAGGCGAGGCAGATCACCTCGAAGACGGGGCGCTCCCACGGTTCGGCGGGCGCCCTCCGGGCGGGCTCTAGCGGGCTGTGATCGGTCACGGGCGGTTCCTCCCTCGGGCCTCGACCTGGATAGCACCGGACACTAGCGGAGCAGCACGTCGCAGGCGAAGCGGATCCGGCGCACCAGCCGGCCGAGGGCGTTGTGGTGGATGTTGCGCCGCAGCCGGACCAGGAGCCGGCGCTGGAGCGCGTAGCGGCTCCAGGAGCGCCGCTTCCGCGCGCCGCCCTCCGGAGCAGCCGCGAGCTCGGCCTCGAGCTCGGCGCGCGGATGGCCCCAGGTCTCGAGGTCCTCGTCCGGAAGGGCCTCCAGGATCCGGGCGGCCTGCGCGAGCGCGCCGGGGGTGCGGCCCAACTCCTCGGCCCACTTCGCGACCGAGCGCGTGGTGGGGCGGGTCTCGCGGGCGACCGTGATCGGGTCGCCGAGGCCGGCCGCCGCCACGGGCGCCGGTGCCTCGCGCCCGTACTCGACCATGCCGGGCTCGAAATCGATGTCCAGGAACCCGCAGGCGCGCCGCAGCTCGCGCTCGGGCTCGCGCACGAGCTCCTCGTAGCGCAGGTGCAGGAGCGGCACCGGGCGCTCGCGCAGGAAGCGCCCGATCGCGGGCACGTAGCGCTCGAGCAGCGGGTTGTGTGCGTGTGCCACCTCGTGGTCGCCGTCGAAGAACGAATCGACGAAGCTCGACCAGACCGCGAGCGGGTGGCGCGTGAGCACGAGGTAGCGCGCCCGCGGGTAGAGCTTCGCGAGGAAGTCGAGGACCAGCGCATAGGCGGGCGTCTTCTCGAGCAGCAGGCGCCGGCCGGAGCCCGCGAGCAGGCGCTCGTAGACGGTGTCGCTGGCGGCGCGCAGGGCGTCCAGGTAGTCGGCCTCGCCGCCGGGGAGCGACTTCACGAGCTCGTGCGCGGCCTGGCGGGTGATCACGGGGTCGTAGGGCGCGCGCTCGACGCTCGCGTAGTAGCCGAGGTGCGCGAGCGGCGTCAGCAGGTGCGTCTCGGGCGGCGCCTGGATCGCCGGGTGCGCGCCGAGCATGCGCGCGGTGAGCGTCGTACCCGAGCGGGGGGCGCCGATCAGGAAGACCAGACGGTCCTGGATCGCAGGGGCGGCGGCTGCCGTGCTCACGGACGCGTGCTCCTTGGGACCGGCCGGGCGCGAGAGGATAGACTGATCGGCGTGCAGGTCTACATCGTGAGACACGCCGAGGCGGAGCCGGCGGGGGCGGAGGGCGACGCCGGGCGGCGGCTCACGGCGCGCGGGCAGCTCCAGGCGCGGGCGGCCGCCGCCGGCCTGCGCGCGCTCGACGTGCAGCTCGATCGCCTGCTCACGAGCCCCCTCCGGCGCGCCGCCGAGACCGCGGCGCTGCTCGCGGGCGAGCTCGGCGGGCCCGCGCCGGAGCCACGGGCGGTCCTCGACGGCCGGGCGCCGGCGGGCTCGATCCTGGAGGAGATGGCGGTGCTCGCGGCGCACGCGCGCGTCGCCCTGGTCGGGCACATGCCGGTGCTGGCCGAGCTCGTGGCCCTCGCGACGGCCGGGGCCGCTCCGGGCCTCGGCACGGCCAGCGTGGCGCTCCTGGAGTTCGCCGCGTGCCCGGATCGGGGGGCGGGGACGCTCTGCTGGGTGCGCAGCCCGGACCAGCTCGGGACGCTCACGCGCGGCTGAGCGCGCGCCGCGCGCGCAGCGCGAGCAGGAGCGTCGCGGCCAGGGCGCCCGCCGCGCCCGCGGGAGGCCCGGGCACCGGCACCGAGGACTGGAACACGAGCCCTCGTCCCTGCGGGTCCTCGACGTGACCCGAAAAGGTGTCGAAGGCGTCCGCGTCGCCGTGACCCCAGCCGTCCACCGCGGCGCCCACGTCGAGCTCCATCTCGACCACCAGGGTCTCGCCGACGTTGGCCTCGAACTCGATGGAGTCCAGCGCGAGCGGCGGGGCGCCGGTGTGGGCGCTCACGCTGCGCAGGATCGCGACGTCCTCGTCGGTGACGGGAGCGCCGACGTCCACGGTCTCGCTCCCGCTCGTGAAGACCTCTCCGGCCTTCAGGTCGCCCGCGTTCCACGAGGCGCTCCACGAGTCGTGGCGGGTGACCCGCGCCGTGACGCCGGCGGGCAGCGCCGGGTCGGCGTCGATGACGGACAGGCCGGTCGAGAGCTCCGCTGCGACCGCGAGCGCCCCGTGCGGGCAGTCGAAGGGGCCGCAGGTACCCGTCGGCCCGCGCCGCACCAGCAGGTCGAAGCTCACGGAGGCGCTCGCCGCGGAGTCGGCCGGGAACGAGCGCCCCCCGACCTCGAGGCTGCCCTGGCCGCCGAACACCCAGCGCAGGCCCGTGACGAGCGTGCCGTCGGCGAGCCCCGACGTGCCGGGCAGGATCGTGATCCGCTTCTCGATCGCCGTATCGGTCGCGGCGCCGCCCACCGACCCGCCGAGCGAGCCGGCGTGTGCCTCGGCACTGGCGCCGAGCTCGGTGCTCCCGGCGTCGGCCCAGCCGCTCGTCACGGAGATCGAGTGGCCGGCCTCGATCGAGCCGCGCGCGGCCCCTTGGGAGCCGAAGTGCCGGCTGGCATTCACCCGCTCGTCGCCGCGATACACGCGATCGCGTACGAACTCGGCGTCGTCGTGGTCGCCGTGGGGGCCGAGGAGCGCCTGCGAGTCGTCGTCGGACACGAGGCCCGGGACGTCGTCCGGGAAGCCGTAGGTGGCCGGCGCGCCCGCGCGTGCGATCGCGTTGCCGAGCAGCTCGACCCCGGCGTGGTCGGCCGCTCGGCCCGGGGCCGCGCCGAGGGCGAGCAGGAGGGCGGCGAGCAGGGCGGTCGAGCGAGGCATCCGGGCCTCCGGCGCCCCCGGCGCCATCCTACACCACTCGTGGACGAAGTGGGTCGGCCGGCCGACACCAGCCTAGGTCTCGAGCGCGTTCTCCCGCGCGACGCGCCCGTACCAGCGCCCCGACTCCTTGAGCGTCCGGTCGCAGGTGTCGAAGTCGACCCAGGCGAGGCCGAAGCGCTGGGCGTAGCCCTCCGCCCACTCGAAGTTGTCGAGAAGCGACCAGGCGTGGTAGCCGCGCACGTCGGCACCGGCCTGGATCGCGCGGTGCACGGCCTCGAGGTAGCCGCGGTAGAAGGCGATGCGCCGCGTGTCGTGCACGACGCCCTGGGCGTCCGGACCGTCCGCGTAGGAGCAGCCGTTCTCGGTCACCTCGATCACCGGCCGGCCGTAGTCCTTGGTGATGCGCAGCAGGATGTCGTGGAGCGCGTCCGGCCAGACCTCCCAGCCGAACTCGGTCTTCGGCCCCTCGTCGCCCCCGAGCGGGCCCACCGGGATCGCGCCGATCGCGAGCGGCCCTCCGTCCGAGGGCCCCGCCTTCACGATCGTGCGCGTGTAGAGGTTGACGCCGACGAAGTCGAGCGGCGCGCGCATCCTCTCGAAGTCGCCGTCGCGGACGCCGAGGGCGCCCTCCGGCAGGCCCTTCGGGTGCGCCTCGGGGTACTCGCCCGCGAGCGCCGGGCGCAGGAACCACTCGTTGACGAAGCGGTGCCAGCGCTCGGCGGCGTCGGCGTCGGCCTGCGAGTCGCTGGCCGGCTCGCAGGCCGAGCAGTTGAAGGCGGTGCCGATCACGAGGTCGCCGCGCGCGGCGCGCATGGCGCGGAACGCCTCGCCGTGCGCGAGGTTCACGACGTGCGTGGCGCGCAGGAAGGCCGCGGGATCGCGCCGGCCGGGCGCGTGGATCCCGACCAGGTAGCCCAGCGTCGTGAAGATGTTGGGCTCGTTGAAGATCATCCAGCTCTTCACGAGGTCGCCGAGCGCGCGCACGACGAGGTCGGCGTACTCGGCGAAGCGCCCGGCGGTGTCGCGCTCCGGCCAGCCGCCCGCATCCTCGAGCGCCTGCGGCAGGTCCCAGTGGTAGAGCGTCGGGAAGGGGCGGATGCCGGCCTCGAGCAGCGCCTCGGCGAGCTTGCGGTAGGCGTCGATCCCCTTCTGATTGGCAGCGCCACGGCCGCCCGGCTGGATGCGCGGCCACGCGATCGAGAAGCGGTAGCTCGAGAGCCCCATCTCCTTCTGGAGGGCCAGGTCCTCGCGCCAGCGGTGGTAGGAGTCGCAGGCGCGGTCCCCCGTCCAGCCGTTCTTGATCTTGCCGGGCGTGTGGCTGAAGCGATCCCAGATCGACTCGCCCTTGCCGTCCTCCTGCCAGGCGCCCTCGATCTGGTACGACGCGGTCGCGGTGCCCCAGCGGAATCCGTCCGGGAACCTGAGCTTCGCCATCACGCCCCTCCCTTCCGGGTGCCCTTCGCGCGGGCTCCGCTCGCCGTGCGGCCCGGCTTCGCCTCGCCCTCCAGCGCGGCGAGCACCTGCTCGGGGTGCGCCTCCGCCTTCGGCACCCGCTTCCAGTGCTTCTTCACCTTGCCGTCGGGCCCGATCCAGACCGTCGAGCGGATCACGCCCGTGGTCTTCTTGCCGTAGAGCACCTTCTCGCCCCAGGCGCCGTAGGCGGCCATCGCCTTCTTGTCGGGGTCCGAGAGCAGCGGGAAGGGCAGCTTGTACTTCGCCGCGAACTTCTGGTGCGACGCGCCCGAGTCGGGCGAGACGCCGACCACCGCGACGCCGCGCTTCTGGAGCGCCTTCCAAGCGTCACGGAAGCCGCAGGCCTCCTTCGTGCAGCCGGGCGTGTCGTCCTTCGGGTAGAAGTAGAGGACCAGGTCCTTGCCGGCGAAGTCGCCGAGCGAGACCTTGCCGCCCGCGTCGTCCGTGAGCGTGAACGCCGGCGCCTTCCTGCCTTCCTCGACTGCCACGGGGCTCCTCGCGATTCCGACGGGCGTGCCATCCCGATGGGCGTGCCATCCTAGCGCGATGCCCGAAGCCCAGGCAGCGCCCGCGTCCCTCGCCGATCGCGTTCGCGCCCTCGCCGGCGCCCTCGGCTTCGACCGGGCCGGCATCGCCCGCCTCGACACGCCGCTCCCGCACGCCGACCGCTTCCGCGACTGGCTCGCCCGGGGCCGCCACGGCGAGATGGCCTGGCTGGCCCGCAACCCTGAAGAGCGCCTCGACCCGCTCCGGCGATTCCCCTGGGCCCGGAGCGCCGTCGTCGTCTCGCTCGTCTACGACACGCCGCGCGAAGCGCCCGAGCGAGCCCCCGCGCAGGACCGCGCGCCGGGCAGGCGCCCGGCCGGCGAAGCCGCCGGAAGCAGCCCCCCCTCGGCCGGGATCGCCCGCTACGCCCGCGGCCGCGACTACCACGACATCCTCCTCCCCCCGCTGCGCGCCCTCGGCGACGCCCTCGAGCCGCTCGCGGGCCGCGCCGTCCAGTCGCGCGCCTACGTGGACACGGGCCCGCTCCTCGAGCGCGCACTCGCCGCGCGCGCCGGCCTCGGCTGGATCGGGCGCAACACGCTCGTGATCGACCCCGCGCTCGGCTCCTACCTGTTCCTGGGCGTCCTGCTCTGCGACCTCGACCTCCCCGGCGACCCGCTCGAGCCCGACCACTGCGGGAGCTGCCGCGCCTGTCTCGACGCCTGCCCGACCGGTGCCTTCCCGGAGCCCTACGTGCTCGACGCTTCGCGCTGTCTCTCCTACACGACGATCGAGCTGCGCAGCGCGATCCCCGAGCCGCTGCGCGCCGGGCAGGGCGACTGGGTCTTCGGCTGCGACGCGTGCCAGGAGGTGTGTCCCTGGAACACCCGCACGCGGCGCACCGTGCCCCCCGACCGCGCCGGGCTCCGCGCGGCGCTGGCGCCGCGCGCCGAGTGGGTGCGGCCCGCGCTCGCCTGGTTGCTCGCCCTCGACGAGGAGGCCTGGCGCGTCTCCACCCGGCGCGGCGCGCTGCGCCGCGCGAAGCACCGGGGGCTCCTGCGCAACGCCCTGGTGGCCGCCGGCAACGCCGGCGACCCGGCACTCGCTTCGCTCGTCGCGCGCCATGCCGCGAGCCCGGACCCCCTCATCGCCGAGCACGCGCGCTGGGCCCTCGCGCGCCTGCAGCCTCAGGCCGGCAGGGCCCCGTCGTAGGGCTGGAGCTTCGGGTCGAGGTCGATCCAGGGCGCCTTCGAGGCGACGAAGATCTGGCAGACGGCGCGCACGCCCGGGTCGTCGTCGAGGGCGCCCATCGGCACGATCGCGATCGCGCGCTCGGGGTCGAGGCGCGGGAGCTTGCCGCCGCAGTCGGCGCAGAAGGACTGCGAGAAGAAGCGCGCCTCGGGGATCTTGTAGGTACGCACGCGGTCGGCGCCGCGCACGAAGCGCAACGATGCCATCGGCGCCATCAGGTTCGTCGCGTGCGCCGCCGCGCGCGCCTTGCGGCAGCGCGTGCAGTGGCAGTAGCGCGCCGTCGTCGGCGGGCCTTCGACCACGAACGCGACGCCGCCACACAGGCAGCTCCCGCGCACCACGCCCGGCGGTGCGGGCTCGCGCGCGGGGTCGGGCAGCGCCGGGAAGTCGAAGCCCGGCGGCCAGGTCTCGAAGCGGGGCAGGGCGTCGAAGAGCTCGTACCACGGCGCGTTCGAGCCGGTGAAGATGCGCGCGAGCGGCCGGATCCCGGGGTCCTCGTCGAGCGAGCCGGCGTTCAGCACGACCCGGCCCTCGCTCGCGGGAGGCGGAACGCTCGCGCCGCAGCGCCCGCAGAACGGGCGCGGAAAGAGGCCATCCGGCGCGAACGCAACGATGCGATCACCGCCGGCCGTCATCCGGAACCCGCCCTCGGGCGCCAGGAGCCCCGTCGAGAACGCGGTGCCGTGCGCCTTGCGGCAGCGGCTGCAGTGGCAGTGCGACATCAGATCGAGGGGGCCGCCGGCCTCCCAGGTGACGTCGCCACACAGGCACGAGCCGTGGACCGTCGCCATCGCGTCCTCCCCGGGGTACGCGGCTAGCTTGGCCTGCGCGCCGCCAGGCTCGCCACCCACTCCGGGTGCCCGTTTCCGCGCAGCCCCGTCTCGAAGCGCTCGACGGCGAGTTCCGGGAAGAGCCCCGGCAGCTCGTCGTCGGCGAGGAGAAACGCCGGATTCCTGGGGCCTTGCCCGAGATCCCTCTGGCGGATCGTGAAGGTCTCGTAGAGCAGCAGACCGCCCGGCCGCAGGAGCGCCGCGAGGGCGGGTGCTAGCGGGCGGAAGAGGAAGCGCGTCACCACGACCGCGGCGAAGGCGGCCGGCGGGAACGGCAGGCCGCGCGGGTCCTCGGCATCCGCGCGCACCGGGCGGACCGGCAGACCTCCCGCGCGCGCCGCGGTCGCGAGGGCGCCGAGCGCCTCGCGGCTGCGGTCGAGCGCCGCCACGCGCAGGCCCCAGGCGGCGAGCAGCCGCGCGTGGCGCCCGCGGCCGCAGGCGAGGTCCAACACGAGTCCGTGCCGGCCGGCCGCGCGCAGCGCGGCCTCGTGCTCGCGGACGAACGGGGAGGGCGGGTCAGCCTCGTGCGGCACGCCGCGCGACGACTTCGGCGAGCCGGCCCGGGAAGTCCGACATCACGCCGTCCACGCCGAGGTCGAGGAGCCGCTCCATCTCGGCGGGCTCGTTGATCGTCCAGACGTGCACGGCGATCCCGTGGGCGTGCGCGTGCGCCACCAGCTCGCGGGTCACGAGCGGGCGGCCCCCGAAGGCGGGCGGTACCTGGAGGGCCATCGGGCCGGGCGGCGGGGGCTTGCCGTCGAGCGCGGCGCGCACGCAGGCCACCACGTCGCCCGCCGAGGCGCCCACGGCCGGGCGCACCCCCGTCGTGGCGAGGTGCGCGCGCAGGTCGTCCATCGTGTCGTTCTCGGCCGCGGCGAGGAGCACGGTGTCCTCGCGCCCGAGGCGGCGTATCAGCTCCACGGTGTCCGCGATCAGCGCCGGGATCCGCTCCTTGATCTCGACGTTGAAGCGCACCTGCGGGAAGCCGCGCAGGGCGTCCTCGAGGAGCGGGATGCGGTGCCCCTTGCCGCGCTCGGGGAAGCCGCCCTCCGGCGGTGTGAAGCGGAAGCCCGCGTCGAGGCTCCGGAGCTCGGCGAGGGTGTGGTCCGCGATCCGGCCCGTGCCGTCGGTCGTGCGCTCGAGCGTGTCGTCGTGGAAGAGCACGAGCGCGCCGTCGCGGGTCCGGTGGACGTCGGTCTCGAGGATCACGGCCCCCTGCGCGACCGCTCGCTCGAAGGAGGCGATCGTGTTCTCGGGCCGCTCGCCCGAGGCTCCGCGGTGGCCGATCACGGTCGGCACCGGCACGTCGAAGAAGGGGTGTCGCATGGGGCCGGACGGTATCATGCGCGCCCTGCGAGAGGACGATGGGGGTGCATGGCGGTCCTGACCCGTGACGTGATCCGGCGCGAGATCGAGGCGGGCCGGCTCGTGATCGAGCCGCTTGCGCCCGAGCAGATCGGTCCCGCCTCGATCGACCTCACGCTCGGCGACGAGATCCGGGTCCTCGAGCCGGGCGGCGAGTCGATCCCGATCCGGGACGGGACCGACTACCGCGACCACACGCGCCCGCTGCGCCTCGAGCGGCCCTTCCTGCTGGCGCCGGGCGGCACGATCCACGGGATCACGGCGGAGCGCGTCACCCTGCCGCCGGACCTGTGCGGCTTTCTCGAAGGCCGCAGCCGCTTTGCCCGGCTCGGGCTCATGATCCACGTGACCTCGGCCTTCGTGCAGCCCGGGGTCTCGAACCGCCAGGTGCTCGAGATGAGCAACGTCTCCGGCCACCCGCTCGAGATCCATCCCGGCGTGCGGCTGTGCCAGCTCGTTCTCATGCGCACCGAGGGCAGCGCCGTGTACGGCGGCCGCTTTGCCGGCCAGGAGCGCCCGTAGGGCGATGCGGGCGGTCGCCCAGCGCGTCGCGCGCGCGCGGATCACGGTGGCGGGCGAGCCGGTGGGCGAGATGGGCGCGGGGCTCCTGGCGCTGGTCGGGGTCGCGCGCGCGGACGGGCCCGCGGAGGCCGCCCTGCTCGCACGCAAGCTCGTGCACCTGCGGATCTTCCCGGGTGCCCGGGGCGGCATGGACGCCTCCCTGCTCGAGAGCGGCGGGACCCTCGGCGTGGTCTCGCAGTTCACCCTGCTCGGCGACGCCCGCCAGGGCCGGCGGCCCTCCTGGGCGGAGGCTGCCCCGCCCGAGCAGGCCGAGCCCCTCCTCGACGCGCTCTGCGCCGCCGCCCGCGAGCTGGGGGCGCCGGTCGTCACGGGCCGCTTCCGCGCGACCATGGCGGTCGAGCTCGTGAACGAGGGCCCCGTCACGATCCTGCTCGACACCGAGCGCCGCTTCTGAATCGCGCGCCCGGGCCCGCCGTCGATCCCCCGCGTTCCTCGCGGGTTGCACACCCCATCTTTGCCGGCACACTCCGTGCCCAGGGGGAGGCAGCCCATCGGCTGCCGGAGGAGAGGCACGATGACCGAACGACTCGGCACTCGACGTGATGCGCGGCTCGCGGGAGCCCTGGCCGTGGTGCTCGCCGCTGGTGTGGCGGCGGGGCCGGCCGCTGCGGAAGAGATCGTCTCGCCGGAGACCAAGGAGACCGCCTCGCAGGGCGGGGTGGGCGCCGCCGCGGGCCTGACCTCCGTGGTCTACGCACCGCTCAAGGTCGCCTACGCGGCGGGCGGCTCGGTGGTGGCCGGGCTCGCCTACGTGCTCTCGGGCGGGGACAAGGAGGTCGCGAAGCCGATCTTCGACGCCTCGGTGCGGGGCGACTACGTGGTCACGCCCCAGCACCTGCGCGGCGAACGTGAGATCGAGTTCGTGGGCCGACCGCAGAGCGACCAGGCCCTGCGGAGCGCCCCCGGCCCCGACGTCTCGGCGAACAAGTCGGCGGCGAAGGGAGCCGGGGAGAGCTGGGACTGATCGGCACCGGCTCCCGGGCGACGCTCGAGGGAACCAGCGTGTAGGCTGCCGTTCGTTCCCGGCGTCTGGCGAGCGGAGCGGCCGGTCCTCCGGACGGGAAGCACGCCGCGAGCCGGAGGCGAGCGAAGGCCATCGGGACGCCAGCGGGCTGGCAAAGGAGCACTCTGCCGTGGACGGCGTCTCTGCGAGCGCTTTCGCGACCGCGTGGGTGGCGGGGCTGCTCTCGGTGCTGTCGCCCTGCGTGCTGCCGCTGATGCCCGCCTACCTGTCGCTCGTCTCCGGGATCTCGGTCGAGGAGCTGCGGGCGCGGGCGGACGAGGCGGAGGTGCGCCGGCGCGTCCTGATCGCCGCCGGGGCCTTCGTGGCCGGCTTCTCCCTGGTCTTCGTGGTGCTCGGCGCCTCGGCCACCGTCGCCGGCCGCTGGCTGCGGGCCTTCCGGCTCGACGTCCTCGGGCTCGAGATCGGGATCCACCAGATCGCCGGCCTCGTGATCATCGTGATGGGGCTCCACCTGGCCGGCGTCCTGCGGATCCCCTGGCTGTACGGGGAGCGGCGCTTCGAGGGCCCCAAGCAGCCGACCGGGCCGCTCGGTGCGGCCGCCGTGGGAGCGGCCTTCGCGTTCGGCTGGACGCCCTGCGTCGGGCCGATCCTCGGCGGGATCCTGACCCTGGCGGGCGCGCGCGAGACGGTGGGGCAGGGGGTCGGCCTGCTCCTCGTCTACTCGTTCGGCCTCGGGGTCCCGTTCCTGCTCGCGGCCTGGAGCCTCGAGCGCTTCCTGGTGGCGATGGGCGGGCTGCGCCGCCACCTCCACAAGCTCGAGGTCGCGGCCGGGGTCCTGCTCGTCGTGATCGGCGCGCTGGTGGTGACGAACCAGTTGAGCCGGCTGAACGGCTACTTCCAGTTCCTGGAGGAGGTGGTCGTGCGGCTCGAGGAGTCGTTGCTGTGAGGGCCTCGCGGGAGCGGGCGCTCCCACGCCGCGCTCGCGCCCTCGCCCTGCTCGCGCTCCTGCTGGCCGGCTGCCTCGCCGAGGAGCGCCCGGCCGGACCGGCGCCGCCCTTCACCCTGCCCGACCTCGAGGGCCGGGAGCTCGCGCTCGCGGACCTGGCCGGCCGGACCGTGGTGGTGGACTTCTGGGCGACCTGGTGCGAGCCCTGCAAGGCCCAGATCCCGGTGCTGAACCGCTTCCAGCGCGAGCACCCCGAGGTGGCCGTGCTCGGTGTCGCGGTCGACGCGGACGGGCTCGCCGTGGTCGAGCCCTTCGCCCGCGAGCACGCGATCGGCTACCGGGTGCTGCTCGGGAGCGAGTCGCTCGCCCGCGAGTACGGGGTGCCCGGCTTCCCTGCGCTCGTGATCGTGGACGCCGCGGGCCGGCTCGACTCGCTCCACCTGGGCGTCGTCACCCCCGAGGCCCTCGAGGAGGCGGTGGTGGCGGCGGCGGACGGGCCCTAAAGCCGTCCGGGAGCGCGGTCGAAACACCCGTGCGTGGACCCGCTCGCGATCTCCCAGGGCAACGGCGACTCGCTCCCGCCCGACACCACCCAGGGCCGCGTCCGGCGCGCCTTCCTGCGCACGGTGCCGGCCGGTCAGGTGCTGTTCGAGATCGGCGACCCGGGCGAGCCCCTCTTCGTGGTGCAGGCGGGTGAGGTGGCACTGCTCGAGGCGGGAGCCGAAGGCGCGGCGCGCCTGCTCGCGCGCCTGGGCCCCGGCGACCCGGTCGGCGAGACCGACGCCGTCCTGGGTCGCTCGCGCACGGTACGCGCCGTGGCGACGACCGACGCGCGGCTGCTCCAGCTCGATCGCGAGACCTTCCGCGAGATGTGCCTCGCGCGGCCCGAGATCGCGCTGCGCATCGTCGAGCGGCTCGCGCAGCGCACCGCGGATCTCGAGCGGCGGCTCGGCGCGCTCGGCATGAACGACCTGGTGCGGCCCGTCGTGCGCAGTCTCCTGCGTCACGCGCCCGCCGGCGCGGCCGGGAGCGCGCGCCTCGCGCTCGGCCTGCGCGCGATCGCCGAGAGCGCGGGCCTCTCGCTCCGCGACGCCCACCGCGGCCTGTGCGAGCTCTTCGACCGCAAGCTCGTGCGGCTCGTCGAGGACGCGCTGCTCGTGCCCGACGTGAGCGCCCTCGCGGCCTGCCTCGAGGACGACTCCGACTCGACCGGCTCCGGCTCCGCGCGTTGACCCCCGGCGAAGCCGTGCGGTAGTGTGCCCGCCCGAGGGGGCGACCACGTTGCGCAGGGCTCGTCTGGCGCTTGCCATGCTCGTGGCGTTGCTACCCGCCGGCGGCCTCGCCCAGATCCTCGACGCCGGCCGGATCGAAGGCCCCTTCCAGGTCGTGGCCGACGAGGTCGAGTACCAGGCCGACCGCGACGCCTACGTGGCGCGCGGCAACGTCGTCATCACCCAGGAAGGGCGCCGGCTCACCGCCGACCGGGTGCTGTTCAGCAACAAGACCGGAGTCGGGGTCGCGTCGGGCGACGTCGTGATCACCGAGGGCGGGGACCGCCTCACCTCGGACCTGGTCCAGTTCAACGCGGGCGATCTCACCGGCGTCGTCTTCCGGGGGCGCCTCGACTCGACGTCGAGCCTGTTCACGATGGAGGGCCGCGAGGTCGAGAAGACCGGCGAGAAGACCTACCGCTTCGTCGACGGGCGCTTCACGACCTGTCGCTGCCCGGATCCCGACGCTCGCGAGCCCTGGCACCTGACCGCCGGGAAGGCCGACCTCGAGATCGAGGGCTACGCCCGGGCGCGCAACGCCACCTTCGAGGTCCTGGGCGTGCCGGTGCTCTGGGCTCCCTGGGTGATCTACCCGCTCAAGACCGAGCGCCAGACCGGCTTCCTGTTCCCGGACGGCGGCGTCTCGGACCGCAACGGCGTCGAGATCGCGCTGCCGTTCTTCTGGGCGGCGCGTGAAGACCTGAACGTGACGATCACGCCCGAGTACCTGACCAAGCGCGGCTTCAAGCCGAGCGTGGATCTCGAGTACGTGTTCGGCGAGCGCGGCACGACCCAGCTCTACGGGACCTTCATCTCCGATCAGGAGATCGACCCCGACGACCCGGAGACGCCCTTCTCGAAGGAGCGCTGGGGGGGTCGCCTGCGGCACGTGATGGACCTGCCGGCCCGCTCCTGGCTCGCCGCCGACGGGGTGGCCATCTCGGACAACGAGATGCCCTTCGACTTCGACGACTTCGACACGTACCGGGCGGACCGTTACCTGAGCTCGCGCGCCTTCGCGGCGACCCGCTTCGGCCCGGGCGACGCGTTCGGCTTCGAGAGCGCGCTGCTGCTCAGCGACGACCTCCAGAACCCCGACGACCAGGACCGCGACAACGTGCTGCTCCAGCGGCTGCCCGAGCTCGACTGGAGCGCTGCCCCCGGGTCCGTGCCGCTGCTGCGCGGACTCGTCGCCGGCGCCGACCTCGACTACGTGAACTTCCAGCAGTTCGGCGATCCGAACGAAGCCACCCGCGCGCTGCGGATCGGCGACTTCTTCTACGACACCGGCGCCGACGCGATCGCGAACCGCCAGGAGCGCGACTCGGCGGGCAACGGCAACCCGAACCCCGCGGTCGATCTCCACAACGACGGCACCGAGCTCGTGCCCGGGGAGTCCGAGAACAACGGGGTCTTCGACGAAGGCGAGCCGCTGGCCGACCAGGGGCACCGGGTCGTGGCGCACCCGCGCCTCGCGTACCCCTTCCAGGTGGCCGACGCCGTCGAGGTGGTCCCGGAGGTCGGCTGGTACGGGACCTTCTACGACACCCATCTCGTCGGCACCGACGCTCGCAACCTGTTCACGGGGCGGCTCGACCTCCGCTCGCGCCTGCGCGGCGACCTCGACCTTCCCTTCGAGATGGGTCGCACCGGCCACTGGATCGAGCCCCACGTCTCCTGGGTGGTGCTCCAGGGGGACGAGGACGACGACAACCCGCTGCTCGTTCCCACCACCGCCGTGCCCCAGGACCGGCTGCGCCAGCTCGCGGTCGACAACCTGATCCTCGATCCCTCGGACCGCCTCTCGGACCTGAACTCGCTCGTGTTCGGGGTCGGCCAGCGCTTCCTGCGCGGCGGGGCCGGTGGGCTGGTGGCCGAGCTCGACGTCTCGGGGGAGTACCGCTTTGAGGGCACCGAGTTCGGGCCTGCGGTGGTGCAGGGCAGGGCACAGCTCCCCTACGGCTTCTGGACGCGCGGCCACATGAGCGTCGACGTCGAGGAGGCGGAGTTCGCCGACGGCCTGGCGGACGTCGCCTGGAGCCACGCCTTCGGGCACATGGCCGGCCTCCGCTACCGCTACCTGCGCGACATCCCGCGCTTCTTCGAGGCCTTCGTCAGCAGCGACGACCGCTTCGGGGACTTCACCGAGGGATTCGCGCGCGTGAACCAGATCGGTGGCTTCGCGCGCGCGCAGTTCACCAGGCAGTGGGCGGCCACCTACGCGGGCAACTTCAGCTTCGAGAACACCCTCTCGCTCACCCACCAGTTCGGCCTCGAGTACCTCTCGCGCTGCCGCTGCTGGGCGGTGCGCCTGGAGGTGCAGGAGGACCGCGTGCGCGGGCTCTCCTGGAGCATCAACTACCGCCTGCTCGGCCTCGGCGACGACCGCGAGCGTCCCTTCCAGGGCGCGGGTGGCCGCGGCTTTGCAGGTTTCCAGGGGCTTTGATAGAACCCTGCGGCCGCATCCTCCCTCGTTCCGGAGCCGGAACCGCATCCGTGCCCGCCCCGCCCGCCAGCCTCCTCGTGCTGGACAACCACGACTCGTTCACCTGGAACCTGGTCCAGGCGCTCGAGGCGATGGGCGCCGCCGTCACGGTCGTGCGGCCGGACGCCGGGCTCCGGCCGGCGCTGCGCCGCGTGCGGCCCGACGGCGTCCTGGTGTCGCCGGGGCCGGGGAGGCCCGAGGCGGCGAGCGACGCGCTCGCGCTGGTCCGGGCCGCCGCGGAGGCGCGGCTGCCGCTGCTCGGCGTATGCCTCGGGCACCAGGCGCTGGCGATCGCGTTCGGCGGCCGGGTCGGGCGCGCGGCCGTGCCCCGCCATGGCAAGACGATCGCCGTCCGCCACGACGGCGACGGCCTGTTCGCCGGCGTACCCGACCCCTTCGAGGCGATGCTCTACCACTCCCTGAGCGTGGACGCGGCGTCGCTGCCGGCTGCGCTCACGGTCTCGGCGGTCGGGCCGGAGGGGGAGGTGATGGGGTTGCGCCATCGCCAGCTTCCCCTCGACGGCGTCCAGTTCCATCCCGAGTCGATCGGGACTCCCACGGGCACGGCGCTGCTCGCGAACTTCCTGGCGCTCTGCACGACGGGAGCGGCGGCGTGAACCTGCGCGTGGCGCTCGAGACGGCGACCCGTGGCGAGGCGGTGGCGCCGGCCGTGCTCGAGGCGGCCTTCGGCGAGATCATGGACGGCAAGGCCAGCGCGGTGGCGATCGCGGCGCTGCTCGTCGCGCTGCGCACCAAGGGCGAGACCGTCGACGAGATCGTGGCGGCGGCCCGGGCGCTGCGCGCGCGGGCCGACACCGCGCCGCTCGTCGACGCGCGGGCGATCGACACCTGCGGCACCGGCGGCGACGGCGCGGGCACCTTCAACGTGTCGACGGCGGCGGCCTTCGTCGTGGCCGGGGCGGGCGTGCCGGTGGCCAAGCACGGCAACCGCGCCTCGTCGAGCCGTACCGGCAGCTTCGACGTGCTGGAGGCGCTCGGCGTGCGCGCCGATCTCCCGATCGCACGCGCCGCCGAGATCCTGCGCGAGATCGGGGTCGCCTTCTTCTACGCGCGCCGGGCCCATCCGGCGATGCGCCACGTGGCTCCGGTGCGCGAGGAGCTCGGGGTCCGCACGCTCATGAACTGCATCGGGCCGCTCTGCAACCCGACGGGCGTGCGGCGCCAGCTCGTGGGGGTCTACGCAGCGGCGCTGGTCGAGCCCCTCGCCGAGGCGCTCGCGGCGCTCGGCGCCGAGGCGGCGCTCGTGGTGCACGGCGAGGACGGCCTCGACGAGATCACCACGACCGCGCCGACCCGCGCCGCCCAGGTGCGCGGGGGCCGGATCGAGCCGCTCCGGCTCGACGCCGCCGCGCTCGGGGTGCCGCGCGCGCGCGCGGCCGAGCTTGCCGGCGGCGAGCCGGCCGAGAACGCCGGCATCGTGCGCGCCGTGCTCGAGGGCAGCCCCGGCCCTGCGCTCGACATCGTGCTCGTGAACGCGGCCGCGGCGCTCTGGGTGGCCGGCGCCGCGCCCGACTGGGCGGAGGGCCTCGTGCTCGCGCGGCGCAGCGTCGCGAGCGGGGCGGCGCGGGCGAAGCTCGAGGCGCTCGTCGAGGCGAGCCGGCGATGAGCGCCCCGCGCGACGTCCTGGCCGAGATCCTCGCCCACAAGCGCGAGGAGGTGGCGGCGGCGAAGCAGGCGGTGGCGCCCGGGGCGATGCGCGCGCGCGCCCTGGCCCGGGCGCGCGACGAGGCGCCCCGCGGCTTCCGGCGCGCGCTCGGCGCCGGCCCCACGCCGCGCGTCGTGGCCGAGCTCAAGCGGCGCTCGCCGAGCAAGGGCCTGATCCGGGCCGACTTCGACCCGGTGGGCATCGCAAAGGCCTACGCCGACGCCGGCGCCGCGGCGATCTCCGTGCTGACCGACGAGCGCTGGTTCGGCGGCGCGCTGGCGCTGCTCGAGGCGGTGCGCGCGGCCGTGGCGCTCCCGCTCCTGCGCAAGGACTTCGTCGTCGACCCCTACCAGGTGGACGAGGCGCGCGCGCACGGCGCCGACGCGGTGCTCCTGATCGTGCGCGCGCTCCCCCCCGGCGCCCTGCGCGCGCTGCGCGAGCGCGCGGAAGGCCTCGGCCTCGACGCGCTGGTCGAGGTGCACGACGAGGCGGAGGTCGAAACGGCCCTCGCCGCCGGCGCCGACCTGATCGGGGTCAACAACCGCGATCTCGCTACCTTCGCGACCGACCTGGCCGTGAGCGAGCGGCTGGCGCCGCGGCTGGCGGCGCGGGGAGTGGTGGTGGTGGGCGAGAGCGGGATCTTCACGCACGCGGACGTCGCGCGGCTCGAGGCTGCCGGGGCGCACGCCGTGCTGGTGGGCGAGTCTCTGATGCGCGAGCCCGACGTGGGCCGCGCGCTCGCCCGGCTCAGGGGGAGGTCGTGAACGTCCGGGTGAAGATCTGCGGGATCACCAGTCCCGACGACGCCGAGGCCGCGGTCGACGCCGGTGCGGACCTGATCGGCCTCAATTTCGTCACGGGCTCGCCGCGCTGCCTCGCGCTCGGCGACGCCGAGCGGATCGCCGAGCAGGTCGGCGGGCGGGTGGAGCGCGTGGCGGTGTTCCGCAACCCCGACCCGCGCGACATCGAGCGCGTGCTCCGGCGGGTCGAGGTGGAGCGCATCCAGCTCCACGGCGAGGAGGAGCCCGAGGAGGTCGAGGCGATCGAGCTGCCGACCATCAAGGCCCTGCGCGGAGCTGACGAGGAGGGGGCCTCGCGCTACCCCGGGTCGATCCTGCTGCTCGACCATCCGACCGCGGGCGGCGGGCGCGGGCAGGCCTGGAACTGGGCCGACGCGGGGGTCCTCATCGAGCACGGCTACGACGTGATCCTGGCCGGCGGGCTCGACCCCGAGAACGTGGGACAGGCGATCGAGGACGCGGGCGAGCTCCTGCCCTGGGGCGTGGACGTCGCGACCGGCGTCGAGAGCGAGCCCGGGCGCAAGGACGCTGCGCGGATGCGCGCCTTCGTCGCGGCGGTGCGGCGCGCGGAGGCGGGCGGGTGAGCACCGCTCCCGCGCGCGCCGGGCGCTTCGGCCCCTACGGCGGGCGCTACGTCCCCGAGACCCTGATCGCAGCCCACGACGAGCTCGCGGAGGCGTACGCGACGATCCCGGCGACGCCGGCCTTCCAGCGCGAGCTGGCCGCGCTGCTCCGCCACTACGCGGGGCGACCGACCCCGCTCTACTTCGCGCGGCGCACGAGCGAGGAGCTCGGCGGCGCGCGCGTCTACCTGAAGCGCGAGGACCTCGCCCACACCGGCGCCCACAAGATCAACAACGTGCTCGGGCAGTGCCTCCTGGCGCGCCACATGGGCAAGCCACGGGTGATCGCCGAGACCGGTGCCGGCCAGCATGGCGTCGCCACCGCGACGGCGTGCGCGCTCTTCGGTCTCGAGTGCGAGGTCTACATGGGCGCGGAGGACGTCGAGCGCCAGGCGCTCAACGTGTTCCGCATGGAGCTGCTCGGCGCGCGCGTGCGGCCGGTCACGAGCGGCTCGCAGACCCTCAAGGACGCCATCAACGAGGCGATGCGCGACTGGGTCACCAACGTCCGCACCACCTACTACTGCATCGGCTCGGTGATGGGCGGGCATCCCTATCCCACGATCGTGCGCGACTTCCAGCGCGTGATCGGGGTCGAGGCGCGCCGCCAGATCCTGGAGGCGGAGGGCCGGCTCCCGCAGGCGCTGGTGGCCTGCGTGGGCGGCGGCTCGAACGCGATGGGGCTCTTCCATCCCTTCCTCGACGACGTGGAGGTCGCGCTCGTCGGGGTCGAGCCGGCGGGGGAGGGGATCGGCAGCGGGCGGCACGGGGCGGTGCTGTGCGCGGGCGTGCCCGGCATCCTGCACGGCCAGCGCACCCACGTGCTGGCCGACGACGACGGCCAGATCTTCCCGGCCCACTCGATCTCGGCGGGCCTCGACTATCCCGGCGTCGGCCCCGAGCACGCCTGGCTGCGCGACAGCGGGCGCGCCCGCTACGTGGCCGTCCGGGACGAGGAGGCGCTCGACGCGTTCCTGTATCTCTCGCGCATGGAGGGGATCCTCCCCGCGCTCGAGAGCGCCCACGCGATCGCCCACGTGCGCCAGCTTGCGCCGACCCTGCCCAAGGACGCGCTCGTGATCGTGTGCCTCTCGGGCCGCGGCGACAAGGACGCGCCGCAGGTGCGCGAGATCCTGAAGGCGCGCGCGGCGAAGGAGAGGGCCGCGTGAGCCCCGCGGATCCGAGGAGCGGCCGCCTCGCGGAGCGCTTCGCGGCGCTGCGGGCGCGCGGCGAGAAGGCGCTGATCCCCTTCGTCACGGCCGGCGACCCGGACCTCGGGGTCACCGAGGCGCTCCTGCCCGCGCTCGCGGCGGCGGGCGCCGACGCGATCGAGCTCGGCGTGCCCTGGTCGGACCCGGTGGCGGAGGGCCCGACGATCCAGCGCTCGAGCGAGCGCGCCCTGCGCGCGGGCACCACCCTGCGGCGGGTCCTGAACCTCGTGAAGAGCGTGCGTCCGACCCTCGAGGTGCCGCTCGTGCTGATGGGCTACGCGAACTCGTTCCTGACGATGGGCGAGCAGCGCTTCCCCGAGGCGGCGCGCGAGGCGGGGATCGACGGCGTCATCACCGTGGACTGCCCTCCCGAGGAGGAGCCCGGCTACTTCGCCGCGCTCGAGGCCTGCGGCGTCGACGGGATCCTGCTCGCGGCGCCGACGACCCGGCCCGAGCGGCTCGCGATGCTGGCCCGGCGCACGCGCGGCTTCCTCTACTACGTGTCGCTCACGGGCGTCACGGGCGCCCGCCGGGAGCTGCCGCCCGAGCTCGAGGAGAACCTGGCGCGGATCCGAGCGGTGTCGCAGGTGCCGGTCTGTGTCGGCTTCGGGATCTCGACGCCCGAACAGGCCCGCCACGTGGCGCGTCTCGCGGACGGCGTGGTGGTGGGCTCGGCGCTGGTCGACCGGATCGCGGGCGCCCCCTCGCGCGAGGCGGCGGTGACCGAGGCCGCGAGCTTCGTGGCGTCGCTCGGGGCGGCGCTGCGCGGCTGAGGCGATGGGGGCGATCCGGCAGCTCCGCCCCGGGGACGAGGCCGAGCTCTCCCGCTCCTTCGAGCGATTTCCGGATACGACCCTGTTCCAGCTTCAGCCGCGGATCGCCTCGACGCAGCGCAGGAAGTTGCCGCCGAGCACCTTCCGGATCCGCTCCGGGCTCCAGCGGCGGCGCAGCATGTGCTCGACGAGGCGCGGCAGCTCGAGCGGGCTGCGCAGGTCGCGCGGGGGGTGGATGGCCCCGTCCCAGTCGCTGCCGAGCGCGGCGAAGTCCTCCCCCACGGTCTCCACGATGTGCGCCAGGTGCCGCACGACGGCGTCGGAGCGGCCGCCCCAGTAGGGCTCGCCGAGGAAGCTCGACTGGTACATCACGCCGACCACGCCCCCCGAGTCCGCGACGGCCTGGAGCTGGTCGTCGTCGAGGTTGCGCCAGTGCTTGTGGACGCCGTTCACGCCGGTGTGGGTGACGACGAGGGGCAGGGAGGGGTCGTGCACCGCGACCGCGTCCCAGAAGCCCTGGCGGTTGATGTGGGCGAGATCGACCAGGATCCGCTTCTCGTCGAGGCGGCGGACGAAGTCCTTGCCGAAGTCGGAGAGCCCCTCGTCCTTGCGCGCGCCCGCGGCCGGTGAGCTGGTGACCCCGATCCGTGACGACGAGAGATGGACCAGCGTGATCCGCACCACCAGGTCGTCCGGGATCCGGTCGAGGTCGTCGAGGTGGCGGTCGAGGGCGTTGCCGCCCTGGATGCCGAGGAAGGCGCCGTGGCGCCCGGCAGCCGCCGCGCTCCGGTACTCGCGCGCGTTGCGCACGATCGCCACCTCGTCGGGGACGCTCTCGAGGATGCCCTGGAGGCGGCGCAGGTTCTCGAGGAAGACGAGCGGGCGCCGCTCGCGCCGGCGCAGCGGGTTGGTCGTGATCACCCAGATCGCGCCGCCGAGCCGGGCCTCGCGCACGCGCGGCAGGTCCACCATCGAGAGCACCCGCGCACCGGTCGGGCCGTGGCCGTGCCGCGCGCGGAGGTCGTAGCCGAAGAGGCGCGTCCAGATGAAGGAATCGACGTGGAGGTCGATCACGTCGCTCGCGAGATAGAGCTCGACCGCCTCGCGCGAGACGTCGAGCTCGCGGGCCCAGAGCGCGGGGTCCGAGCGGAGGTCGCGGATGCCGGGGAGGCCCATGGGCGTGCAGGGTAGGCGAGCGGGGATGCGCAAGCTCGCCTCCGCGCGCCCGATCGGCCATGCTCCGTCGGATGGCCGACCTCGCGCTCCGTTCCGCCGCCGAGCTGACCGCCGCCCTGCGCTCGCGCGCGCTCGGCGCCTCCGAACTGCTCGAGCACTTCCTCGCGCGCGTCGAGCGCTGGAACCCGGCGCTCCACGCGATCGTGGCGCTCGACCGGGAGGCGGCGCGCGCGCGCGCACGGGCGGCCGACGAGGCGCTCGCGCGCGGGGAGTCCTGGGGCCCCCTCCACGGGCTCCCGATGACGGTCAAGGACTCGATCGAGGTGGCGGGCATGCCCTGCACCTCGGGCGCGCCGGAGCTGGCCGGGCACCGGCCCGCGGTGAGCGCGCCGGCGGCGCAGCGGCTCGTGGACGCCGGCGCGATCGTCTTCGGCAAGACGAACCTCCCCCTCTACGCGGGCGACTTCCAGAGCTTCAACTCGCTCCACGGCACCACCGGCAACCCCTGGGACCCCACGCGCACGCCGGGCGGCTCGAGCGGTGGGGCGGCGGCGGCGCTCGCCGCCGGCCTGTGCGGGCTCGAGCTCGGCAGCGACATCGGCGGCTCGATCCGCAACCCATCGCACTACTGTGGCGTCTACGGGCACAAGCCGAGCCACGGGATCGTCCCCCTGCGCGGCCACATCCCGGGCGCACCCGGGAGCCTCCGCGAGGACGACCTCGGCGTGATCGGGCCGATGGCGCGCGGCGCGGGAGACCTCGCGCTGGCGCTCGACCTGCTGGCCGGCCCCGACGAGCCCGCCGCGCGCGCCTGGCGCCTCGAGCTGCCGCCGGCGCGCCGCACGGGGCTCGCCGGCCTGCGCGTCGCGCTGTGGCTCGACGACCCGTTCTGCCCGGTGGACAGCGAGGTCGGTGATGTCCTCCAGGCGGCGGCCGACGCGCTCGCGCGCGCGGGCGTCGTGATCGACGCGAAGGCCCGGCCGGTGGACGCGGGCACGAGCCGCGCCGTCTACCTCCAGCTCCTCTACGGCGTGCTCGGCGTGGGCTTCCCGCCGGCGCTGCTCGCCGGCTGCGACGCCCAGGCTCCCCAGCTCGACCCGGCCGACGGCTCGCTCGGTGCCCTCTTCGTGCGCGGTGTCGCGCAGCGCCATCGCGACTGGCTGGCCGCGCACGAGCAGCGGCTCGCCCTGTGCGCGCGCTGGGCGGAGTTCTTCCGCGAGCACGACCTCCTGCTCGCGCCGGTGATGCCCACCGTCGCCTTCCCCCACGACCACTCCGAGATCGCGGCGCGCACGATCGCCGTGAACGGCGAGCCCTTCCCCTACCTCGAGCAGATCTTCTGGGCCGGCCTGGCGACCGTCGCGCGGCTGCCCGCGACCGCCGTCCCGGTCGGAAGAGGGCGCAGCGGGCTGCCGGTCGGAGCACAGCTCGTGGGCCCCTTCCTCGAGGATCGGACCCCGCTCGCCTGCGCCGCCGCGATGGCCGACGTCGTCGGGGGCTTCGTCGCGCCGGCCGGCTACGGCGGGGAGGACTGACGGGCGGTGATGGCGCGGAGCTGGGTGGAGGAGCACGCCCGCCTCGAGGCGCTGGCACGCGCGATCGAGCCGGGCGTACGGCTCCAGACCAAGGCCGGGCCGCACTGGCGCGTGCTCGGCTGGCTGGCGTGGCTCGCGACCGCCGGCGGCATCCCGCGGCGCACCTTCCTCGAGGACTACGCGACGACGCTCGGGCCCCTGCACGGCTATCCGGCCGGCTGGAGCGCGGAGCGCGTGGAGGCGGTGCTCGTGCACGAGGCGCGCCACACGCGGCAGGCCCGCTGGTGCGGGCTCGGCCTCCACCCGTGGCTCGGCCTGCCGGTCTTCGCCGTGCTCTACCTGGCGCTGCCCCTGCCGGTCGGTCTCGGCCTCGCGCGCCTGCTCTTCGAGATCGACGCCGATCGTGCGAGCTGGCGCCACGCGCTCGCGAGCGGCGCCTCCCCGGACCAGGTGCGCGCGCGGGCCCGCGCGTTCGCGGGCCGCGTCTGCTCGGGGCACTACGGCTGGCCCGTGCCGCCGCGCTTCGGCAAGGCGCTCTTCGCGCGCGCGGCCGAGCGGACGATCGCTGCGCACGCACGCGCAGGCGCGGCGCTCGGCGAGCATTGCGCGTGAGCGAGCGCGGCCGCCGCCGCTACGAGCTCCCCGACCCGGCTCTCGAGGCGGAGCTCGAGGGCCTGCTCGCGCGCTTCCAGGAGCGCCACGGCGCGAGCCGCAGCCCCGAGTCGGTGCGGCAGCTCGTGGTGACCGCCCTCCGGCTCGTCAGCGACGGCGCCTCGCAGGCGGACCTCAAGCTGCTCTCGAACGCGCTGAAGGAGCTGCGCCACGCCTTCCGCGTGTTCGCACCCTGGGAGTCGGTGCGCAAGGTCGCCGTCTTCGGGAGCGCGCGCACCGCGCCGGGCTCCCCGGACTGGATCGCCGCGGAGCGCTTCGCCGAGGCGATCGTCCGCGCGGGCTGGATGGTGATCACCGGCGCGGGGCCCGGGATCATGGAGGCGGCGCAGGGCGGCGCCGGCCGGCAGGCCTCGTTCGGGGTCAACATCCGGCTGCCCTTCGAGCAGCAGGCGAACCCGATCATCCACGGCGACGCCAAGCTCGTGAACTTCCGGTACTTCTTCACCCGCAAGCTGGTGTTCGTGAAGGAGGCGCACGCGATCGCGCTCTTCCCGGGCGGCTTCGGCACCCACGACGAGGGCTTCGAGGCGCTGACCCTGATCCAGACCGGGCGCAGCGAGATCGTGCCCGTGGTCTTCGTCGACGTGCCGGGTGGGCACTACTGGCGCGACTGGCGCCAGTACGTCGCATCGCACCTGCGCGACCGCGGCCTCGTCGATCCCGACGACCTGTCGCTCTTCCGCGTCACCGACGACGTCGGCGAGGCGGTCACCGAGGTGACCCGCTTCTACCGCAACTACCACTCGAGCCGCTTCGTGCGTGATCTCCTGGTGCTGCGCCTGCGGGTCGCGCCCGACCGCGGGGAGCTGGCGGCTCTCGATCGCGACTTCCCCGACCTCGTGCGGGAGGGCCGCATCGAGAGCTGCACGGCGCTCCCCGAGGAGGCGGGCGAGCACGCCGAGCTGCCGCGCCTCGTGCTGCGCTTCGACCGCCGCAAGGTCGGCCGCCTGCGGCTCCTGATCGACCGCATCAACGGCTGGGAGAGCGTCGAACGCGCCTCGCCCGGAGCGAGCCCGCGCGCGATCACGGAGAGCCAGCTTCCGCCCGAGGCCGAGCGGGCCGAGGCCTCCGACGAGGCCCGCTAGCTAGGCGCGAGCGCCTCAGGCGTCCGGGTCGTCGTCCGCGAGCGCCTGGGCGGCGATCGGATGGGGCGCGAACGCGGGGCCGTCGCTCCAGCCCGGGAGCTGCGCCGCCTCGCTGAGCCACGAGCGGGCGACGTCGTCGTCGACGACGACCGAGCTCTCCTCGAAGCCCCCCGTGAGACCCTCCCAGAGGTCCTGGCCTCCGGCTTCCCACCAGGTGCGCGAGACGTGCTCGAAGTCGACCGAGAGCTTCACCACGCCCGATGCTCCAGGGGCCCGCCGATCGCGAGGCCTGTGCGGGCGGATTGTAACGGCCGGTCGGGGCCCTACCATCGGCCGCCATGCCGTCCCTGCAGCACTTCGCCGCATCGCCCGAGGCGGTGGGCGTGGACCCCGAGCGCCTCGAAGCGCTCTACGCGCGGGTCGCGCGCGACGTCGAGCAGGGGATCCTGCCGGCAGCCCAGGTGGCGGTGGCGCGCCACGGCCGGATCGCCGGCATGCGCAGCTTCGGGAGCGTGACCCACGAGGGCCGGCCCGCGCCCGCGACCAACGAGACGCTCTTCGTGGTCTTCTCCTGCAGCAAGGCGATCACCTCCGCAACGGCGTGGCTGCTCCTCGAGGAGGGGCTCCTCTCGCTCGACGAGCGCGTGGCCGGCGTGATCCCGGAGTTCGGCGAGAACGGCAAGCAGGAGGTCACGGTCGAGCAGCTCTTCACCCACACGGCGGGCTTCCCGCGTGCGCCGTACCGGCAGGACGAGTGGGACTGGACGCGGCTCGCCGAGCGCTTCGCGCGCTGGCGCCTGAACTGGGAGCCGGGCTCGCGCTTCGAGTACCACGCGACGAGCAGCATGTGGGTGATCGCCGCGCTCGTGCAGGCGCGCACCGGCATGGACTTCCGCGACACCGTGCGGCTGCGGCTCGCCGAGCCGCTCGGACTGCCCGACCTGCGTCTCGGCCTGCCGCGCGCGCTCCACGGCCGGCTCGCGGATGTCTCCTATGCGGGCGAGGAGCCCGGCCCGGAGCGCTTCGCCGCGCTGGGCCTCCCGATGCCGCCGGTGACCGAGGTGACCGAGGAGGCGGTGCTCGGCTTCAACGAGGCGCGCGTGCGCGAGATCGGCGTGCCCGGCGGCGGCGTCACCGCCACCGCCGGCGACCTCGCGCTCTTCTACCAGGCGCTGCTCGAGCCCGCGCTCTGGAAGCCCGCGACGCTCGCGGACGCGCGCCGGATCCGGAACCCGGACTTCCTCGACCCGGTCTTCCGCAAGCCCGCCAACCGGGGGCTCGGGATCGTGGTCGCCGGCGGGCCCGACAAGGCGTTCCTCGGCTTCGGCCGCACCTGCTCGGACGAGGCCTTCGGTCACGGCGGCGCGGGCGGGCAGATCGCCTGGGCAGATCCCGTGACGGGGCTCTCGGTCGGCTACTGCACCTCGGGCTTCGACCGCGACGTGCTGCGGCAGGCGCGCCGGACCGTCGCGATCTCGAGCCTCGCGGGCTCGTGCGCGAGCTCGGCGTGACGGCGCTCCGCTTCGCGCGCGAGGAGCTCCTGCGCTCGCACGACTACGCGCGCCCCCAGGTCGTCGCGGGCCATCGCCTGCACGGGGGCTTCGACGCCGGTGGCCGCTATATCCCGCCGCGCTCGCTCGTTCGCGCCCCTGCGGTCACAGCGTGGACCGACGCCCTACGCAAGCGGGGCGGCGATCTCCTGGCCGCCGACGCCTCGCTGCTCGCGGGCGTGCGCATGCCGAACGAGGCACAGGGGCGGCTCCTCCTGCGCGAGGGGCTCGGGCAGACCTTCTGGAACCAGCTCACGGTGACCGGCAAGATCGAGGCGCGCGGCCGCGTGCTGCGCGACCTGCCGCTGCCCTCGCTCGCCGAGGCCGTACACGAGGACGCCTCGGAATGGGCGATCGGCCATCTGCAGGGGGGGCTGCTCGAGGCGCACGGCCTCGACGAGGGCGGCGAGCCGGAGCGCGGGATCGGCGGCCACGACGTCATGTGGTTCGCGCTGCGCGACCTGGCCTTCGGCCCGGTGGACTTCCCCGACGCCGAGGTGCCCGAGCGGATCGGCCGCGACGAGGACGCCGAGGCGGCGGTGCCGGCGATCCCGCTCGCGATCGAGCGCACGGTCTCGTTCCTGATGAACCTGCTCGTGATCGAGTTCCGCGCCGAGCTCGCCTTCTCCTTCACCGAGGCCATGCTGCGCGACCCCGAGCTCTTCCGGGAGCGGCGGGCCGGGGCGCTCGAGGCGGCGGAGGTCGTCGGGCGCATCCGCGCCGACGAGGCGATCCACGTCGCGTCGCTGCGGCTCTACCTCGGCGAGCTGCGCCACGCCACCTTCCGCGGCCGCGACGGCGGGCGCGTGCCGGGCGCCGAGGTCGTCGATCCGCTCTGGGAGCGGCTCGCGCACTGGGCGACCGTCGAGCAGCCGCGGCTCGTCGCGGAGCAGCAGCGCGAGCTCTACCGCGGGCGCATCGCGGCGCACCCGGAGGGCGCGCGGGTCTGGGCGGAGTTCGAGCGCCTCGGCGACTGAGGGGCGCGTGCGCTCCGGTTACGATCGCGAACGCCGGGCGCGAAACCGTGCTCCGGGGGCGTGCCGGACCGGCAGCCGGCGCGGGGCGGCTCCGGCGTCGCTCTCGCGTAGCTTCGGGCGGGTGCTGCGCATCCCCTGCGCTCCGCGTCCCGTTGGCACGGCGGATGCTCCGGCCGTCCAGAGGGCATCCGGGACGGGGGGGACGGACATGGACCGCCGGGCGATCGCTGTCGCGTCGCTGGCCGGGCTCGGGCTCGCGGTGCTCGCCTGCGCGCGCGCACCGGACCCGGCCAGCACGACCTGCGCGCGCGTGCTCGCGCGCCGGCTCCCCGAGGCGCGCGTCGTCGGGATCGACGCCGATCGCCGCGCGTCGCGCGCCGTGGTGCGCTTCGAGGTGGGCGAGGCATGGGGCCAGGAGCCGGCGCGGGGCGAGCTCTCGTGCGCGGTGGAGCCGGTCGGGAGCGAGGGCGGCTGGCGCGTGCGCGAGGCGACGCTCGACGGCGTCGCGCTCACGGACGCCGAGCTCGCGGTCGTCAACGCCGACCTGTTCCTGCACGAGCTCGCCCGCGCCGGCGCCCGCTGAGCGCGATCAGCCGCCCGCGCGCTTCACCGTCCAGCCCTGCTTCGAGAGCTCCGCGACGAGCGCGTCGCGGTGGTCGCCCTGGATCTCGATCACGCCGTCCTTGACGGTGCCGCCCGAGCCGCACAGCCGCTTCAGGCGCGAGCCGAGCTCGTCGAGCGCGGCGCCCGAGAGCGGCACGCCCGTCACCACCGTGACGCCCTTGCCCTTGCGGCCCTTGGTCTCGCGCCCGACGCGCACCACCGCGGCCGCGCCCGCGGCCGGCGCGGGCGCGCGCCTCTTCGCGCAGGCGCACGCCGCAGCCGGCCGGCCGCAGCGCGGGCACATGCGCCCGTGCGCGGACGAGAAGACGATGCCGTCGGCGCGGCGGGCGCTCATGGGCGGATCCTAGAAGCCGTCGCAGGAACCCGCTCGCGCCGGGTGGCAAGGCTCCCGGCAGCACGTCGAAAGCCCCGGACCTCGATCCGGACGGCGGCGAGAGGGTCCACCCGTCGCGCCCGGCTGCGATCGCAGATCGGGCTCCCCCGGGCCCGCGCCAGGGGCCCTCTTCAAGTGGTTCCGTCCGGGCGCCGAAGGGTCGGGTCGCCGGGAGGTCGCAGCGGGGCATGGCCAACGTCAAGGGGGTGGCGCTCGTCGAGATGGTCAAGTTCCTGCGCTCGCGCCGCGCCGAAGCGGAGCCCCTGCTCCCGGCCGAGCTGCGGCACTACCTGGACGAGCGGATCCGCGTCGCGAGCTGGTACCCCGAGTGCGACATGGTCGGGCTCGTCCGGGTGGTCGCACGGCTCCTGCCGAAGGGTGGCGAGCCGCCGCTCGCAGCGATCGGCCGGCTCAACGCCCGCAACAACATGGCGGGGGCCTATCGTCACCTCTTCGAGAGCGCCGATCTCTCGCGGGTTCCGCTCCGCGCCGTCACGCTCTGGCGGTCGATGCACGACACCGGCGACTTCCGGGTGACGCTCGAGGAGGGCGAGGCGCGCGTGGACGTCGTCGGCTACGGCTATCCGTGCCCGGAGATGTGCGCGATGATCGGGCCCTACGTCGAAGAGCTCTTCGGTGCCGCAGGGGTGAAGAACGTGCGAGCGCAGAAGCGAGCCTGCGGCCTCGATGGCGCCGCTGCCTGCTCCTACCGGATCGTCTGGGATTCCGAGGGCGACTGAGCCGCCCCCGTGTCCCCGCTCGCGGGCGGGGTGGGCGCGCCGGCCTGCGGCGGCGCTGCTCCTCGGGGGAGTGCTCGTGGTGCCGGCCTGCGCGGGTCTTCGCGGGCGGCCCCCGGCCGGCGCCCGCGAGATCGTGGTGACCGCCTACGCGTACACGAGCCGGGTCGGCGAGACGGACTCCCAGCCGACGCTCGCGGCCTCCGGCGCGCGCCTCCGGCCCGGCATGCGAGCGATCGCCGTGTCTCCGGACCTGCTCGCGATCGGCCTCGCCTACGGGACGCGCGTCGAGATCGAGGGCCTCGGCGAGTGGATCGTGCTCGACCGCATGGGCGACGCGCACCGGCGCTCGATCGACCTCTACCTGGGCGAGGACCTCGACGCGGCACGCGCCTTCGGCCGCCAGCGCGTGAAGCTGCGCTGGGACCGCTAGCCGCGGGCCCGGGGGCCGCGCTGCGGCGGAACGACCCGGCGGGACGTCGGGCTCGCCGGATCTGCCGCGCGATCCTCACCCGATCAGGCCCTCCATCCTCGGGACGGAACGGCTGTCCGGAAAGACCTGCGTCTCGAGTGCGGCCTCGGACACTCCAAGATGTCGGCCGAGCACGCCCTTGAGCAGGCCGCGCAGGTCGCCGGTGGGGCGCAGGTCGCGGCCTTCGTAGAGGCTGCGGACGCCGAGACCGGGCCAGTCGCCGCCGATACGACCGCCCGCGACGGGGCCTCCGGCGAGCAGCGCGAGGCCACCCGTGCCGTGGTCGGTGCCGCCGGTTCCGTTGATCGCAACGGTGCGGCCGAACTCGGTCAGCACCACCACGACGGTCGACGGCCAGACCGCCCGGGCTGCGTCGTGGAAGGCCTCGAGGGCGGCGTCGAGCTCGGCCAGCTTGCGGCCGAGCACGCGCGCCTGGCTCCCGTGGGTGTCCCAGCCGGAATCCTCGACGAAGCCGACGCGCGGGCCGCCCGCGGCGGCCAGGAAGCGCGCGGCGACGCCCGCCAGGTCCGGCAGCCGGCCACGAGCGCGACGGCTCTCGCCTGCCATCGCGTCGAGGCTGCCGGCGGCGACCTGCTCGAAGGCCGTGGCCAGCTCCGGGTCGGCGGCGTAGAGCGGCGCCAGGCGCTCGAGGAGCCTCGGATCCACGGCTTGCGGCAACGGCGGCGACCAGGTCCTGGCCGGAGCCGGGCCCCGCAGGCTGAGCGGCATCACGCTCGCGATCGCCAGTCCCTCGGCGCCGCCCATCGCGCCGACGCAGCGGTTGAGCCAGCCGGTGTGGCTGCCGCCCGGCGTGCCGGTGCCGTTCTCCAGGCAGTCCTGCGCATCGAAGTGCGAGCGCTCGCGGTAGGGCGGGGCCACCGCGACCACCGGCAGCAGATCCCCTCGCTGGTAGAGGGTGTGGGCGAAGCCGAGCGCGGGGTGGAGCCCGAAGCTGCCGTCCAGCGCCAGCGGCGCATCCGGCAGCAGCGCCGCGCGCAGGCGCGCGGCGTCGGGGTCGTCCAGCGGCGGCAGCACGTGGAGGCCGTCGAGCCCGCCGCGCAGCAGCACCACGAGCAGGCGGGGGTCGGCCCCGCCCGGCGCGCCCCAGGCGGCCGTGCGGGGCCAGAGCGCGAGCGTGGCCGAGGCGCCGGAAGCGATCAGGAACCGGCGGCGGGACAGGCGCATGTCACGTCCTCCACTGGAAGGAAGGACTGGCCAGGAGCAGTGCGAGGCCCTGCTCCGGCGATTCGGCGCGGCGCAAGGCGGCGCCGAGGTCGGTGTCGAGGCCGCGGCCGAGCATGGCCCGGGCGGTCGCCAGCGGCTGCCGGTGCGCGGCGGGTGCGCGCGCGGCCAGAGCCTGTGCGAGCTGCACGCGCTTCCCCAGGGCGTCGGCCCCGCTCCAGTCGGCGGCGGTGTCGGCGAAGCCGGCCGGCGAGCGCGGCAGGAAGGGTGGCTGCCCCAGCCGCCGGAACAGGCCGACCAGGGCTTCGGGCCGCGCACCGAGGTCGATCCCGAGTCCGCGCGCAGCCGAGAGCACGAAGTCGTTGGGGGTCTTGAACTTGCGCGCCGAGGCGCTCCAGGCCTCGTCGCTGCGGACCAGCACGGCGTACACGGCCGGCAGGTCGCCGTCGCCGTCGAGCCAGGTGCGCGCCAGCCGGTCCACCAGTGCCGGCGGCGGCTGGTCGGCGACGAAGTGGCGCGCCAGCTTGAACGCCAGGTGTCGGGCGGTGGCCGGGTGGCGGGCGAGGTCGGAGAGCATCGCCCGGGCCTGCTCGACGCCGCCTTCGGGGTAGCGGCGACCGAGCAGGCGGCGCGCGCCGGGCTCGTGGGCAGCGCTGCGGAAGGCGAAGGGCGCGAGGGGGCCGCCCGCCCGGAGCTCGCGCCGCCCCGCCGTGCCCCAGCCGGTCAGCGCGCGCGCGAGCTCGAGCACGTCGGCCTGGTCGTAGCCGCCGTCGACGCCGAGCGTGTGGAGCTCGAGGATCTCGCGCGCGAGGTTCTCGTTGAGGCCGAGCTTGCGCGTTGGCCCGCTCTCGGGGCGCATGCGCCGGGAGCCGACCCTGGCGAGCCACGAGCCCTCACCGATCGAGCGGGCGTTGTCGAGGTAGCGGAGCATGCCCGGATGCGACTCCACCGCGAGCAGCAGGTCCCCGAAGCGACCGAGCACGTGCGGGCGGATCGCCTCGCGCTCCATCGGTGCCGCGTAGAGGGCTGCCTGTCGCTTGTCGATCGAGACGGCGAAGTGGTTGGACCAGAACTGCACGAGCCGCTCGAGGAAGTCCTGCTCGGTGCGAACGGCATGGCGGTAGCGCGCGGCGAGCTCGGCGAGCAGCTCCCGCCCGAAGGTCTGCCGGAAGCGGGTCCGGATCTCGTTCCGCGCGTCCTCGCTGCCGGCATCGGCGCTGGCCGTCACCGGGTCGCGCGCGGCGCGGCGCTCGGCCAGGCGCTCGCGGCGGAAGGCGAGCTCGCGCCGCAGGGTCTCGGCGCTGTCCGGAAGCCCGGCGAAGGCGGAGGGCGACACCGGGCGCAGCTGTGCGAGCAGCCAGTCGCGGGGGTCGCCGGGGGCCGCCAGGGCGCCGGGGCGGGCACCCAGGCCGAAGCGGTTGCTGGCGCTGGCGGCGCGATCGAGGGCCATGCTCCCTTCCGCAGGTCGGGCCTGCCCGATCAACGCCCGAGGGCGGATCCGGTTGACACGAGCCCGCCCGGCGGGACGGGCGGCCGCGCAAGCCGGTTCGGGCGCGAATCCCGGGGCTCGCCGCTACGCAGCCGGCCTGGAGCGGATCCTGCGAGCGCCGCGAGCGACGTGCAGGCGGGGCGGCGAGCGAGGGTCCGGGCGTCCGCCGCACCCGGCGCGGGCGGGTCCGGGCTAGCGTCGCGGCGGTGATCGCGATCTTCGTCGATGCCGATGCGTGCCCGGTGAAGGACGAGGTGTACCGGGTCGCGACCCGCTACGGGCTTCCGGTGGCGGTGGTCGCGAACGCACCGATCCACGTTCCGGCGGGCTTCGGCGCGCAGCTCGTGGTCGTCGGCGGGGCTCCCGATGCGGCCGACGACTGGATCGCCGCCCATGTCGAGCCGGGCGACGTCGTCGTCACGGCCGACATCCCGCTGGCGGCGCGCTGCCTCGCGGCCGGCGCCCGCGCGCTCGGGCCGGACGGCCGGCCCTTCACGGAGGACTCGATCGGCGACGCGCTCGCCGCCCGCCAGCTCCACGCCACGCTGCGCGAGCAGGGGCTGCTCCCGGGCGGCCCGCGGCCGCTCGCAGACAAGGACCGCCAGCGCTTCCTCACGCGCCTCGATCAGCTCGCGCGCGCCGCGCGTGGCGCCTAGGCCTCGCTCGCGAACCCCCGCAGCCCCTGGTAGCGCGCCACGTGCCAGTCCGCGTCGCCGAAGAGGCCCTGGAGCACGCGCAGGCGCTTGAAGAACAGGCCCTCGTCCTGCTCGTCGGTGACCCCGATCCCACCGAAGAGCTGGATCGCGTTCTCCTGCACGAACCAGCCGCCGCGCGAGAGCTGGAGCTTGGCCGCCGAGATCTCCGCCTGGCGCTCGTCGGCGTCCTCGTAGTCGGCCGCGATCGCGGCGAGGATCATGGTCGAGCGGCACAGCTCGGTCTCGGCGTACATGTCGGCGGCGCGGTGCTGGAGCGCCTGGAAGCTCCCGATCGGCACGCCGAACTGCACGCGCTGCTTGAGATAGGCAACGGTGCGGTCGAAGAGCTCCTGGATCTCGCCCTGGCCCTCGGCGCAGGCGGCGGCCGCCGCGCGGTCGAGCGCCCACTCGAGGTGGGGCCGTGCGGCGCCGGCCGGGCCCAGCAGGCGCTCGGCGCCGACCTCGACCCGTCGCAGGCGCACGAGGGCGCTGCGCTGGCCGTCCATGCCGGGCACGCGGATCCGCTCGAGCCCGGGGGCGTCGCCGTCCACGACGAAGAGCGACAGCCCCTCGCGGTCGAGCGGGTCACCGGCCGTGCGCGCGACGATCACGAGCTGGTCCGCGGCGTGCCCGTTCAGGACCCAGGTCTTCTCGCCCGAGAGCACCCAGCCCGCACCGCGCCGTTCGGCGCGCGTGCGGCAGTCGTGGGGCGTGAAGCGGCTCTGGCGCTCGGCGTAGGCGAGGGCGAGCGACGTGCGCCCCTCGATCATCGGCGCGAGGAAGCGCTCGCGCTGCGCATCGCTCCCGAGCTTCGAGAGCAGGCCCCCGGCCAGCACGACCGAGGGCACGATCGGCTCCGGCACGAGGCCCCGGCCGAGCTGCTCGAGGATCAGCGCGAGGTCCACGAAGCGGCCGCCGAAGCCGCCCTGCTCCTCGGGGTAGGCGACGCCGAGCCAGCCGAACTCCCCCATCCGTGCCCACACGCTCGGGTCCCAGCCGCGCTCGGTGTCGCGCAGCTTGCGGAAGCGCTCCACCGGCGAGTCGTTCGCGACGAACTTCGCGACCGAGTCGACCAGGATCTGCTGCTCTTCGCTGAGATCGAAGTTCATCGCTGGCTCCTCAGAGGGTGGGCAGGCGCAGGATCTGCTTGGCGATGATGTTGCGCTGGATCTCGTTCGAGCCGCCGTAGATCGTCGCCGCGCGCAGGTAGTTGAAGGAGGAGGCGACGCCCTGCTCGATCGCCGGCAGCACCTCGGGCGGGCTGTCGAGCCAGCCGAGGGCGTCGTGGCCCATGGCGTCCATGCACAGCTCGGTCGACTCCTGCTGGATCTCGGTGCCGACGAGCTTCAGGATCGAGCTCTCCGGGCCCGGCGCGCGCCCCACCTGGGCGGCGGCCAGGGTGCGGAGCTGGAGCAGCTCGAGGCTGCGCAGGCGCATCTCGAGCCGGGCGATGCGCTCGCGGAAGCTCCGGTCGTCGAAGAGCGAGCCCTCGCCGACCGGTGTCTCGCGCGCGATCCGCTTGCAGAGCTGGAGCCAGCGCTTGCTCTCGGCGATCCCGCCGATGCCGGTGCGCTCGTGGGCGAGCAGCGCCTTCGCCATCGTCCAGCCTCCGTTCTCGGGGCCGACCCGGTTCGTCTGCGGCACGCGCGCGTTCTGGAACCAGGTCTCGGAGAAAGCGTAGGTGCCGCCGGTCGTGAGGAAGGGCTTCACCGTGATGCCGGGCGTGTGCTTCACGTCGGCGAGGATGAAGGTGATGCCCTCCTGCTTCTTGCCGCTCGCGTCCGTGCGGGCGAGCAGGAAGATCCAGTCGGCGTACTGCGCGTAGGTGGTCCAGGTCTTCTGGCCGTTCAGGACGTAGTCCGTGCCGTCCTTCTCGGCGCGGAGCTGGAGCGAGGCGAGGTCGGAGCCCGCGTTCGGCTCCGAGTAGCCCTGGCACCAGACCTCCTCGCCCGAGAGGATCCTCGGGAGGAAGCGCTGCTTCTGCTCGGGCGTACCGAACTGGATCAGGAGCGGCCCCACCATCGTCAGCCCGAAGGGCGAGAGCTGCGGCGCGTTGGCGCGCACCAGCTCCTCGCCGAAGATGTGGCGGCGCCCGATGTCCCAGCCCGTGCCGCCCACCTCCTTCGGCCAGTGCGGCGCCACCCAGCCCTTCCGGAACAGGATCCGGTGCCACTCCATCTGCTCTTCGTGCTCGAAGTGGCCGCCCCCTTCCGCCTTGGCCCGGATCGGGGCGGGCATGGCATCCTGGATCCACTGCCGCACCTCCTGGCGGAAGGCGAGCTGCTCGGGGGAGTAGGCGAGGTCCATCGGGGGGCTCCGTGGCTTGGGTTCCGGATGGGGCGCCAGGGCGCGCTGCTGGCAATTGCGGAACGGTCGCGGAGCATAACGGCCCCCCACTCCGTCTGCCCGAGCCCCGTGCCGGCGCCATCTTGCAGCGCTCCGGTGCGGGCGGCGGGTATGATGCCGGCGCACCGGAGCGCCCGGAGCCGTACCTGCATGGACCATCCCAACGTACAGCTCGCCCGCCGGCTGTGGGACGCGATCGCGCGCGGCGATGCCGACGGCGTGCGCGCCGGGCTCGCGCCCGACCTGGTCTGGCGCGCCACCGCGCGCGGCGCCCCCTGGTCCGGCGAACACCAGGGCGTCGACACGGCCATCGACATGCTGGCCCGTATCGGCGAGGCGACAGACGTCTTCGATGCCGACCTCGTCGACGTGCTCGCCAGCGACGAGCGGGTCGTGATCCTGTTCCGCGTGCACCTCGCGATCGGACCACGCCAGCTCGACCTCGACTACCTGATGCTCGGGCGGGTGGCTGGCGGGGTGATCCGGGACGTCCTCACCGCCCCCCTCGATCCCGAGGCGATCGAGGCCTTCTGGCAGGAAGGGACCGTGCGCTGAGGCCAAAGCCCCGCGCGAATCGCCGGATCGCCGGGACTGTCCCCGTCAGAAGAGGAGGACGGCGAGTTTGGCGAAGGCGGCGCCGACGAGTGCGGAGGCGGGCAGGGTGAGGATCCAGGCGGCGGCGATGTCGCGGGTGAGCCCCCACTTCACGGCCGACAGGCGCTCGGTGGCGCCGACGCCCATCACCGAGGTGGTGATCACGTGGGTCGTCGAGACGGGGAAGCCCATCCAGGCGGTTCCGAGCAGCACGCTCGAGGCGGCCGTCTCGGCCGCGAAGCCGTGGGCGGGCGTGAGCTTCACGAGCCGCATCCCGAGCGTGCGGATGATGCGCTTGCCGCCCGAGTAGGTGCCGGCGCCCATCACGAGCGCGCAGGCGAGCTTGACCCAGAACGGCACCTCCAGGTCCGGGATCGAGCCGCCCGCGAAGAGCGCGAGGGTGATGACGCCCATCGTCTTCTGGGCGTCGTTCGAGCCGTGGCTGAACGCCATGAGCGACGCCGAGGCGAGCTGCGCGATCCGGAAGCGCCGCATCAGCGGGCCCGGCTGCGCGTTCCGGAACAGCCACAGGATCCCGACCATCAGCGCGATGCCCACGGCGAAGCCGATCGCCGGGGCGAGCACGGTCGGGATCAGCACCTTGCGCACGATCCCGCCCCACAGCACCGAGTCGGCCCCCGCCGTGGCGAGCACGGCGCCCGCCACTCCCCCGATCAGGCAGTGCGAGGAGCTCGACGGGATCGCCCACCACCAGGTGAGCAGGTTCCAGGCGATCGCGCCCACCAGGCCCCCGAGCATCACCGGCGCCGTCACGGAGCCCGGGTCGACGATGCCGCTCGCGAGGGTGGCCGCGACGTGCGTCGAGACGAGCGCGCCGACCACGTTCAGCACGGCGGCCGCCGCCAGCGCGAGCTGGGGTGGCACCGCCCGGGTCGAGATCGAGGTGGCCACCGCGTTGGCGGCGTCGTGGAAGCCGTTGGTGTAGTCGAAGAAGAGCGCGGCGACGATGACCGCGACCAGCAGCGGTTCCATCAAGCGTTCTCGAGCACCACGCCTTCGATCAGGTTCGCGACGTCCTCGCAGCGGTCGATGGCAGCCTCGAGCTGCGCGTAGATCTCCTTCCACTTGATCAGGGTCTTCGCGTCCTGCTCCTCGGCGAACAGGCGCGCCGTGGCCGAGCGCAGCAGGCGGTCGTTCTGCTTCTCCACCTGCTTGACGGCGCGCGCCAGCTCCTCCGCCCGGGCCGGGGTGACCCGCTGCGCGAGGGCGTCGACCAGCGCCTTGGTGGCGTGCGTGGCATCGACGAGGTGCTGCGCCATCTCGAGCGCCTCGGGGCGCGAGAAGTGGATCTCGTACAGCCAGACGCAGCGGGCGGCCTCTTCGACGAGGTCGAGGATGTCGTCGAGGCGGCTCGCCAGGTCGTGGATGTCGCCGCGCTCGATGGGCGTCACGAACGAGGAGCGCAGGAGCTCCATGGTGGTCTGGCAGACGGCGTCGGCCTCGTGCTCGACGGCGCGGATGCGGGTCGCCTGCTCCTCGGCGTCGTCCGGCTTCGCGAGCAGCTCGGCGAGCATCGCTGCACCCTGGACGGCGAGTGCTGCGTGCTGCGAGAAGAGGTCGAAGAACTGGGGCTTCTTCGGGAGCAGGCGTCTCAGCACGGGATCTCCTCTAGAAGATCGCGATCGGGTTGACGGGGGAGGCGGTGCCGCGCGCGAGGACGAGCGGCGCCACGACGAGCTGGAAGGCGTGGCGCTGCTCCTCGCGGCAGGCCTCTGCGAGGGGGTCGAGGTCGAGGTTGTCGAGCAGGTGGAGGCCCATCGCCACGATCGCGACCGAGTGGATCGGGAGCGGGACGCCCTCGATCCCGGAGGGCACGACGTCCGAGACGCCGTCGCCGCCGAGGGCGGCCACGCGGCGCTCGAAGAGCCAGGGCAGGCAGCTCGCGTGCAGGCCCGCGATCCGCTCGCGGGCGTTCCATGCGCCGCGCGCGGCGCGCCGCGCCCAGCGCCCGGTGCGCACGAGGAGCACGTCGCCCGCCTCGACGCGCACGCCGGCGGCCGCCTCGGCGCGCTCGAGCTCGCCGGGGCCGATCGCCTCGCCGGGCTCGAGCCACGGCACGCCGCGCAGCGCCGGGACGTCGAGCAGCACGCCGCGGGAGACCACGCCGTCGCGCAGCGCGTCGATCGCGAGCGCGAGCGCGCCGTGGGCGGTGACGCGCTCGATCGGGTAGCCGTTGTAGAGGCGCCCCTCGTGGAAGATGTGGCAGAGCGCGTCGATGTGGCTCACCGCGAAGCCGTGCGGCGCCAGCGCGAAGTAGTCGCCGCCGAAGCCCTCGCTGGCGGTGCCCGCCATCAGGTGGACGACCGGGCGCTCGTTGTCGGCGGCGGGCTCGGTCGGGAGCGGCCGCGCGCAGCCGACGGTGCGCCCGCTGCGCACCAGCGCGGCGGCGGCCGCGCGCTTCCCGGGCGTGATCCAGCGCAGGGCGCCGAGCTGGTCGTCGCCACCCCAGCGCCCCCAGTTCGAGAGCGTGCGGTGGAAGGCGAGGACCTCGTCGGTGGCGAGCGCGGGCGCGGTCAGAGCTTCTCCGGGACGTCGAAGCGGCCGTGCATGTGCTCGGTCCAGATCGTCATCAGCGCGGGGCCGGGCAGACCGAGCGAGCGCAGGGCGTCCGCGACCGGATGGGGCCCGAGCTCGAGCCGGGCCCCTCCGAGGCGGATGCCGGTGCCGCTCCCGCCCTGGGTGAAGCGCGTGCGGTGGGCCACGCCCTCGATCTCGGTGTAGGTGACGGTCTCGGTGTCGGGCAGGGTGCGCGTCCCACCACGCGGGAGCGAGAGGGTGAGTGCGTGCTCGCCCTCCATCACGAGCCGGCAGCGCACGCGGTCGCTCTCGTAGCGGAAGTCGATCTCCTCGACGCTCTTCGGGAAGCCCCAGATCGTGCGGCCGGCTTCGCACGTGAAGCTCTGGTCGACGGGCAGCTTCCAGATGAAGGTGCCGAGGCGCCCGCCGACGAGCTCGCGCAGCGCGCCCACCCAGGGCAGCCCGCGCGGCGCGCCGCGCGGGCGCACGAAGCAGGTGATCGAGACCTCGTGGTAGTCGCCGAGGTCGTTGTCGCGGTAGTCGATCACGGCGATCCCGAAGGGCGTGCGGCCGGGCAGGACGGTGGCGACCTCGAAGGCGTCCGGCACGAGGCGCTGGACGGCGCGGGCCGGGAGCAGCCAGGTCGCGACCCCGGTCGAGGCATCGCGCACCTGGACCGGCATCGTGACGGTCCGGCCCTGGATCTGGTAGCGGGCGGGCTCGGGCACGAGGGGAGCATACACCCGGCGGCGCGCGAGCGAAGCGGGGAGATCAATCCGTGCGGCGCTCCCGGCGGCGGCGGAGCTGCTCCCGCTGCTCGGGCGTAAGCCGCTCCCAGCGCTCGCGGAGCTCCTGGCGGCGCTCGGGCGGGAGGTCGCGGAACCAGCGATAGCGGCGCCGGATGCGCTCGCGCTCCTCGGGCGGGGCCTCGCGCAGGCGCCGGAAGCGCTCGCGGATCCGCTCGCGCCGCTCGGGCGGGAGCGCGCGCCAGCGCTCGAGCCGCTGCTGGGCGCGCGCGCGCTGCTCGGGTGACATGCGCCGCCAGCGCTCGGCGCCGCGCAGGAGTCGCTCGCGCCGCTCGGGCGGGAGCGTGCTCCAGCGCTCCGCGAAGGGCGCGAGGAGCTCGCGGTCCTCCGGAGCCAGCGCGTCCCAATCCTGCGAGGGAGCCGGCGAGGAGGCCTGTGCGGCGGCGCGAAGCGGACCCGCCACGAGGAGGGTGGCCAGCAGGCCGAGGAAGGAGCGCCTAGTCATCGCTGCCTCGCGCCTCGTTCGCGCCGGCGGCGCCGGCGTCGCGAGGGCCGTCGTCGAGCTCGAACGGGTCGATCCCGCCGCCCGCGCCGTCGGAGAACTCGCCGAGGAACTCGAGCAGCTCGGGACTCGGGGCGTCCGAGGCTCGCGAGGGCTCTCCGGCGCCGGGCGGGGACAGCGGCTCGGCTGCCTCAGAGCGCGGCGTCCTCGGCGAGCCATCGGTAGAAGTCGAGGTCGTCATAGAGCTCCAGGTCGTCGGCGCTCGCGAGGAGCTCGACGTCGTCGAGCTCGACGGCGAGCTTGCCCTCGGTGTCCTCCCGCTGCCGCCAGGAGGCCACCACCAGCGCCAGCACGGCGGCGCCGGCGGCCGTCGCGACGAGGCCGCGCGGCGCCACGAAGGCGCGCCGGGTGGTGGCCGGCCTCTCGAGGGTCCCGAGCGCCCGCAGCCGCGCCGCGCGCAGGCGCGCTCGGGTCGTCTCGTCGAGCGCCGCCACGTCGTGGTCGAGCTGCGCGCGGGCGCGGGCGACGAGCGGAGGGTCGGGTTCGCGCTCGCTCATCGGATCCCGTCTCCCCAGCCGTCGCCCAGGTGGGCGCGCAGCGCCTGGATCGCGCGAAAGTAGTGGGTCTTGACGCTGCCCGTCGAGCAGCCCATCGCGTGGGCGGCCTCGGCGACGTCGAGCCCCTCCCAGGCGCGCAGGAGGAAGGCCTGGCGCTGGCGCAGCGGGAGTGCTTGGAGGGCGGCGTCGAGCTGGCGCCCGGCGTCGGCACGCAGGGCGAGCTCCGCGGGGCTCGCGCCCGCCGGATCGGCGGCCTCGGCACCGGGGTCGGGCGCGGGGGTGTCGCCGCGGCCGAGCAGGCCGCGAAACGGTGCGCGGAAGGCGCGCCGCCGCGCCCAGTCCCGGATCCGGTTCTGGAGGATCCGGTAGAAGAGCGGGCGCCACTCGGCCTCGGGCCGAGTGCTGTATCGCTGCACCAGCGCCGTCATCGCGTCCTGGACGAGGTCGAGAGCCTCGTCGGGGTCACGCGTGGCGAGCCGGGCCATGCGGAAGGCGCGGCGTTCGACGCCCGCGAGGAAGCGCTCCAGGTCCGCCCGCCGTTCCACCCCGTTGCGTACCCTTCCTCATGCCCGCACCGGCCCGGCCCGCAGCTTCGCACATCAGTCGCCGTGGCGACGATCGAAGCGGCGGTCGAAGCGATCGCCGCGCCGGTCGAGACGCCGCTCGACACGGTCGCCGCGGCGGTCGAGCCGGGCGTCGGCGCGGTTGCCGCGCCGCTCGAGCCAGGCCGCTCGCTGCGGGTGGCCGTTCTCCTCGGCGCGGGCAGCGCGCCGGTCGAAGCGGCTCTCGATGCGGTCGCCGCGCCGGTCGAGGCGCTGGTCGATGCGGTCGCCGCGCCGGTCGAGGCGGTGGTCGACCCGGTCGCCCAGGTCGGCGCGGGCGGCGGCAGGCGCAAGGCCGAGGGCGAGGAGCGTGGTGAGGGCGAAGAGCGAGGACTTCATGCGGATCTCCGGTTGCGAGCGGCGGGAGCGCCGCCCTTCTCCCCCTGCCAACGCGCGGGAGCGCGGGCGGTTGACGCGGGCGCCGGCGGGTGCGCGCCGCGACCGGCAGGGAAGACCGGAACTACCCGAGGCCCGAGCGGATCCGCTCGATCGCGGCCCGGCGCAGGGCGCGCTTGGTGAGCGCGTGGGCGCGGCCGGGGAGGGCGCCGAGGGCTGCGGCCGCCTCGAGCGCCGCTGCCTCCACCTGCTCGGGGGCGACCGCGCGATCGAGGAAGCCCGCCGCGACCGCGCCGTCCGGGTCGTAGATCTCGGCGAGCGCGGTGGCGCGCTGCAGGTGGCTCGCCGCCAGCCGCTCGCGTGCGAGCTCGATCGCGAAGGCGGGCAACGCGAGGCCGATCGCGACCTCGTTGAGGCCGATCTTGAAGGCGCCGGCCGCGCCGATGCGCAGGTCGGCGGCGCACAGCAGGACCGCGCCCATCGCGAGCGCGTGGCCGGTGCAGCCGATCACGACCGGCAGCGGCAGCTCGAAGAGGCGGAGCGCGAGGCGCGCGCCGCCCGTCACGAGCCGCGCAGTCGCCGCGCCGCCCTCGTTCATCACCGCGAGGTCGAAGCCGCCCGAGAAGCGGCCGGGCCGCCCGAGCAGCACGACCGCCCGGGCGTCCTTCTCGGCCGCGTCGAGCGCCGCGCCGAGCTCCTCGAGCATGGCGAACGAGAAGGCGTTGGCCTTCCCGTCGTCCATGCGCAGGATGGCGACGCCGTCCTGGATCTCGCAGCGGACGCCCAAGACGAGCTAGGCGCGTTCGAAGAGGGACGCGAAGCCCTGCCCGCCGCCCACGCACATCGTCACGATCCCGTAGCGGCCGCCGGTGCGCTGGAGCTGGCGGAGCAGGAGCCCGGTGAGCCGCGAGCCGGTCATGCCGTAGGGATGCCCGATCGCGATCGAGCCGCCGCAGGGGTTCAGCTTCTCGTTCGGGATCTCGAGCACGCGCTGGCAGTGCAGGAGCTGCGAGGCGAAGGCCTCGTTCAGCTCGACCACGTCGATGTCCTTCATCGTGAGGCCGTGGCGCTTCAGGAGCTTCGGCACCGCGAAGATCGGGCCGATCCCCATCTCCTCGGGGCCGCAGCCGGCCACCGCGCTGCCGCGGTAGACGCCGAGCGGCTGGAGACCGAGCTGCTTCGCGCGCTCCGCGCTCATCAGGAGCGTCGCCGAGGCGCCGTCGGAGAGCTGCGAGGCGTTGCCGGCCGTGATCGTCCCGTCGGGCTTGAACGCGGGCTTGAGCGCGCGCAGGCCCTCGATCGTGGTGTCGGGCCGGTTGCACTCGTCGCGGTCGACGGTGGCCTGCTCCTCGTAGGGCTCCTCGCCCTTCTTCTGGACCTTGCGGGTCACCGGCATCGGGACGATCTCCTCGCGGACCCATCCCTTGTCCCAGGCCGCGGCGTAGCGCTGCTGGCTCTGGAGCCCGTACTGGTCCTGGTCCTCGCGCGAGACGTGGTAGCGCTCGGCCACGATCTCGGCGGTCATCCCCATCGGGAAGTAGAGGCCCGGGAAGCGCTCCTGCGCGGCCTTGTTGACCATGCGCGTCGTGTTCTGGGTCCCGTCGGTCATCATGGTGATGGTCTCGACGCCGGCCCCGATGGCGACCTCCGCCCCCTCCTGGATGCGCTGCGCCGCCATCATGATCGCCTGCGAGCCCGAGGAGCAGAAGCGGTTCACCGTGGCGCCCGCTACCTCCTTCGGGAAGCCCGCCGCCATGGCGGCGATGCGCGCCATGTTCATGCCCTGGCAGCCTTCCGGGAAGCCCGTGCCGACGACCACGTCCTCGATCTCGGCCGCGTCCACGCCGGCCTTGGCCACGACGGACTTCAGCGTGTGCGCCAGGTAGTAGACGGGCTCGGTCATGTTGAACGAGCCGCGGCCGGCCTTGGCGAGGCCCGTGCGCACGCTCTCGACGATGACGACTTCGCGGGAGGGAAGGGGCATGAGGGGTCCTTTCGGGCGTTGCGGGAGGGCGGGAGCATACCAGCCGGCTCCGCCCCCGTCGCGGCCTCGACGGCCTTCCGGGCCCCGCCTAGATTCGCTGGGTGTCCGCGTCCGAGGCCACGACCAACGGCGTCCAGGTGGAGGCCGCCGCGCGCTTCTCGCCGGACCACTCGGCCGCGCACCTCGCGCAGTGGTTCTTCCTCTACACGATCCGGATCACGAACCTGAGCGACGAGACCGTGAAGCTCGTCGGGCGCCACTGGGTGATCACGGATGCCACCGGCAAGGTCGAGGAGGTACGCGGACCCGGGGTCGTCGGCGAGCAGCCCGTGCTCGAGCCCGGGGAGGCCTTCGAGTACACCTCGGGGTGTCCGCTCGGGACGCCCTTCGGCTTCATGCGCGGGTGCTACGAGATGCTGGCGCCCGCGAGCGGCCGCCGCTTCGAGGCCGAGGTGGCGCCCTTCGAGCTGCGCCAGCCCGCCTCGGTGCAGTGACGCTCAAGGTCGCGACGCTCAATCTCTGGCACGACCAGGGTCCCTGGCCGGCGCGCGCCGAGCGGATCCGCGCCTGGCTCGACGGGCTCGACCCGGACGTCGTCGGCTTCCAGGAGGCGCTGCGCGCGCCCGGCTTCGACCAGGTGGCGGAGCTGCTCGGCCCGCGCCTTCCCCACCGGGATTTCGGCTGCGCCGCGATCCTGCGCCGGGAGTCCGGCACCTTCGAGTTCGGTAACGCGGTGGCCTCGCGCTGGCCCCTCCGTGGCCGCGAGGAGCAGAGGCTTCCCGACCGCGGTGACGCCGAGACGCGCGCGGCGCTGCACGTCGACGTGGCGGCGCCCTTCGGGCCGCTCGCCTTCACCTGCACCCACCTGCACTGGCGCTTCCACCATGGCGACACGAGGCTGCGACAGGTGCAGGCGCTGGCCGCGCGCGTGATCGCGCGCCGCCCGAAGGGCGGCTTCCCGCCGCTCGTGGTCGGCGACTTCAACGCCGAGCCCGAGTGGGACGAGATCCGCTACCTGACCGGAGGACACGCGATCGACGGCCGGACCGTCTACTTCCACGACGCCTGGCGCAAGGCGGGCCGCGCGGCGCCGCACCCGGGCGAGCCGCCCGGCTGCACCTGGTCCAACCGCAACCGCTTCGCGCGCCTCGCCCTCGAGCCCGACCGCCGCATCGACTACGTCTTCACGGGCTACCCGACCGCCCAGGGCCTGGGCCTCGTCGAGCGCTGCGAGGTGGCCTTCGACGACGCCGTTGACGGCGTCTGGCCGAGCGACCACTTCGGGGTGTACGCGGAGCTGCGGACGGAGGCGCTGGGGGAGGCCGCCTTCGCCTGACGGCGGCTCAGCGCGGGCGGCGGGCGCGGGCCCGGGCGGCCTGGGCGCCCGGGCGCTGGCGGCGCATGCTCTCGGCCTGCTCGAGAGCAGCCGCGGAGCGCATCCGGTTGGCGGACTTGCGGGTCGACTTCCGGGACGGGACGGTGCGCGAGTCCTCGAGCGCAACGGCCGCCTTCGGCGCTCGCCGCCGGGTGTTGCGTGCCGCGGTGCTGCCGTAGCCGGCCTTGCGGTCGCTCGCGCTGACGCCCGGAGCCGCGGTGTCGACGAAGGCATCGCGACGCAGCTTCTCGGGACGGGCGAGCGCGCGCTCGAGGGCCTCGCGCCCCTGTCCGACCCGGCGCCCGATCAGGCTGCCGTCGTCGTCGCGTCGGGGAGCCGCCGCCGGCCCGCTCGCGCGCCGGGTGCCCCGCTTCGTGCGGGGCTCCGACAGGCGCTGGCGCCCGAGCGCACGCCCGACCGCGCGTTCCACGCCGGCCGCGACCCACCGGAAGGCCTCCCGCGCGTCCGCAGCCCGCTCCTCGACGACGATGCTCGGGAGACCGTCCAGCACCACCTTCGCCCGGCAGACGGTGTCGACGCCGCCGCGCGGGCCGTTGACGTCCTCGAAACGCACGGAGATGCGCTCGATGCGCTTCGCGAACTTGCCGAGCCGGCGCCCGAGCCGCGCCCGCACCAGGTCCCGGAAGGCGGCTTCGAGCGGGATCCGGCTGCGGATCGCAAGCGGCGTGGTCGTGACGTCCGTTCGGCCGCGGCGGCTCCGGGTCGCTCGCGGCTGCGTTTCGGCGAAGGGCTGACGACGGGCCATCCGGCGAAGCTAGCCGGTGGAGTTCACGCGTCCACCCTGCACGCACGCGACCGCGTTCAGAACAAGGCCGTCTGCTCCCCCTTCGCGCCGGTCGTCCTGCGCGGCTTGCCTGTCTTCGCCGGCTTCGGCTCCTCGCGCAGCCACTTCACCTGGGAGACGGGCTTGGCCGCGAGGCGCACGCCGCGCGCCGTCACGCCCGTCGGCTCGAGCTGGCCGAGGTCGAAGGTCGCCTCCTTGACACGCTGGCGCTTGGCGGGCACGAACCTGAGCCAGGCCTGACCGCTGGCCTTCCCCGGGATCAGGAGATCCACCTTGCCCGCCTTGTCCTTGATCAGCGCGTACTCCTTGTTGCGGATGAAGCGCTCGATGCGGATGCGCTTGGCGAAGGGGATCCGCTTGGCGTCGCGGTAGACGACCGTGAACTCGGCGCCCTGCTCGGGGTCGAAGACGTCGCAGTGGAGCAGCTTGCCCGTGAAGAGCTGCTTCTCGGGCGCGGCCATGACCCGGAAGCTCCCGTCGTCGGCGATCCCGAGCACGAGGTCGTACTCGGTGACCTGGAGCGGGAAGCCCTCGCCCTTCACCGCGCTCCCGAAGAAGCCGCTCTCCGGGTCGTAGGAGAGCTTCAAGGTGGCGCGCGCCACCGCCTTCTTGTCGACCTCCTGGAAGGAGCCGATCCGGGTCCGGCGCGGGTACTCGTCGGCGTAGCGGTCGATCAGGCCCTGGAGCCACTGCACCGTGGTGCGGGTCAGGTGCTTCAGCTTCTTCGCGGTGGCGGCCAGGCGCTCCTCGATCTCTGCCTCCTCGGCCTTGCTGCGCTCGAGGTCGTAGGCCGAGATGCGGCGGATGCGCAGCTCGAGCAGGCGCTTCAGGTCGTCGTCGTCCATCGGGCGCACGAAGAGCCGGGCGTGCTTCTTCATGCCGGTGACGACCCGCTCGCGCACCGCCTCCTCGGTGCTGGCGTCCTCGAGCCCGCGGTAGACGCGCTTCTCGATGAAGATGCGCTCGAGGGTGAGCCAGTGCCGGCGGTCGGCGAGCTGGCCCTGCTCCCACTCGAGCTCGGCCCGGATCCGCTCGCGGAGCTGCTCCGTGAGCGCCTTCAAGACCTCGCTCGCGCTCCTCTCGACCGGCGTGCGCCCGTCGATCACGACGATGTTCGACGAGACGGAGACCTGGCAGTCGGTGTAGGCGTAGAGCTGCGGGATCACCTCCTCGGCGTAGGCGCCGCGCGGGAGCTGGAGCTCGATCTCGACCCGGTCGGTCGTGTAGTCGTGGATCGAGGCGATCTGCACGCGCCCGCGCCCGATCGCGGCCTCGATCGAGGCGATCACGCTCTCGGTGGTGGTGCCGAAGGGGATCTCGCGGATCACGATGCGCTTCTCGTCGCGCGCGTCGAGGCGCGCACGCACCGTCACCTTGCCGCGCCCGTCGTCGTACTCGGAGACGTCGGCGAGGCCGCCCTGCGGGAAATCGGGGTGCAGGGTGATCCGGCGCCCCTCGAGCAGGTCGATCTGGGCCTGCAGGAGCTCGATCGGGTTGTGGGGCAGGATCCGGGTCGCCATGCCCACCGCGATCCCGTCGGCGCCGAGCATCAGCACGAGCGGCAGCTTGGCCGGCAGGAAGACCGGCTCGCGGCTGCGGCCGTCGTAGCTCGGCACGAACTCGGTGAGCGCTTCGTTGAAGAGCGTCTCGAGCGCGAGCGCGGTGAGCCGGCACTCGATGTAGCGCGCGGCGGCAGCCGGGTGGCCGGTTAGCAGGTTCCCGAAGTTTCCCTGGCGGTCGATGAAGAGGCCCTTGTTGGCCAGCACCACGAGCGCGTCGCCGATCGAGGCGTCGCCGTGGGGGTGGAGCTTCATCGTCTCGCCGATCACGTTGGCCACCTTGTGGTAGCGGCCGTCGTGCATCTCGAAGAGCGTGTGCAGGATGCGCCGCTGCACGGGCTTGAGCCCGTCACGCAGGTCCGGGATCGCGCGGTCGAGGATCGCGTAGCTCGCGTAGTCGATGAAGTTGCGGCGCATCAGCGCGTCGAGGCCGGACACCTCAGAGCACCTCGACCGCGGACGCCAGGTTCTCGACGATGAAGGCCTTGCGCTCGGGCGTGTTCTTGCCCATGAAGAAGTCGAGGCAGCGGCCGATCTCGCCGATCCCGTGCACGGCCACCGGCGCAAGCCGCATCCGGGGCCCGATGAACTGCCCGAACTCCTTCGGGCTGATCTCGCCGAGGCCCTTGAAGCGCGTGATCTCGGGGCCGCGCAGCTCCTGCTCGGCGCGCTCGCGCTCGGCGTCGCTGAAGCAGTAGCGGGTCTCCTTGCGGTTGCGGACCCGGAACAGCGGCGTCTCGAGGATGTAGAGGTGCCCCTTCAGCACCAGCTCCTCGAAGTAGCGCAGGAAGTAGGTGAGCAGCAGGTTGCGGATGTGCATGCCGTCGACGTCGGCGTCGGTGGCGATCACGACGCGCGCGTAGCGCAGCCCCTCGATGCCGTCCTCGATGCCGAGGGCGCGCATCAGGTTGTAGAGCTCCTCGTTCTTGTAGATCGCGTCGCGCGAGAGGCCGTGGCAGTTGAGCGGCTTGCCGCGCAGCGAGAAGACCGCCTGGGTCTCGACGTCGCGGGTCTGGATCATGACGCCGCCCGCCGAGTCGCCCTCGGTCAGGAAGATCGTGGTCTCCTCGCGCTTGCGGGCCTTCGGGTCGTCGTAGTGGGCCCGGCAGTCGGTGAGCTTGGGGATCCGGATCGCCACCTTGCGCGCGCGCTCGCGGGCGTCCTTCTTGATCGCCGAGAGCTCCTTCCGCACGCGTTCGTTCTGGCGCACCTTCTCGAGGAGCCGCTCGGCGTCGTCGCGGTGCTCGTGGAGCCAGCGCACCACGCGCTCCTTCACGGCCGGCACGATCCAGCTCCGGACCTCGATGGAGCCCAGCTTGGTCTTGGTCTGCGCCTCGAAGACGGGGTCCTGGAGCTTGATCGCGACGGCGCCGACGAGCCCGTCGCGCACGTCCTCGCCGGCGAAGGACTTGCCCGCGAACTCGTTCACCGCCTTCAGGAGCCCCTCGCGGAAGGCGCTCTGGTGGGTGCCGCCGTCGTGGGTGTGCTGGCCGTTGACGAAGCTCCAGTAGCTCTCGCCGTAGGCGTGGGTGTGGGTGAAGGCGAACTCGAGCCGGTCGGCGGCGTGGTGGACGATCGGGTAGAGCGCCTCCTCGGTGCCCATCTCGTGGGCCAGGAGATCGGCGACGCCGCCCGCGGAGTGGAACCGCTCGCCGCCGTACTCGAGGGTGAGGCCGGCGTTCAGGAAGGCGTAGTAGCGCAGGCGCTGCGTGACGAACTCCTCGTTCCAGGCGAAGCGCCCGAAGAGCTCCGGGTCCGGCGTGAAGCGCACCCAGGTGCCGTCGCGCTCCGCGCCGGCCTTGCCGGTCTCGTCGTCGCGCAGCTTGCCGCGCTCGAAGATCGCGCGGCGCGTCTTCCCCTCGCGCCAGCTCTGGACCTCGAAACGGCTCGAGAGCGCGTTCACGGCCTTGGTGCCGACACCGTTGAGGCCCACCGAGAACTGGAAGACGTCGTCGTTGTACTTGCCGCCGGTGTTGATCCGGGAGACGCAGTCGAGGAGCTTCCCGAGCGGGATCCCGCGCCCGTAGTCGCGCACCTCGATCGCGTCGCCGTCGCGGCGCAGCTCGATCCGCTTGCCGGCGCCCATGATGAACTCGTCGACCGCGTTGTCGACGACCTCCTTCAGCATCACGTAGATCCCGTCCTGCGGATGGGACCCGTCGCCCAGGCGCCCGATGTACATCCCGCTGCGCAGCCGGATGTGGGCCAGGGCGTCCAGCGTCTGGATGGACGACTCGTCGTATGCCTTGCGCGCGCGCGGCATGCTCCCCCCGGCGGAACAGCTTGAAGAGGGAGGGGCGGGGCGTCAACCCCGCGGCTTGCAGCCGCGCTGCGCAGGGGCGCACCGGCTGGCGCGGCGCACGCTGGCGTCACGCGAGCGCGAGGACCCACCCCTCCACGGGGTCGAGTGCGATCGCTCGCGAGGACTCCGGGAGCGCGCGTCCGGGGCGGGTCGAGAGCCCGCGGGCCACGCGGCCCGCGCCGAGCCTCACCTGGGCGGGCCGCTCGCCGAAGTTCAGCGCGACGACGGCACGCTCGCCCTCGTGCTCGCGCTCGTATGCGAAGACACCCGCCGGCGCGTCGAGCGCGCGGAAGCGCCCGCGCTGCAGGGCAGGGTGCGCGCGGCGCAGGGCGAGGAGGTCGCGGTAGAGCCAGAGCAGCGATTTGCGGTCGGCGCGCTGGGCGGCGACGTCGGTGCCGGGCGGCTGCGGGCCGAGCGGGAGCCACGCCTCCGCCGCGCTCGTGAAGCCGCAGCCGGGCTCGCGCGCGTCCCAGCGCATCGGCGTGCGCTCGCCGTCGCGCGAGAGGGAGGGGTGGAGCGTGCGCGCGAGCGGGTCCTGGAGGCGGTCCTCCGGCACCGCGACGTTGCGCATCCCGATCTCCTCGCCCGCGTAGAGGTAGGGCGTGCCGCGCAGGGTGAGCAGCATCATCGCGGCGAGCCGCGCCCGGGCGTCGCCGAACGTCGGGTGGTCGTAGCGCGAGGCGTGGCGCGGGACGTCGTGGTTCGAGAGCACCCAGGTGGGCCAGCCCTCGGGCGGGCAGAGCGCCTCGAAGCGCTCGACCTCGGCGCGGAACGCCGCGGCGTCCCACGGGCAGCGCAGGAAGGAGAAGTTGAAGGCCAGGTGGAGCTCGTCGCCCTTCCCGTAGTACTTCGCGACCTCGGCGGGGTCGAAGAGGTAGACCTCGCCCACCATCATGCGCTCGCCGTACCGGTCGAGCACGGCGCGGATCCCGCGCAGCATCGAGTGGACGTCGGGGTGGTTCTCGTCGTGGACGTGGAGCTGGCCGCCGTAGCCCGAGCCGCCTGCCGGGTTCGGCGGGTTGTCGCGCAGCGCGGGGTCCTTCGCGATGCGGTGGATCACGTCGATCCGGAAGCCGTCGGCGCCGCGCTCGAGCCAGAAGCGCAGCACCTCGTGCATCGCGCGCACGAGCTCCGGGCTCCGCCAGTTCAGGTCCGGCTGCTCGCGCAGGAAGGAGTGCAGGTACCACTGGCCGGTGGCGGGGTCGTGCTGCCAGGCCGGGCCCCCGAAGATCGAGCACCAGTTGTTGGGCGCCTGGCCCCCCCGGCCGTCGCGCCAGACGTACCAGTCGCGCTTCGCGCTGTCGCGCGCCGCACGCGACTCGCGGAACCAGGGGTGCTGGTCGGAGCTGTGGTTCGGCACCCAGTCGACCGTCACGCGGATCCCGCGCGCGTGGGCGTCGGCGAGCAGCCGGTCGAAGTCGGCGAGGGTGCCGAAGAGGGGGTCGACGCCGCAGTAGTCGGCGACGTCGTAGCCGAAGTCCGCCATCGGCGAGGGCTGGAAGGGCGAGAGCCAGAGCGCGTCGACGCCGAGCCAGGCCAGGTGGTCGAGCCGGCGCCGGATGCCCTCGAGGTCGCCGACGCCGTCGCCGTTCGCGTCCTGGTAGGAGCGCGGGTAGATCTGGTAGACGACGCCGTCGCGCCACCAGAGGCGCTCCCCGCTCATCGGCGCGGCGCCTTCGTGCCGGCGAGGGCGAGGATGCGTTCGAAGTGCGCGGGCGAGACCGGCAGGACGGAGAGGCGCGGCATCCGGACCAGCGCGAAGCCCCTGAACCCCGCGTCCGCCTTGATCGCGGCGAGCGTCACCGGCCGCACGAGCGGCGCGACGGGCTCGAGGTCCACGGCGAGCCAGGCGCCGTCCGCCGGATCCGGGTACGCGGTGCGCGCGACCCGCGCGATCCCGACCACCTCCTTGCCGGCACCGGAGTGGTAGAAGAGGACGAGGTCGCGCGCGCCCATCGCCCCGAGGTGCTGGCGCGCGCTCGGGTTGCGCACGCCGTCCCAGACCGTGCGGCCCTCGTCGAGGAGGTCCTGCCACGCGTAGGTCGAGGGCTCCGACTTCACGAGCCAGTACGCGCGCGCCATCGCTCCTCCGGCGCCCGATGCTATCAGGGGCTGCGCAGCGCGTGGAGGCCGCCGCGCAGCTTCTCGAGGAGCGCGAGGAGCTGGCTCCGCTCGTCCTCGTCGAGGGCGCGCAGCAGCGCCACGAGCCGGCGGGCGTGGGTCGGGGCGATCGCCCGGACCCGCGCCTGCCCGCTCCGGGAGAGGACGACCCGCCGCGCGCGCCGGTCGTGCGGGTCGGGACGGCGGGCGACCAGGCCCTCCGCGGTGAGGCCGCGGAGCAGCATCGTGACCGTGGGGCGGCTCACGCGGAGCTGCTCGGCGAGGTCGGCGGCGCGGATGCCCTCGGTGCCCGCGCGATCGAGGGCGAGCAGCACGCCGAGCCGGCCGCGCGAGAGGCCGAAGCGGCCCTGCGCGTGGATCTCGAGGGTGCGCACGAGCTCGTCGGCCACGTCGAGCAGGCGGAGGGCGGCGTCGAGCGCTTCCCCGTCGCGCGTGTGCAGCTCCGGCGGCAAGAGGAGGGCCATGAAGTCATTAGATAGCTAACTATATGGATGGAGACAGCCTGGCGATCTCGGGTATGCTGCCGGCCCGCCAGGAGGGTCCGGATGCCGCGTGGAATCACCGCTCTGCTCACGGTGCTCGTGGCGCTGGCCGCCGGCGCCGCGCAGGCCCAGACCTACAGCGTGACGGTGCGCGAGCGGCGTCCGGTGAGCTCGGGCTCGAGCTACGTCGTGGAGGGGGGCGACTTCTCGCTGCGGCGCCTCGATCGGCCCGACCAGGTCCTCGAGCAGGTGCCGCCGCTCCTCACCGCGCAGCACGCCGGCGGCGGCAAGGCCAACCAGTACCTGGTGCGCGGCTTCGACGCCGATCACGGGACGGACTTCGCCTTCTTCCTCGACTCGCTGCCCCTCAACTTCCGCAGCCATGCCCACGGCCAGGGCTACGCGGACCTGACCTTCTTCATCCCGGAGGCGATCGAGCGCATCGAGGTCTCGATGGGGCCCTACTCGACGGAGTTCGGCGACTTCGCGACGGCCGGGGCCGCCAACCTGAAGCTCTTCGAGCGAGCGCCCGAGCCCTTCCTGAAGGTGGAGGGCGGGCAGTGGCAGAGCGCGCGCACGGTGGGCCTGTGGTCGCCGCGCGAGGGCCTCTTCTCCGGTGGCGACGAGCCCGGCACGCTGCTTTTGGCCGGCGAGTTCGACGCCACCGACGGCCCCTTCCAGGACGCCGAGGACCTCCTCCAGTACAAGGGCCTCGCGCGGGCCGGCTGGCGCTTCGACGAGGAGACCCGCCTCGAGGGCTGGGCCGCCTTCTACGACGGGCGCTGGAACAGCTCGGGCCAGATCCCGCTGCGTCGGGTGCGCGGCCCGGGCTTCGACCGCTGGGACGCGATCGACCCGACCGAGGGCGGGGACTCGAACCGCCAGATGGGCCTCGTGCGGCTCGTCCACGAGCCGGCGCCTGGCCGGCGGCTCGAAGCCAGCGCCTGGGCCGCCCACTACGCCCTCGACCTCTACTCGAACTTCACCTTCTTCCTGAGCCACCCCGACACCGGCGACGGGATCCTCCAGAGCGACGACCGCGTCTACACCGGCGGCTCGCTCGTCTACCGCCACCAGCTCGACGGGCGCTTCCCGACCGTCCTCTCGGGCGGCCTCGACACGCGCAGCGACCTCACCCGCGTGCAGCTCCGCCGGCAGGAGGAGCGCCAGCGCCTCGAGCACCTGAGCGACGACGACGTCACCGTGAGCTCGCTCGCCCTCTTCGGCTCGACCGAGACGCTGCTGGCGCCGTGGGCGCGCTTCGTCGGGGGCCTGCGGCTCGAGGGGTTCCGCTTCGACGTCGAGAACCGCTGCGCCGAGTGCACCGCCGACCCCGAGGACCCGCTCGCAGACGCGCGCGCGGAGGGCAGCGAGTACGACGGGGTCGCGCTGCCGAAGGCGAACCTGATCCTGCTGCCCTTCGCGAGCGAAGGGCCCCTGCCGAGCGAGACCGCGGCGCTGCGCGACGCACAGCTCTTCCTCAACTGGGGGATCGGCTACCACTCGAACGACGCCCGCAACGTCGTCGCGAACCCCGACGAGGAGACGCTCCCGACGGCGATGGGCTGGGAGGTGGGCTGGAAGATCCCGGTGACGGAGTGGGCGGAGCTCTCGATCGCGGGCTGGTGGCTCGACCTCGAGAGCGAGTTCGTCTTCGTGGGCGACGAGGGCACCACCGAGCCGCGCGGGAAGACCCACCGCCGCGGCATCGAGCTCGCCGCGCGTGCGCAGCCCTGGGAGTGGCTCGAGGGGGAGGTGGCGGTCGCCTACTCGTCGGCCACCTGGGAGGAGGACGACCCGGACGCCGGGATCGAGGACGGCGACCCCGTCGCGCAGGCGCCGCGCCTGGTCGCGAAGGCGCGGGTGCGCGCCACGCACGCCTCGGGCCTCTCCGGCGAGCTCGCCTTCCGGGCGCTCGGCGAGCGCTACGGGCTCGAGAGCGAGCGCTCGGTGCTGCTCTCGGACTACGCGGTCTTCGACCTGGGCCTGCGGTACCGTCGGGGCCCGCTCGAGGCCTTCGTCCTGCTCGAGAACCTCTTCGACACCCAGTGGCGGAGCGCCGACTTCTACTTCGAGTCCTACCTGCCGGATTTCGATGCAGCGCCGACGGAAGACTTCCACTTCGTCCCGGGCAATCCGCGCAACGTCCGGGCCGGGATCACCTGGTTCCTCCCCTGGTGAGTCGCCGCCGTGGGGTGCTGCCGGTGCGCGGCGCTCCCGGCGGCGCTTCGGAGGGAGCCTCGCGGCCTCGCTGCTGGTCCACGCGCTGGCGCTGGGGGCGCTCGCCTGGACGACGGGCTCGTGGCTGCGGGCGGCGGAGCGCGAGCCGCCGGTCTTCGTGACGCTGCTCGCCGCCGCCGAGGGCCCCGCGCCCGCGGCCGCCGTCGCGGCAGCGCCCGCGGCAGCGGCCCCGCCCGTGCCGGCTCCTCCGCCACCTGCAGCCCAACCGACACCGCACCCTGTCACGCGATCGCGCTCCGTCCCTGCGCCGCCGCCGCCGCGCACCCGCCGGCCCGCCCGGGCGCCGCGCCCGCCCGCAGGGGCGGCGCCAGCGCCCGCTCCGCCGGAGCCGCCCGCCGTACCCGGTCCCTCGTCCGGCACCCCGTCCGTGCCCGCGCCGGAGGCCGCCGCGGCGGGCACGGCAGCCGCGCTCGCCGCGAGCACGGCCGGTGGCCGCGTGTACGGCGAAGGCGAGGTCGACCGCGCGGCCGTCGCGCTCGGCGGGATCCGCCGCCCCGAGTACCCGGCGCGCGAGCGCATGCTGGGCCGCGAGGGGCGGGTGACGCTGCTCGTGGAGGTCGACGCCACCGGGAAGGTGGGGGCCGTCACGGTCGCGCACAGCGGCGGCGAGGCCTTCGACGCCTCGGCGCGCCGCGCGGTCGCGCGCACCCCGTTCCGCGCAGCCCGCCTCGCCGATCGCGCCGTCGCGTCGACCGTGACGGTGGAGGTCTCCTTCGAGCTCGAGTAGCGAGGCTGGAGCCCATCTCGTCAGCCGCCGGGAGCGGGTTCGTGAGAGGGGCGCCCGGCGGCCGGCCGCAGCCGCTCGGCGAAGAAGGCGAGGGTGCGATCGAGGGCAGCGCGGGTCGGATGGCCCTCGCGGTCCACCAGGTCCTTGGTCAGCACCGAGTGGGCGGTGCGCGGGATCGCGTGCGGGTTGCCCGGGCCGGAGTCGATCTCGATCGCCTCGAAGCCCGGGCCGAGCTCGCGGCGCAGCGTCTCGAAGCGCGCAGCCGGGCAGAGCGCGTCGTGCGTGAAGCGCAGCCCGAGCACGCCGCAGCCCTCCCCGGCGCGCCGCTTCACGACCGCCAGGTCCTCGGGCGAGAGATGGAGCGCGGCGCGATGCGAGCGGCTCACCCCGAAGGGCAGCGAGGGCTGGCTCAGCACGGGCGCGAGCACGGCCTCGTCCACCATCAGCGCGAGCGCGAAGTTCCCGGTGAGGCACATGCCGAGCGCCCCGACGCCCGGCCCGCCGCACTCCGCGTGCACCTCCCGGCAGAGCGCGCGCAGCCAGTTGGTGACCGGGCTCGAGGCGTTGCGCGCGAGCACGTGGAACTCGCGCGAGATGCAGGCGCGCAGCATCGAGCCCGCGATGTAGCCCGCCGAGAAGTCGCGGTTCAGGGTGCCGAAGAGCTCGGGCAGGACGGCCGTGAAGCCCGCGTCGGCGACCCGGCGCCCGAACGCCGCCACGGCCGGGTGCAGGCCCGGGATCTCGTGGACGATCACGACCCCCGGCCCGTGGCCCCGCCGGTACACCGGGTAGCGCCGGCCCCCGTGCGTGAAGGAGGAGGTCGTGAATCCCTCGAGCGTCGCGCCGGCTGCCATGGAGCCTCCCGCGGCTGGCCGGGCCGGCGCGATCACGCGCGCGGTCGCCAGCGATGGCGAGCGAGATCGATCCGCCCGGCTGCGTCGAAGCGCACGCGCTCGCGCTCGAGGAGCACGCGCTGGAGGGCGCTCGCACCCGCCTGCGCGCGCGGGCTCACCCGGCCCTGCGCGTTCACGACCCGGTGCCAGGGCAGTGGCGTGTCCTCGGGGAGCGCCGCCAGCGCGTAGCCGACCAGCCGCGGCTGCGCGCCGAGCCCGGCGAGCTGCGCCACCTGCCCGTAGGTGGCCACGCGGCCGCGCGGGATCCGGCGCACGACGGCGCGGATCCGCGCATGGGTGCCGGTGTCACCCGGGTTCGCAGAGCGCGTGGCCAGCACGGCGCGGGAGCATATCGCGGGTGCGCGCGCGGTGTGCAGGTCGCGAGGGTCGGGACGGCCTCTGGCGAGGACCTCGAGTGATTCCTCACGAAGCCTCGGCAAAGGGCCCGAGCTTCCGGCGCTCCAGCTCGCGGCTCAGGAGCTTCCGCAGGCGCTCGTTCCGGACGAACACCATCGTGATCGTCCCGAAGTAGCCGCTCGGAAGCTTCGGGCTCTCCTCCCAGTGGCGGAGCTGCTGGAAGGGGCGGGTCGCGTAGGCGTGGTGGTCGGCGTGGCGCGAGAGGCCGACCAGGGTGTAGAGGGTGAACCACGAGTCGGTGTCCCAGGAGTCGACCGGGCTCGGCTTGCGGCCCTGGCGCACGAGACCCCAGTGCTCGAAGTAGTTGACGGCTTCGAGCAGCCGGATCGCGCCGAAGGCCTGGAGCAGGTAGAAGGCGAAGGCGCCCCAGCCGAGCAGCGCGGCGATCGCGAACGCGACCGCCCACTCGACGACGAGCCCGTGCAGGACGCGGTTGTGGAGCTGGCGGCGGTCGAGGAGCGGCATGTCGGCGTCGCCGAGGCGGTGGGCCTCGAGCCGCCAGGCGCTCCGGAGCTGGCCCGGCACGGTGCGCCGGAAGAACTGGTGATAGGTCTCCCCGAAGCGCGCCGTGGCGGAGTCCTCGGGCGTGCCCACCCGCGCGTGGTGGCCGCGCACGTGCTCGACCGAGAAGTGGTCGTAGAGCACGATCCCGAGCAGCACGCGGCCGAGCCGGGTCATGTGCCGCTCGCGCCGGTGGATCAGCTCGTGGCCCACGACGATGCCGGAGTAGCCAGAGCTCACGCTCACGAGCGCCCAGGTCACGAGCGTGTCGATGCGCCAGAAGCCGTGCGTCCCCACGTTCCACACCGCGAGCGCGACGTTCGTGACCTGGAGCGCAACCAGCACGTAGAGGACGGCGTCGAAGGGCCAGCGCGCGAGCTGCCTTGCCGGCTGGCGCCGCTCGCCCGGGCTGTAGAGGTCGGCGAGCACCGAGCCGGCGATCACGGCGAGCCAGGGGAGGGCGCCCCACCAGGCGTGCGGCGAGGTGAGCAGATAGGCGAAGGTCGCCACCGGCACGACGAAGCAGAGCAGGTGGAGGCACCAGATGCGCAGGGTCTCGAGCGAGCTCGCGTGCTCGGGGACGGCCGGCGCGGGAAGCTCGGGAGTGGAAGCGGCCACGCGGATCCTCCGCCGACCCCGCAGGCGGCCGGCTCGAATGCTCCACATACGGAGCCGTATGTCACTGGATTTTCCACATACGAGCTGGTATGTCAATACCCATGAAGCACGCCCCCGCCCGCCGCCGCCCCGCCCCGCCGCGCTCCGCCCGCGACCGGGCCAAGGCCGAGACCCGCGAGGCGCTGGTCCAGGCTGCGCTCGCCGAGTTCGCGGCCCACGGGCTCGACGCGCCGAGCCTCGACGCGATCTGCGCACGCGCGGGCTTCACGCGCGGCGCGTTCTACGTCCACTTCCGGGACCGCGACGAGCTGGTGGTGGCGGTGATGGACCGCGCCTTCGGGGCCTTCCTCGACGCGATCGTTCCGTCCGGCACGGAGCCGCGCGACCTCGAGCGCACCGTGCGCCGCTACGCCGACGCCACGATCGGCCTGCTCCAGCTCCGCGAGCGCACCGGCCGCGCGGGCGCCCCGGGCGCCGCCGGCGTCCCGCTCCACCGCATCCTCGAGGCCTGCGCGCGCGCGCCGGCGCTGCGCGCGCGCTTCGTCGCGCTGCTCGGCCAGGCGGCCGAGCGCGTCGCGCGCACCGCCGCCGCCGGCCAGCGGGGCGGGGCGGTGCGCAGCGACGTGCCTCCGGCGGCGATCGGCTCGCTGCTCGTCGCGATCGCGCTCGGCTACCTCGCGACGATCGACGCCGGCGCGCCCGTGGACGCACCCGCCGCGCGCGACGCGGTGCTCGCGCTGCTCGCCCCTTCCTAGCTCGGTTCCGGACCCCGACACAGCCCGGCGGGGCCGCCGGTGTCGGGATCCTCGTCGCCTTCGCAGGCAGTGCGGGGGCCGTGACCTGGCAGGTCGACGCCGGAGGCAGATTGACGGGCGCGACCGGGATCGACCTCGACGGCTCGCTGTACGACGTGCTCCGGCGCTACGGAAGCTCCGGCTCGCTCCGGACCACGGCCAGCAGCTCCTCCCCGTAGCGCTCCGCCTTCGCCGGCCCGATGCCGTGGGTCTGCTCGAGCGCGGCGCGGTCGCGCGGGCGGAGCCGCACCAGGTCGCGGAGCGTGCGGTCGCTCGCGACGACGTAGGGCGGCACGGACTCGGCGCGCGCGCGGGCGAGGCGCCAGGCGCGCAGCGCTTCGAAGAGCGCGCGACCGGCGTCGTCGAGCACGTCCTCGTCGATGGCCGTGGCGCGCCGCTTCGCGCTCCCCGCCGCGGCGCCGGTGCGGGTCGCACCACGCGGCGGGGTCAGAGGCGGGAGCAGCAGGCGGGCGGGCTTCTCGCCGCGCATCACGGCGGCGCCCTCAGCGGTGAGGGTCACGACCGGGCGCTCGTCGCCCGCGAAGTCGATCCAGCCGGGCGTCACGCAGCGGCGCAGGAGGCGCAGGAGCCAGGCGTCGCTCCGCTCGCGCAGGATCCCGAAGGTGCGGGTCTCGTGGAGGCCCGCGCGCAGGAGGCGGGGATCCTCGACCCCGCGCAGCAGGGACACGGCGGCGCCGAGCCCGAAGCGGCCGCTCACGCGCGCCACCGCGGAGAGCGCCTTGCGCACGAGCAGCGCGGTCTCCTCGGGGTCGGCCTCTTCGGTGGCGGCGGCGAGCTGGCGGCACACGTCGCAGCGGCCGCAGCCGGCGAGCGTCTCCTCCTCGTCGCCGAAGTAGCGCAGGATCGCGTCGTGGCGGCAGCTCCCGCCCTCGATCCAGCGCAAGAGCTCGAGGAACAGGCCCCACTTGTGGCGGACGCTCTCGGAGTCGGGCGGCCGGCCGTCCGTCGGAAGCTCGAGCAGCCGCCGCCGGAGCGGGACGTCGCCGGGCGCCATGCAGAGCAGGCCGAGCGCCTCGTCGCCGTCGCGGCCGGCGCGGCCCACCTCCTGGTAGTACGCCTCGAGCGAGGCCGGGGGCGCCAGGTGCAGCACCGCGCGCACGTCGGCGCGGTCGATGCCCATGCCGAAGGCGTTGGTCGCGACGACGACCTGCGCGGTGCCGTCGAGGAAGGCGCGCTGGGCGCTCTCGCGCTCCCCGGCGCTCCGGCCCGCGTGGTACACCACGGTGCGCCAGCCGGCGGCCGCCAGGCGCGCTCCCTCCTGCTCGGCGCTGCGCCGGGTCGGCGCGTAGACGATCGCGGCGCCGGGGCGGGCGCCGCCGGGGCCTCCGAGCGCCTCGCGGAGCGCAGCGTCCACGGCGCGGCGCCGCTCGGTCTCGCCCGTGACCTCGAGGGCGCGCAGGGAGAGGTTCGGCCGCGCGAAGCCGCGCACGAGCTGGGGCGTGCCGGCGGGCAGCCCGAGCTTCTCGAGGATCTCGTCGCGGACGATCGGAGTGGCGGTGGCCGTGCAGGCGAGCACGCGCGCGCCCGGGAGCTCGGCCAGCACGCCGCCGATCTGGTGGTACTCGGGCCGGAAGTCGTGACCCCACTCGCTGATGCAGTGCGCCTCGTCGACCGCGACGAGCGGGCAGTCGAGGTCGCGAAGGACGCTCCGGAAGCCCGGCGCCGCGAGCCGCTCGGGCGCCGCGTAGACGAGCGCGAAGGCGCCGCGGGCGGCCTCGCGCATGCGCTGGCGCAGCGTGGCGGCGTCGAGCGTGCCGGCGAGATACGTGGCGGCGACGCCGCGCGCCCCGAGCGCCGCCACCTGGTCGTGCATCAGCGCGATCAGGGGCGAGATCACGAGCGTGGTCCCGGGCAGCACACAGGCCGGGAGCTGGTAGACGAGGCTCTTGCCGCCGCCGGTCGGCGCGACGAGCAGGAGCCGGCCGGCCGCGAGCAGCGTCTCGACCGCCTCGCGCTGGCCCGGGCGGAAGGCGCTGTAGCCGAGGCGCGCGAGCGCGGCCTCGAGCGCCGCGCCGGGCGGCGATGCGGGAGCGGTCGGCATGGGGCGCCTCGTCAGGACGGCGGCGGGGGAGGCACGTGGAAACCAGAGCGCAGCCCGCGATACACGAGGAGGGCGGCGAGCGCCGCGACCGGCCCCGCCGAGCCCGGCTCCGGGACCACCGTGAAGCGGAACAGCGCGTAGACCGGGTCGTGGTCCGAGAGCGGCTCGTCCGCGGCGTCGGTGAAGAGCGCTGCCAGGACCTCGTGGTCGAGCGGCTCGAGCGCGAGCGCGGCGCTGCTGCGATAGAGGATCTTGTCGACGCGCTCGCAGCTCCCGTCCGAGGGGTCCGCGCAGTCCTCGAGCGCTTCACCGACGGGCGGCAGCACGCCGCCGCGCTCGAGCTCGATCCAGACGTCCGTGAGCCCGGCGGTGTCCAGCAGCTCGGGCAGCACGTCGCCGTCGCGCGTATAGCGGCTGTTGGTGTCGCCGAGCACCAGGACCGCGTGGCCCGCCGAGTGGGCGTCGATGAAGCCGGCTAGCTGGCGCGTGTTCGAGCGCCGCGCCGCGCGGTCCTCCTCGTCGCCGCCGGCGTCGGCGTGCCAGTTGTAGACGTCGAGGAAGACGCCGGGCGCGAGCTCGTGGCGCTGGAACGAGAAGCCCTTCGGAGTGAGGCAGTCGCTGGCGTTGCTGACCAGACCGAAGCACTCGTCCCAGGTGACCCGCGTGAAGCCGTCGAAGGCGAGCTGCGAGAAGCTGTTGAGCCCGTCGCCGAACGCGTAGCCGAGCTCCTCGCCCCAGGGGCCCGGGTTCGTGTCCTTGATCGACTGGTAGGGATGGTGGAGATCCGCGACCAGGAGCTCGTGGTAGGCGAAGTCCTCCTGGACGCCGACCAGGTCGAAGAGATCGAGGCGCGGGCTGATGAGGGGATGGTTCGTGGCCGGGTGGGAGCTGGAGAGGCCCTCCGGCAGCCCGGCCACGTTGTAGGTGAGGACCGAGAAGGTGCCGGCCGGGGCGGCGCCCGGCGCCAGGCACAGGAGGAGCCCCGGGACGAGCAGGCGCAGCGCGGACATGGACGCTCCTCGTGGGACGGAATCTCAGGGGGCGGGCAGCTCGAGCGGCCAGTTGGAGGCGACCGTGCCGCCGTCGACCTCGAAGATCTTGCCGGTCACCCAGGCGCCGGCCGGCGAGCACAGGTAGAGGGCGGCTGCGGCGACGTCCTCGGGCTGGCCGATGCGGCCCATCGGGGTCGCGGCCTCGAGCTTCGCGCGCGCCGCGGGCACCGCCTCGAGGAAGGGGCGCAGGGCGTCGGTCTCGATGGCACCGACCGCGATCGCGTTCACGCGCACGCGCGGAGCCAGCTCGAAGGCCAGGAGGCGCGTCATGTGCGAGAGGGCGGCCTTGGCGGTGCCGTAGGCCACGAAGCCCTTGTCGACCATCCAGGACAGGCCCGAGGAGATGTTGAGGACGGCGCCCCCGTCGCGCTCGAGCATGCGCGGGATCACGAGCCGCGAGAGCAGGAAGGCCGAGGTCACGTTGAAGTGGAGCGCGGCCTCGAACATCTTCTCGCTCGTGCGCAGCGCCGGCTTCGGCGGCGTGCCGCCCGCGTTGTTCACGAGCACGTCGATCCGCCCGAGCTCGCGCCAGGTGCGCTCGGCGAGCTGCTCGAGCTGCGCGCGCTCGTTCACGTCGCAGGGCACGGCGAGGGCACGCCGGCCGAGGCCGCGCACCTCCGCGGCGACGCGCTCGAGGTCCCCGGCCGTGCGCGCGGCGAGCACGAGGTCTGCGCCGGCCTCCGCGAAGGCGAGCGCGATGCCGCGGCCGATGCCCTTGCTCGCGCCCGTCACGAGGGCGACGCGGTCCTGCAGGTGGAAGCGATCGAGGATCATGGCCGTCCCTTGCGCGTCGGGGGAGCAGGCTACCGCGCCGCGGGGCGCGCCGATACTCTCGCCCTCCGCATGGCCGGGGCGAGCGCACACCCGGGCGACGGCGAGGTCGCCGGCATCCGCCGCGAGGCGGTCGAGCGCTTCTTCGCCGAGAACGTCCCGGGTGCCGACGGACCCCTGCGCTTCTCGCTGATCAGCGGCGGGCGCTCGAACCTGACCTACCGGGTGGAGGCCGGGAGCGAGGCCGGCGGGTGCTGGGTGCTGCGCAGGCCTCCGCTCGGCCACGTGCTGCCCACGGCGCACGACATGGCGCGCGAGCACCGCGTGCTGGCGGCGCTCGCCGGCACCGGCGTCCCCGTGCCGCGACCGCTGGCGCTCTGCACGGACCCCGCGGTCAACGACGCGCCCTTCTACGTGATGGAGCACCGGAGCGGCGTCGTCCTCGCGGACCACCTGCCCGAGGGCTACGCCGCGACGGCCCCCGACCGGCGGCGCATCGGCGACGCGCTGATCGACGTACTCGCGCGCCTGCACGCGGTCGACTTCCGCGCGGTCGGGCTCGCCGACTTCGGGCGGCCCGAGGGCTACCTGGAGCGCCAGGTGCGGCGCTGGGCGCAGCAGTGGGAGCGCTCGCGGACGGGGCCCCTGCCCGCGATCGAGGAGCTCCAGCACCGGCTCGCCGCCGCGCTGCCCGGCTCGCCGGCTCCGGCCCTCGTGCACGGCGACTACCGGCTCGGGAACCTGGCGCTCGACCCGGCCGACCCGGGCCGGGTCGTCGCGGTCTACGACTGGGAGATGGCGACGCTCGGCGATCCGCTCGCGGACCTCGGCTACACCCTGATCTACTGGGCCGAGCCCGGGGAGCCGGACGCGGGCCGCCTGCTTCCGGCCGTGACCGCCGCCCCGGGCTTCGCGACGCGCGCCGGGCTGGTCGAGCGCTACGCGCGCGCGAGCGGCCGCGACGTCGCGCAGGTCGACTTCTACCAGGTGCTCGCGCTCTACAAGCTCGCGGTCATCAGCGAGGGCATCTACGCGCGCTGGAAGATGGGCAAGACGCTCGGCGAGGGCTTCGACGCCGTCGTGCGCGCGGCCGGCCCGATCGCGGAGCGCGCGCTCGCGATCGCCGCGCGCTCGGCCGACCCGAAGCTGCGCGGGTGACGGCTCCGCCCGGGGCTCGACGGAGAGCGCACGGGGCGCCGGGCGCCCGGACGGAGGGGCTGCGGCCGGATCCGTCGGTCGCGCGGGGCGAGGGGTCGAGCCTGCCTCGTGACGGCACCCTCGTGGACCCGCAGCGCTCCAGCCCTATCCTGGCGGCGCACGGGCACGCGGGTAGGCCGGGCAGGGGCTTGCGGTGCGATGGAGCCCTCGGCGAAGGTCCGAGGCGCTGCACGGCCCGGGCGCGTGCGGAGCAGGGGAGGGTGGAGGCGATGGAGCGAGCTCGTGGGGTGACGCTCGTGGCGCGGCGCGGGACGTGGCTCGCGCTGTCCGCATCCCTGTTCCTCGCGGCGGGCGCTGCACGCGCCGTCGTGATCGGGCAGAACGACGACTTCGAGGACGGCACGCAAGGCTGGGCAGCCGGCCAGTCCTCGCCGAACCCGCCGAGCCAGGTGGCGACGGGCGGCCCGGCGGGCTCGGACGACGCCTGGCTCCAGGTGACCGGCTCGGGCGGCAGCGGGCCGGGATCGCGCGTCGCAGCCGTGAACGACGCCCAGTGGACGGGCGACTACACCGGCGCCACGGAGCTCCAGGTGGACCTCCAGGTGCCCTCGGACTCGGATCTCGCGATCCGCTTCTACCTGCGCAGTGACGCCTGCGCGGTCGTGACGGAAGCGGTTCCGGTCGAGGCGGGAACGGGCTGGTCCCGCGTCTCCTTCGGGATCACGCCGGAAGAGCTCGTCAACTCGATGGCGGACGGCTGCCCGGACATCCCGCTCGCGCTCGCCAACGTGACGCGTCTCCACGTCGCGCACAGCCCGGAGCCGGTCGGCTCGGGCCAGATCCCGCCGTCGGCCGGGGTGTTGGGGCTGGACAACCTGACGCTCGTTCCGGAGCCGAGCGCCGCCGCCGTGACAGGAGCCGCTGCCGGCGCGCTCGCCGCGCTCAGAATCCGACGCGCAGCCAGGCGCCGAACAGGTGCGCGGCGAACGAGCGGTCGACGTCGGCCAGGAAGATCGAGCCCGGGTCGCTGAGCGGTGTGAGCCCGCTCTGGTGGAAGTCGTCGATGCGGGCGTGCTCGAAGCGGTAGAGGGCGCCGGCCTCGAGATGCGCCGCGATCGTGACGCGTAGCTGTGCGCTCGTGACGTGCTCCCGCAGTCGCAGGGTCGGGAAGGAATCGCCCGCCTCGGCGAGCGTGACACCCGGCACCAGCGCGCCTGCCGACGCGGGCTCGTAGTCGAGCCGGGTCTCCGTGGTCAGGAAGGTGTAGGCGCTCTCGAGCGCCACGCGCGGATGGAGCTGGATCGTCCCGGTGAGGCCGGCGGCGTGCGAGAGCTCGCTGCTCTCCAGGCGCCAGACGTTCGCGAGCGGGAACATGGCGCTGCCGGCGCCGCCGGCGCTGCCCGGCGCGGCCGCGTCGGCGATGCTGCGCTGGCGCCGCTCGCGCCAGGCGAAGCCGTACCACGCGGACAGGCTCGCGCGCGGGGAGGGCTGCCAGCCCCACTCGCTCGAGGCGTCGAGGGCACGCTCGCTCGTCAACCCGAAGTCCGACGGGTACCCGTCGTCGCGCACGCCCGCGGTCCAGGCCGCGTCCATGTCCTCGCGCGCCTGCCAGTGGACGCGCAGCTCGGCGCGCCGCCGCGTGCGCGCCGCCAGGTCGTGCATGCGCAGATCCGTGAGCGTGTAGGGCGCCTCGCTGCCGAGGTAGCCGGGCAGGCTCGAGACGAAGGTGTCGGCGAGGAAGAAGGAGTCGTAGGAGCTGCCCGTGCGCTTTGCGAACTCGCCGGAGAGGCGCAGCGTGAGCGGCGCCAGGTCGCGGCTCACGACCGCCAGGCGCGCGCGGGCCTCGCGCGTCTCGTCACGCTCGCGGTGCTCGCGTTGGATCGCCTCCTGCTCGAGCGAGGCGTCGACGCGCGTGCGCCCGAGCGCACGCCAGTCGGCCGCGACGCGCGCGAGCCGCGTGCGGTAGGTGGTCGGCAGGCTCGCGTAGCGGAAGTCCTCGACCAGCCGCCGGCCGGGCTCGAAGACGCGGCGCTGCGAGGTCTGCGCCTCGAGTCCGCCGTCCTCGGCGACGTAGCCGATGCGCCCGGCGAGCGGATTCCACGCGGTGTAGGCCGTGTCGTCGTCGTGGTCGAGGAAGCGGAGGCGCGCGGAGAGGCGCAGCGGGCGCCAGGGGGAGAGCTGCAGCGAGCCGTCGAGCAGGAGCTGGTCGATGCCGGCGTCCGCGTGGCTGCGGGCGCGGCTGCCCGGCTGGCTCCAGAGGTCCAGGTCGACACTTCCGAATGGCCCCCTGCCGACGCTGCCGCCGTTGATCGTGGGCGGCAACAGGTCGTCGTCCTGTCGCGCGCGGCTCCACGAGGCCGTGCCGACGAAGCGGCCGCTCCACGGCAGTGCGAGCGCCAGCTCGCCGCGCGCCTGCTGCCACAGGTTGTCGGGTGCGAGCGCGAAGCGCGAGCGCGCGACGTTAGGGTCGATCGCAAACGGCACGTCGAAGGCGAGCGCCCCGTCGCGATTGCGGAACAGCGAGAGCTCGTAGCGCGCGTTCGCCTGCACGCCCTTGCCGGACCACTCGACACCCGTGCTGGCGCGGCGCGTGATCTGGTCCACCGGCTCCACCGTCTCCACCAGCGACGCGAGGGTGCTCGGATAGCCGAGCGATCCGCCGAAGGGCTTCGCGCCGTCGCGCTCGTCCTCGCCGTAACGCGCGAAGAGCCTCCAGTCCTCGCTCGGGCGCAGCTCGAGCTCGATCCGGCGCTCGTCGTGTTCGACCGAGAGCTCCGTCTCGCCGACCTGTGCGAAGGCCGGCCCGAGCGCGGCGGGTGGCGTTGCGCCCGGCGTGAGGCCGGCGGGGAGCGTGAGGTTGCTGCCGCCCGCGCCCTCGAAGAGCACGTGCGCGTCGTCCGCGTAGACGACGGGGATCCGTGACCACGAGCCGCGCAGGCGCACGAGGCCCGGGCGGGTGAGCTCGAAGCGGTAGCTCGCGTCGTCGCGGCCGACCTCGCCGGCGGCGATGCGCGCGAGCCAGCCGTCGCGGGGCGCGACGAGCTGGGCGTCGAGCCAGCGCAGCCAGAACCCGTTGTGCCAGTCCGCGTAGCGGCCGTAGCGCGCCTCGTCGGTCTCGCCGCCCTCGAGGAGCGCGCCCATCGCGACCGAGCCGCTGCCGAGCCAGCCGCCGCCGAGCGCCGTGCCGCGCCACGGCTCGAGGGGCCAGGGGTAGAGCCAGCCGCTCGGCGAGCGCCGCCGCTTGGAGAGGAGCGCGCTCATGCCGTAGGGATCGACCTTGCTCGACGGGTCGATCGCGGCGGGCTCGAGCCGCGTGCCGCGGGCGGGAGCGGGCTGCGCGGCGGCCGGTGCCGCGCTGGCCGCGGCGAGCAGGGTCGCCGCGATCCACAGGCGTGCCGATCGCACGCTCATCGCACGAGCCGGGCGCCCGACGGGTGGTTCGAGCCGTGGATCTGGACGTGACAGCCGACGCAGCCGCGCGAGAGGAGCCGCGCGTCGGGCGCCGGTCCGCCGGCCTGGTTCGCGCGCGAGAGGAGGTCGTTCGGGTGCCCGAAGCCGCCGGTGTTGGCGTGGCAAGCCTGGCACATGAAGGGGAGCGCCGCGTTCAGCAGCGCCGGGTGGTTCGAGCCGTGCGGCTGGTGGCAGTCGAGGCAGTTCTCGCGGACGGGCGCGTGCTCCCACAGGAACGGTCCGCGCTTCTCGGCGTGACAGCTCGTGCAGAGATCCACGACCGTGTCGGCTCGCAGCAGTGGGTCGGTCGCGGAGCCGTGCGGATCGTGGCAGTCGCTGCAGGCGAGCTTGCCCTCGAGCACCGGCATGTGCGAGCGCCGCCGCAGCTCGCTGCGTTGCTGTGGATGGCAGCGCAGGCACGTCTCGCTCACGTCGCGCTTCGCGAGCAGCCCCTGCGCGGAGGTCTCCGCCATCGGGTTGTGGCAGTCGCTGCACGCGAGATCCTGGCGCTCGTGCATCGAGCCCGGCCAGTGGATGCGCGGGCCGCCCTCGTGACAGGCGAGGCACATCCCGTTCTGGGCCTCGACCGCCGCGCGCGAGCCGCGCGTGAAGGACACGATGGCTGCCGGGTCGCGCGGGTCGGCGAGGTGCCGCGACCCCGGACCGTGGCAGCTCTCGCAGCCGCGCGCCTGCGCCTCGCTGCGCGGCGCTGCCGCGAGGCGGCCGTGGATCGTGGGCGTCCAGTGGTCCGTCTCGAGGGCGTGACAGGCGCGGCACGCGGTCGTGCCGATGGGCTGCGCCGCCGGCGGGGCGCTCGGATCCTGGGCGGCGAGCGGCCGCGGCGCGCACGGCACCGCCAGGATCGTGAGCGCTGCGACCAGCAGGAACCGAACCGGCGCTGCAGCCCCTTCGCGAGCCATCCCGCTTCTCCATTCGAAGGTCGAGGAGGTGGAGGTCGAGGAGGTTCGAGGGATGGAGGGTGCCGGATGCTAGACCGCGTCCCGCTCCCTTGCACCGTGCGCGAGGCGGCCGGCCGGGCGGGCGGGGCGAGCGAGCGGGGCATGAGCCGGCGTCGCGATCGCCGTCGTGGACGCACCCTCCGGGGAGCGTGCCCCGCTCACGGGCGGTGCGAGCTCGCGGAGGCCTGCCGGGTCACTCGGCCGCGAGGGGCAGTGCATAGGCCACCACCCGGTCGCCGCGGCGCGTGCCGAGCTTGCCGTGGCCGCCGGCGGCGATCACGACGAACTGGCGGCCCGAGGGCCCGACGTAGCTCATCGGCGTCGCGTTGCCGCCGGCCGGCAGGTGGTCGCTCCACAGCTCGGCGCCGGTGTCGACGTCGAAGGCGCGGAGGAAGCCGTCCATCGACGCCGAGACGAAGACGAGCCCGCCGCCGGTCACGATCGGCCCGCCCAGGTTCGGCAGCCCCGGCCGGATCGGGAGCGACACCGGGAAGATGTCAGGGGAGGAGCCGAGCGGGACCTGCCAGCGGATCGAGCCGTCGTCGAGCGAGACGGCCGCCAGCGTGCCCCAGGGCGGCGGGTTGCAGGGGAGCAGGAGGGGCGACTGGATCGGCTCGCGCACGAGGCCGTAGGGCGTGCCCGCCTGGGGCGCGAACTCGCGCAGCCCGAGCGGACCGCGGCCCCGGGCCCGCGCGCTCGCGAACTCGGCGGCCGGGATCAGGCGCACCGCGAAGGCGAGGTTGGTCTGGTTCAGCACGACGAGGCGCCGCCCCGGGTCGATCGCGACGCTGCCCCAGTTGCTGCCGCCCGCGTTGCCCGGGATCTGGAGGCTTCCGCGCAGGCTCGGCGGGGTGAAGAGACCCTCGTTGCGCAGCGCCTCGATCTGCTCGCGGCAGCGGCCGCGGTCCCAGGGCGTGAGGCCCCAGGCGTCCTCGGGGCGCAGGCGCTGCGCCGCGAGCGGCGGGGGCAGGAGGGGGATCGGCTGGGTCGGCGAGCTCTGCTCGCCGGGCACGTCGGAGGCCGGCACCGGCCGCTCCTCGACCGGGAAGAGCGGTGCGCCGGTCTCGCGATCCAACACGAAGAGGTGTCCCATCTTGGTGGCCTGCACGACGGCGGGCCGCTCGACGCCGTCGCGGACCACCGTCGCCAGCACCGGCTGGGCCGGGACGTCGTAGTCCCAGAGATCGTGGTGGACGGTCTGGAAGTGCCAGGCGACCTGTCCCGTGCGGGCGCGCAGCGCGACGATCGAGTTCGCGTAGCGGTTGCTGCCCAGGCGCTCGCCGCCGTAGTAGTCGGGGCTCGGGCTGCTGGTGGGCACGAAGAGGAGCTCGCGGGCGGGGTCGTAGGAGAGGATCGACCAGGCGTTGGCGGCGCCCGTGCGGGCGGCCTGCTCGGGGCGCCATTCCGCCCAGGCGCCGCTCGCCGCCGAGCGCGGCACGGGATCCCACGCCCAGCGCAGCGCGCCGCTGCGCGCGTCGTAGGCGCGCACGATCCCGCGCGGCATGTCGACGCGCCGGTTGTCCGCGATCGCCGAGCCGACCACCACGAGGTCGCCCGCGATCGTCGGCGGCGACGAGATCGTGAACTCCTGGTCCTGGATCCCGCCGACCCCCTCCTTCAGCGACACCTCGCCGTTGTCGCCGAAGCCGGGGCAGCGCCGGCCGGTGGCCGCGTCGAGCGCGAACAGGCGCGACTCGACGGTGGCGGCGAAGAGGCGCCCCGCGCAGGGCGCGCCGGCCGGCGCCTGCCCGTCGCGCCAGGCGGCCACGCCGCGCGAGGTGAACTCGGGGACCTCGCGGGTGCGGGTGGCGGGGTCGAAGCGCCAGCGCTCGGCCCCCGTCTCGGGATCGAGCGCGAGCACGCGCCCGAGCGGGGTCGGCAGCACGAGCAGGCCGTCCACCAGGATGGGGGTCGCCTGGAAGGCCATGTGGCCGGGCGGCGGAGGGACGGCGTCGAGGTCGCCCGTGCGGATCGACCACGCGACCTCGAGATCCGCCACGTTCGTGCGGTCGATCCCGGCGTGGGGCGACCAGCGCGCGCCGCCGGCGTCGCCGCCGTACACGGGCCAGTCGCCGGCGCGGGCGGGGAGGGCGGCCAGGGCGAGGAGCAGCGCGAGCGCGGGCGGGCGGAGGATGACGGGCATGGGCTCTCCTCTCGGGAGGGAGGGTCAGTCGGGAACGAGGCCGGCGACCACCAGCGCCACCACCTGGGTACGCAGCGCGTCCTCATCGGGCAGGCCGCTCGGGTCGGCATCGCCGTGCCGGTGGCGCGCGAACCAGGTGACGCTCTCGGCGATCCAGCGCGCCGCCACGGCGGGCTCGGCGACCCGGCGCAGGCGTCCGGCCCGGGCGCGGCGCTCGAGGTAGCGCGCGAGGCGCTCGAAGAGGCTGCGCCGGGTCTCGAGGTAGTAGATCGTGAACAGCTCGGGGAGCTCGCGCGCGGAGCGCTCGATCACCGCCGCGGGCAGCCGCGAGCGCGCGATCCGGTCGTAGAGCTCGTCGACGATCGCGCCGAGCTCCGCGCGCGCGTCCCCCGTGCGGCGGCGCGCGAGCGCCGCGTCGAGCGCCGGCAGATGGAGCGCGCGCGCGATCGACTCGCGCAGGTGCTTCTCGGTGGCGCCGGGGGCGGGCGCCGGCACGGGCAGGCAGGGCGGCGTCGCGATCGGGCCCGGGTCGGCGCCGTGCACGACCAGCCAGTCGAAGAGCGCCTCCTTGCTCGCGAAGTAGGTGTAGAGCGCGCCGGTCGAGAGGCCCGCCGCGCGGGCCACGTCGCTCATGCGCGCGCGCCGCAGGCCCTGGCGGGCGAAGACCTGCAGCGCCGCGCGGCGCAGCGTCTCGAAGCGGTCGGCCGGGCGGAGGCGGGGCACGCTCGCATCGTATCTGAATGAACCATTCAGTCAATAACAAAGGCGCGCGTGCGGCTACGGTGCTCGCGGGGAGGGAGATGGGTATGGACCGGGTGCTGTTCGCGCCCCACGACGCGCGCCTCGCCGAGCGGCTCGGCCTCGACCCGGCCGCCGCCCCCGATCAACGAGCAGCTCGCGGCCGCGGGCGCGGCGCCGCTGCGCCTCGGGCTGATCCAGACGGGTGTCGCGGCGCTCGCGGCCGCCGCCCTCCAGCACTGGCGGCGGCCGGGCCTGCCGCGCGCGCCGCGGCCCGCACTCGCGAACGTCGAGCCGGCCGGCGCCGCCTGCGTGCTCGCGTCGGTGGCCACGGGACGGATCGTCACCGTGCCCGCCGGCGCCCACTCCTCGCGGATGGCCGGCCTCCACTGCGGGACGCCGTCGAGCGTGGCGTGGCCGGCGATGCCGCAGGGCATGGACGTGTTCGTCGCGGTCCCCGACGAGCGCGTCGTCGCCGCCATGGAGCTGGGAGCGCTGGGTGGGGCGCCCGCTGCCGCGCTAGCGTGCGCCCGATGGCGATCCGCTGCGAACGGCCCGCCGCCGCGCCGTACGTCGAGCTGGTGACGATCGACCGGCCCGAGGCGGCGAACGCGCTCGACCCCACGATGCTCGGCGCGCTGGCCGCCGCGTGGCGCCGGATCGCCGCGGACGACGGGGTGCGCTGCGTCGTGCTGACCGGGGCGGGCGAGCGGGCCTTCTGCGCCGGGATGGACCTGAAGACCACGATCCCGGCCTCGCAGCGCCTGGCGCGGGGCGAGCGCGTCGATCCCGCGGACTTCGCCGGCCTGCGCGACGCCGGGACCGCCGTGCTGGCCGGCTTCGACCTGGGCAAGCCGCTGGTGGTCGCCGTGAACGGCCACTGCCGGGCGGTGGGGCTCGACCTGATGCTCCAGAGCGAGCTGCGCTACGCCGCGCCGCACGCGACCTTCGCGCTCGAGGAGGTGGCGCGCGGGCTCTATCCCACCGGCAACGCCACGGTCCTCCTGCCGCGCCAGATCGGCTGGGTGCACGCGATGGAGCTGCTGCTGACGGCGCGCCCGATCGACGCCGCGCGCGCCGCCGCGATCGGGCTCGTAAACGAGGTGGTGGCGGCCCGCGAGCTGCTGCCACGCGCCCTCGAGGCCGCCGCCGTGATCGCGGCCAACGCGCCGCTCGCGGTGCGCGAGACCCGCCGCGGCGTGCGCGAGCTGCTCTCGCTCCCGCTCGACGAGGCCTGGCGGCGCCAGGAGGAGCTGGGGCGGCCGCTGCGCCGCACGGAGGACGCGGCGGAAGGCGCGCGCGCCTTCGTCGAGAAGCGCGCGCCGGTCTGGACGGGGCGCTGATGGCGGATCTCGCCGAGCGCCTGGCCGAGGTCCCGGCGCAGCTCGCCGCCGGCATCGCCGCGCACCACGTGCCGGGCGCCTCGCTCGCGGTGCTCGCGGACGAGCAGGTGTGGGCCGCGGCCGCTGGCCTGCTGAACGCGCGCACGGGGGTCGAGGCCACGCCCGACTCGGTGTTCCAGATGGGCTCGATCACCAAGGTGTGGACCACCACGCTGGTGATGCAGCTCGTCGACGAGGGTCGGCTGCAGCTCGCCGACCGCGTGGCCGACCTGCTGCCGGGCTTCACCCTGCGCGACCCGGCCGCGGCGCGCCGGATCACGGTCGAGCAGCTCCTCACCCACACGAGCGGCATCGATGGCGACCGGTTCCTGGACCTGGGCCGCGGCGCCGACGCCGTGGCGCGCTTCGTCGAGGCCTGCCGCACCTTCGAGCTGGTCCACCCGCCCGCCACGATGTGGTCGTACTGCAACGCGGGCTTCGTGCTGGCCGGGCGGATCGTGGAGCTCCTGCGCGGCGCCAGCTTCGACGAGGTCCTGCGCGAGCGTCTGGTCCGCCCGCTCGGGCTCGCCGCCACCGGCACGCTGCCCGAGCAGGCGATCCTGCACCGGGCGGCCGCGGGGCACCTCGTGGATCTCGCGACGGGTGCGACCGCGGTGACCCCGGTCTGGTCGCTCCAGCCCTCGAACGCGCCCGCCGGCGCCACCCCGTTCACGACCGCGACCGAGCTGCTCGCCTTCGCGGCCCTCCACCTCGACGGCGGGTCGGCCGGCGGGCAGCCGCTCCTCTCGTCCCGCGCGGTCGCCGACATGCAGCGCCGTCGCGCCACGCTCCCGCCCGGCTCGCTCGCCGACGCCTGGGGCCTGGGCTGGATGCTCCACGACTGGGAGGGCGGGCTCGCCATCGGGCACGGCGGCGTCACGATCGGGCAGCGCGCGTACCTGGTGGCCGTCCCGCACGCGCGGGTCGCGATCGCGCTGCTCACGAACGGCGGCGATGGCGACAGCCTCTTCTCCGCGCTCGCCGGCCCGCTCCTGCGTGCGCTCGCCGGCGTCACGCCCCGCGAGCTGCCGCCCGCCCGCGACGACGTCGCCGTCGACCCGGCCCGCTACGCGGGCGTCTACGAGCGCAGCGGCGCGCGCGTCGCCGTCGAGCCCGCCCCGGGCGGCGGGCTCCAGGCCCGCGTGCGCGCGCTGTGGGCCTCGCTCGACCCGAACGCGCCCCCGCTCGCGCTCCGGCCGGTCGCACCCGAGCTGTTCCGGATCGCGCTCCCCGCCTCACGCCGGGACACCGGCGCCGCCTTCCTGGATCCCGCCGGCACCGGGCGCCCGAGCTACCTGCTGCTCGCGGGGCGCGCGCACCCGCGCCTCTAGCCGGGGGCTCCGACCGTCCACGCCAGCACGAGCTGGGCCCCGAAGTAGAGGGGCAGGCCCCAGGCCTTGTTCCAGAAGCTCTTCTCGACGAAGCGCTGGCGCGCGACCGCGAGGTCGGAGAGGTAGAAGGCGAAGGCGCCGGCGAAGATCGCGGGCAGGCCGGCGTGGCCCACGGTGCCGGCCGCGCAGACCAGCATGCTCGAGATCACCGCCACGTAGGCCAGCACCGGGCGCCGCATCGAGGCGCTCACGTGGGGCAGCAGATAGCGCAGCGCGAGGAGGCCCAGCGCGAGCACCGCCACCATCGCGACCGCGACCGTGGCAAGGTCGAGGCCGCGCACCGCGAAGGCGAGCGTGTAGGCGACGTGCCCGAGCAGGAAGGCGACGAGGCCGGCCAGGAAGGCGCGCGGCTGCTCCTTCGGGATCAGCAGGACGTCGCCGGCCAGGGAGAGCACGAGGCCGATCAGGATCCAGGTGCCGTAGGGCGAAGCGAGGGCCCCGTTCGCCCAGGCGGCGCCGACGAAGCCCGCGGCCGCGATCGGCTTCGCGATCCAGACGCCGGGCTGCCAGGCGGCGCGTTCGGCGGCGAGCAGCGCGGCGGTGGCGGCGATCGTCACGAGCGCGTAGGGCAGCACCGCGGGCACTCTAGCCGCGCGCGCTCCGGCCGCACGCCGCCCGCTCGCGACCTGCTAGGCTGCCGCGCCCATGGGCACGATCGACCGGCTGCTCGAGATCATGGCGCGGCTGCGCGATCCCGAGCACGGCTGCCCCTGGGACGTCGAGCAGTCGTTCGCGACGATCGCGCCCTACACGATCGAGGAGGCCTACGAGGTCGACGACGCGATCCGCCGCGGCGACCTCCCGGCGCTGCGCGAGGAGCTCGGCGACCTGCTGCTCCAGGTGGTGTTCCACGCGCAGATGGCGCGCGAGGCCGGGCACTTCGACTTCGCCGGCGTCGTGGACGCGATCTGCGACAAGCTCGTGCGTCGCCATCCCCACGTGTTCGCCGACGCCGAGGTGAAGAGCGCCGCCGAGCAGCTCGAGGCCTGGGAGGAGCACAAGGCCAGCGAGCGGGCCGCGCAGGGCGGGGGAGACGCCGCGAGCGCGCTCGACGGCGTGGCGCTCGGCCTGCCCGCGCTCCTGCGCGCGCAGAAGCTCGCGCGGCGCGCCGCGCGAGCGGGCCTCGCGGGCGCGGCGCCGCCCACGCCCGAGGCCGCGTGGGAGGCGTTCCGCGCCGCGCCCGGGGACGCCGCGCGGGTGGGGACGCTGCTCTTCGCGCTGGCGCAGGCGGCCGGCGCGGCGGGCGTCGATGCCGAGCAGGCGCTGCGCGAGGCGATGGCCGGCTTCGAGGCGCAGGCGCGCGCGGAGGAGGGCGGCCGGGACGCGGACCCGTGAGCCGGCCCCCGCGCTCGCGCGCCCTGCGGACGACGAGCCCGCTCAGGGAGCTCCCAGGAACGAGACCACGGCCTCGGTGAAGGCGTCGTTGCGGTCACCGGCCACCATGTGACCGGCGTCGCTCACGTCCACGAAGCGCGCGCTCGGGGCGAGCGCCAGGAACTGGCGGGCGCCCTCCTCGGAGAGCAGGTCCGAGCGCTGGCCGCGCACGAGGAGCGTGGGCACCCGCAGCGCCCGCGCCGCGCGCTCGAGCCGGTTGCCGTCCTGGCCCGGGCGGGGGCCGCTGCCGGGCTCGAGGAAGGCCGGGTCCCAGTGCCAGCGGAAGCGGCCGTCGGGGCCCTGGCGGAGGTTGCGCGCGAGGCCCGAGAGGTCGCGCGGGCGCTTGCGGTGGGGCAGGTAGGCGGCGATCACGTCCGCCGCCGCGTCGAGGCTCGCGAAGCCCTCGGGATGCGCCTTCATGAACCCGATGATGCGCAGCGCGCCCTCGCGCTCGATCCGGACGGCGATGTCCACGAGCACGAGCGAGCGGCAGATCGGCTCCGGCGCTTCGCCCTCGGCGAGCAGCGCCGTGATCCCGCCGAGCGACGCGCCGACCAGCGCCGGCCGCCGGCCGAGGTGCGCGACGCAGGCGTGCAGGTCGGCGACGAAGGCCTCGGGCGAGTAGTCGCGGTCGGGCGCCCAGCCGCTGTCGCCGTGGCCGCGCAGGTCGAGCGCGACCGCCTGCCAGCCCGCGCGCGCGAGCGCCTCGGCCGTGCCGCCCCACGCGTGGCGGGTCTGTCCCCCGCCGTGGAGCAGGATCACGGGCGGCGCCGCGGGATCGCCCCAGACGTCGGCGGCCAGGGCCAGACCCCGGTGGCCCGTGATCCGGAGCGGGCGGGGCCCGGGCACGTCCGAGGTCGAGGTCGAGCTCGAGGTCGGATCCTGCTCCGTCGCTGCCGCCAAGGCGCCGCCTCCGCCGGCAGGGCTCGATAGCCCGGCCGGCGCCGGCGCGCCAATCCGAGGCGACGGCCGCCGCCGGACCTCCGCCGCCACGGGGTAGCATGCGCGCGCGATGGCCCACGACCTCGTGATCCGAGGCGCCGCTCTCTGCGACGGAACCGGCGCCGGGCGCGCGCTCCGGCGCGGGCGCTGAGCCGCGGTGCTCTGGGTCCTGCTCGCGCTCGCGGCGGCGGCGCTCCAGGCCACGCGCAACGCGTTCTCGCGCGAGCTCGTCGGGCACGTCTCGCCCGCGCTCACCGCCTGGTCGCGCTTCGCCTTCCACCTGCCCTTCGCGAGCGCGCTCGCGGGGGCGCTCGCCTGGCGCGCGGGCTGGCCCGCGCCCTCACCGGCCTTCCTCGGCTGGGCCGCGGGCGGCGCGCTTGCCCAGGTGCTCGGCAACGTCGCCCTGGTGGGCGCCTTCCAGGTGGCGTCCTTCTCGCAGTCGGTGGCCCTCCACAAGCTCGAGGTGGTGTTCGGCGCGCTGCTCGGGATCGCGCTCTTCGGCGAGGTGCCGAGCGCCATCGGCTGGGGCGGGATCCTGCTCTCGACGGCCGGTGTGTTCCTGATGAACCTCGCCCGGCCGGGTGCGCCCGCCCGCGCCGGCTGGACGCGGGCCTTCCACTTCGACCGCGGCACGCTCTACGCGCTCCTGTGCGGGGTGTGCTTCGCCCTGGCGAGCTTCCTGTTCAAGGAGGCGATCGAGGCGCTGCTCGCGCGCAATCCGGCGCTCGGGCCGGGCCGCTTCCGGGCGGCTGCGCACACGGTCTTCTGGGTCGCCTGGATCCAGGTGGCGCTCCTGACGCCGGCGATCGCCTGGATGCGCCCCGGCGAGCTCGGCCGCGTGCCGGCCCTGTGGCGCCCGATGCTCGCGATCGGGCTCAGCGGCTTCCTCGGCACGCTCTGCTGGTTCTGGGCCTTCGGGCTCGCGCTGGTCGCCTACGTGCGCGCCGTCGGGCAGGTGGAGGCGGTCCTCTCGATCGCGATCGCGGCGCTCTGGTTCCGCGAGCACGGCCTGCGCCGGCAGCTCCCGGCCGTGGCCACGATCGCCGGCGGCGTCGCGCTCGTGCTGCTCGGCTGCGGGCCGGCCGCACCGCCGCCGGCGCCGCCCGATCCCGCGCTCGCCGCCCGGGCCGCCGCGCTCCACCGCGATGCGCTCGTCCTGGACGGCCACAACGACGTCCCGACCTGGATCCTCGACTACGGCTTCGACCTCGCGATGGACGGCGCCGCGCCGGGCCTGCGTCCGGCCTGGCACACCTGGCTGTTCGGCTGGCTATCGCCGGCGCCGCGCGGCGACGAGATCGCCACCCACACCGATCTCGCGCGCCTGCGCGCCGGCGGCGTCGACGCCCTGTGGCTCTCGATCTTCGTGCACAGCGACTACGTGCCGCGCGGGCCCCAGGAGGCCGGCCGTGCCACGGCGCGCGCGCTGGCGATGATCGATGCGGTCGAGGAACAGCTGCGCCGTCACCCGGGCCAGCTCGCGCTGGCGCGCACGGCCGACGAGGTACGCGCGGTCGTCGCGTCGGGTCGGATTGCGGCGCTGCTCGGGCTCGAGGGCGGACACGCGATCGAACACTCGCTGGCCACCCTGCGCGCCTTCCACGCGCGCGGCGTCCGCTACATGACGCTCACCTGGAGCAACAAGAACGACTGGGCCGATTCGTCGACCGACGAGGCCCGCCACGGCGGCCTCACCGGCTTCGGCCGCGAGGTGGTGCGCGAGATGAACCGGCTCGGGATCCTGGTCGACGTCTCGCACGTGTCGGACGGGACGCTCGCGGACGTGCTGGCGACCACCCGGGCGCCGGTGATCGCCTCGCACTCGAGCGCGCGCGCGCTGGCCGACCACCCGCGCAACCTGCGCGACGAGCAGCTCCGCGCGATCGCCCGCAACGGCGGCGTCGTGATGGTCAACTTCGCCGACATCTTCATCGACCCGCACAAGGTGCGGGGCTGGGAGCTGGCGGCGCGCTGGGTCGCCGGCCTGAGCCGGCCCGTGACGCCGCTGTCGCTGCTGGCCGACCACGTCGAGCACGTGGCGCGGGTGGCGGGTGCCGACCACGTCGGGCTCGGCTCGGACTTCGACGGTGCGCCCTGGTTCCCGGCGGGCCTCGAGGACGTGAGCGGCTACCCGGCGCTCACCCTCGAGCTGCTGCGCCGCGGCTGGTCCGAGGGCGACCTGCGCAAGCTCCTCGGCGGGAACGCGCTGCGCGTGCTGGCGCACGCCGAGGCCGTGGCGGCGGGGGCGCCCGCCGGGGCGCCCGAGGACTAGAGCCCATCGCGTGGCCCCGGAGCGGGCTCTAGGGCGTTCGCGGGTCGAGGCGGATCGGGACCGCGTCGTCGCGGCCGAAGAGGGCACCGATGTAGGCGTCGGCCCAGCCGTACTTCGCGCGCATCAGGTCGTTGATGCGCGAGCGCGCGCCCACCTCGGGGACGGCGTGCACCGCGAGCGTCTCCTCGCCCCGCACCACCTCGGCGTCGGGGCGCTCCTCGAGCAGGGCGAGCCAGCGCGAGCCGGGGTCTCCCGCGCGCAGCCAGGCGTGGCTGCCGTCGTCGACGATCCACAGGCGCGTCTCGTGGGGGATGCCGGCGGCGTCGCTGAGGCGCAGCACGACGACCTCGCCGCTCTCGGCGGCCACGATCTCGAGGGCGCCCACGGCGAGCACGACGACCAGCAGGGCGACGGCGAGGCGGACCACGATCCGGAGCATCTCGAGCCTCCCGGGCGGAAGCGGCCCGAGGATACGCCCGGTCGCGTGCCTCCGGCGAGAGCGGCCGCGCGCTCGACGCGCGCCCGCCCGAAATGTAACGTGTTTCAAATCGAGTGCGGGAGGCGAGGACGGCGTGGCAGCGCGCGCGCAGGCGGGCGGGCTGGTGGCGGGCAAGGCGGCGCTGGTGACCGGCGCGGCCTCCGGCATCGGGCGCGCCACCGCGCTCGCGCTCGCGCGCGAGGGCGCCGCGGTGCTGGTCTCGGATCGCGACGGCGAGGGCGCCGAGCGGGTCGCCGCGGAGATCGGGGGGCAGGGCGGCCGTGCGCGTGCCGCGCGCTGCGACGTGACGCGGGCCGGCGAGGTCGAGACGATGGTGCGGGCCGCCCTCGACGCCTTCGGCGGGCGCCTCGACTGCGCCGTGAACAACGCCGGGATCACGGCGCCGGGCGGCCTCGTGCACGACATCGACCCGGCCGACTGGGAGCGCCAGCTCGCCGTGAACCTGACCGGCACCTTCCTGTGCCTGCGGGCCGAGCTGCCGGTGATGCGGGCGCAGCGCGCGGGCTCGATCGTGAACGTGGCGTCCGGCGCGGGCCTCATCGGGGCGCCCGGGCTCGCCCACTACTGCGCGTCCAAGCACGGGCTGCTCGGGCTCACCCGGACGGCGGCCCTCGAGAACGCCGCGCTCGGCGTGCGCGTGAACGCGCTCTGCCCGGGCGCGACCGACACACCGATGCTGCGCGCGGCCATGGACCGCTCGGAGGACACGCGCCGGATGATCCTGGCGAGCCTCCCGTCCGGCCGGCTCGGCACGCCCGGGGAGGTGGCCGAGGCGGCCGTCTGGCTGTGCTCGGAGCGCGCCTCCTACGTGAGCGGCGAGTCGCTGCTCGTGGACGGCGGCGCCCTGGCGCGCTGAAGGCTTCGACGACGAGAGGAGGTCCCATGCAGCGTTTCGAGGAGAAGGTGGTCCTGATCACGGGCGCGGCCTCGGGCATCGGCCGCGCCTGCGCCCTGCGGCTCGCGGAGGAGGGCGCCCGGCTCGCGCTCTCCGACATCCAGGCCGAGGCGCTGGAGGGGGTCGCCAAGGAGGCGCGCGAGCGCGGCGCCGAGGTGGACACGCGCCGGCTCGACGTCGCGGACGAAGCGCAGGTGCGCGCGGCCGTCGCGGCCGCGGTCGATCGCTTCGGGCGCCTCGACGTGGCCTGCAACGTGGCCGGGATCCTGCGCTTCGACCACACCCACGAGCTGGCGCTCGCCGGCTGGAGCCGGCTCCTCGCGGTGAACCTGACCGGCACCTTCCTGGTCTGCCGCGAGGCGCTCCCGCACCTGCTCGCGACGCGCGGCAACGTCGTCAACGTCGCCTCGACCGCCGGGATGCGCGGGCACCCCTGGACGGCGGCCTACTCCGCCTCCAAGGGCGGGATGATCGCGCTCACCGCGACGATCGCCGTCGAGTACTCGAAGCAGGGGGTGCGCGCCAACGCGATCTGCCCGGGCAGCATCGAGACGCCGATCACCCAGGCCTTCCGCATCCCGGAGGGCGCCGATCCGAAGCTCGTGCGGCGCATGATGCCGCTCACCGGCTTCGCCGGTCCGGAGAAGGTGGCGAGCGCGGTGGCCTTCGTCGCCTCCGAGGAGGGCTCGCACATCACCGGCGAGACGATCCGCATCGACGGCGGCGCGCTCTCGTGAGCGGGCTCCTCGCCGGCCGCGTCGCGGTGGTGTCGGGGGTCGGGCCCGGGCTCGGCCGGGAGGTCGCGCGGGCGCTCGCGCGCGAAGGCGCCGACCTGGTGCTGGCCGCGCGTACCGCAGCGCGGCTCGGCGAGGTGGCGGCCGAGGTCCGCGCGGCCGGCCGGCGCGTGCTCGAGGTGCCGGCCGACGTCGCCGACGCCGGCGCCTGCGAGCAGCTCGCGGCGCGGGCGCGCGCCGCGTACGGGCGCATCGACGTGCTCGTGAACAACGCCTTCGAGATGGGGCCCATGAAGCCGCTCGTCGAGGCCAGTCCGGACGAGCTGCTCCAGCCGATCCGCGTGAACCTGATCGGCGCGCTCCAGCTCACGCGCGCCGTGCTCCCCGCGATGCGCGCGCAGGGCCGGGGCTCGATCGTGATGGTCAACTCGATGGTGATCCGCGACGTGCTGCCGAACATGGGCCCCTACGCGGCGTCGAAGGCGGCGCTCCTGGCGGCCACCCAGGGGCTGGCCCGCGAGCTCGGCCCCGAGGGCATCCGCGTGAACTCGGTGATGCCCGGCTACATCTGGGGCCCGAACCTCCAGGCCTACTTCGCCGCGCAGGCGGAGCAGCGAGGGACGACCCCGCAGGCGATCTACGACGAGACGGCCGCCGCGACCGCGCTGCGCCACCTGCCGACCCCCGAGGAGATCGCCGACGCGGTCGTGTTCTTCGCCTCGGACCTCGCACGCGTGGTGACGGGCCAGTCGCTCGACGTGAACGGCGGCCACGTCCTCCACTGAGCGCGTGCCGGCCCGCGGCGCCGCGCCGGCGATCTGCTACCTCCGGGGCCATGACCGAGGACCCCGCGGCGCGGGCCGCGCCCGCGTTCGAGCTGCCCGATCTCGACCGCCTCGACCTCGCCCAGCTCCAGCGGCGGCGCGGCGAGAAGTGGCGGCTCCATCCGCCCGACGTGCTGCCGGCCTGGGTCGCCGAGATGGACTTCCCGCTGGCCGCCCCGGTCCGCCGCGTCGTCGAGGAGGCGCTCGCCCTCGAGGACCTCGGCTACCCGCTGAACCCGCGCCCGCCCGACCTGCCGGCGGTCTTCGCCGCGCGCATGGCGGAGCGCTTCGGCTGGCGCATCGACCCGCGGCAGGTGGAGGTGCTGACCGACGTCGTGCAGGGCCTCTACGTCGCGCTCGACCGCTTCAGCGCGCCCGGCGAGGGCGTGGTCGTGCAGACGCCCGTCTACCCGCCGTTCCTCCAGGCCGTGCGCGACATGGGCCGGCGGCTCGTCGAGAACCCGCTGGTCGAGGGTGCGGCGCGCTTCGAGATGGATCTCGAGGGCCTCGGCGCGGCCGTGGATCCCGCCACACGGGTGCTCCTCCTGTGCAATCCGCAGAACCCGACCGGCCGGGCCTTCGAGCGCGGCGAGCTCGCGGCGCTGGCCGAGCTCGCGCTGCGCCACGACTGGGTGGTGGTGTCCGACGAGATCCACGCCGATCTCGTCTACGAAGGGTCGCAGCACGTACCCTTCGCGACCCTCGCGCCCGAGGTCGAGGCGCGCACGATCACGCTCACCTCGGCCACCAAGGCCTTCAACATCCCGGGCCTGCGCTGCGCGGTCGCCCACTTCGGGAGCGCGGAGCTCGCGGCGCGCTTCCGCTCGCTGCCCCGCCATCTCCGGGGCGGCATCGGCTCGCTCGGGCTCGCGGCCACGGCCGCGGCCTGGAGCGAGGGCCAGCCCTGGCTCGACCACGTGCTGCGCACGCTCGCGCGCAACCGCGATCTGGTCGCGGGGTTCGTCGCGCGCGAGCTGCCCGGCGTGCGCCACCACCCGCCCGAGGCGAGCTACCTCGCCTGGCTCGACTGCCGCGCGCTCGCGCTCGGCCCCTCGCCGCAGCGCTTCTTCCTGGAGCACGCGCGGGTGGGACTCTCCCCCGGCGAGGCCTTCGGCGGGCCCGGCGCGGGCTTCGTGCGGCTCAACTTCGCCACCTCGCGGGCGCTGCTCGGCGAGATCCTGGAGCGGATGGCCAAGGCGTTGCGCCAGCGCGGCGCGTGATACCCTGCGGCGCGATGCCCCTCCAGATCCGGGATCCCGAGGTCTTCGGCGTCGGCCACGACTCGCTGACCCTGAGCTTCCGGGTCGAGGACGGCGCGGGGCCGGTCGACGCGGCGGTGCGCGTGCTCGTGGACGGCGAGGCGCGCGCGATCGCGGAGGGGCCCGGGACCCGCGTCGTGCGCCTCGGGGGCCTGCCCGCCGGTCGCGCGCTGCGGCTCGAGCTCGTGGCGCCCGGCGTCGAGGTGCCGCCCCACGACCGCTACTGGCCCGAGCGCGTGCGCACGCTGCCGGCCCCCCGCGCGCGCCGCACCGCCACCTTCGCGACCCTCAACGACCTGCACTTCGGCGAGCCCCGCTTCGGCGGGCGCCTCACGGCCGACCACGAGTACGGCGAGGCCGAGCCCGGCTTCCCGCTGATCCGCGCCGACGACAGCGAGCTTCCCTACTGGCGGATCATGAACGAGGACGCCATCGCCGAGATCAACGCGGCGGGCGTGGACGCGGCCTTCGTGAAGGGCGACATCGCGGACGTGGGGCTGCCCGAGCAGTTCGCGCTCGCGCGCGAGGCCTTCGCGCGCTTCGCGATGCCCCACCACGCCTTCCTCGGCAACCACGACTACTACGGGCGCCACAACGGGGCGGGCGAGGTCGACGGCTACGCGCTCCTCGGCCAGCCGCGCGCGCCGCGCCAGGTCGAGCTCGGTGGCTGGCGCCTGCTGCTGCTCGAGACCGCCGAGCCCGGCCTCCACCACGGTGTGTTCGCCGAGGACCGCCTCGCGTGGCTCGCCGGGGCGCTCGCCGAGACCCGGGAGCAGGGCCTCCCGACCCTGCTCCTCATGCACCACCAGCCGGTCCCGCCCGAGCACCGCGACAGCTACCCGAACACGATCGGGATGGAGCCCGAGCACTCGCTGCGCTTCTTCGACCTGATCGGTGCGAACCCGCAGGTGCGGGGCGTCCTGATCGGGCACACCCATCGCAACCGCGTGCGCCGCTACCCGGCCGCGGGCCACGCCCCCTTCGTCGAGGTGAACTGCACCAAGGACTACCCGGGCGGCTGGGCGCACTACGAGCTCTACGAGGACGGCAGCTTCCGCCAGGAGGTGCGGCGCACCTCGAGCGGGCGGGCGCTCGCCCACTCGACGCGCTGCCGCCACTGCTTCCGCGGCTTCTACCGCGACTTCGCGCTCGGAACGCTCGAGGAGCGGAGCTTCGTCGCCGGTGCGGGGGACGGCTAGGAACGGGAGGTCCGATCGTGAGAGCCGTCCTGCGCGTCCTCGGCCTCCTCTTCGCGGGTCTGCTCCTCGGGATCGCCGCCCTGTCGGTCGCGGCCCGCTTCCACGACGGGCCGATCGCGATCTTCGCCGGCGGACCCTTCACGAGCGGGCGGCTCGTGACGGGGCCCGAGCCCGACTGGAGCTTCGTCCACGGGGTCCGCGAGGTGGAGTTCCAGCTCCTCGCTCCGCCTCGCTCGCGCACCACCTGGATCCTCGACCACGAGGGCAGGGCGTACATCCCCTGCGGCTACATGACGAGCTGGTGGGGACGGCTCTGGAAGCGCTGGCCGCACGAGGCCGCGCGGGATCCGCGCATCCTCCTGCGCGTCGGCGACGAGCTCTACGAGCGCCGGCTCGTGCGGATCGAGGCGGGCCCCGAGGTGGCGCCGCTGCTCGCCGAGCTCGGCCGCAAGTACCTCGGGGGCCGCGAGGTCCCGCTGGCGGCCGTGCGCTCCGGCGAGCTCTGGCTCTTCGAGCTGGCGCCGCCTAGCCCCGCGCGCTGACGGCGCGCGCGGCGTCGTCGATCGCGCGCGGCAGGGTGTCGGCGAGGAGGCCCAGCTCGTCGTCGCGGATCGTGAAGGGCGGCCCGAGCAGGATCGCGTCCCGGCCCGCGCCCGCGCTCGCCGGGTAGACGAAGACCCCGCGCCCGAGCGCCGCGCCGACCACCTTCGAGGTGAAGCCGAGCGCGGCCGGGAAGGCCTCGCGGGTGGTGCGCTCGCGCACGAGCTCGACGCCGATCATCAGGCCGAGGCCGCGCACCTCGGCGACGTGCGGGTGGCTGCCGAGCACGGCGCGCAGGCGCTCGAGCAGCGCGGCGCCCACGCGGGCCGCGCGCTCCACGAGCCGCTCGCGTTCGAGCAGGTCGAGGACGGCCAGGGCGGCCGCGCACGCCGCCGGGTGCGCGCCGAAGGTGTAGAACATGAAGTCCTCGCCGCGCGCCGCGAGCGGGGCCACCACCTCCTCGCGGGCGAACACGCCGCCCATCGGCGCGTAGCCGCCGGCGAGGCCCTTGCCGCCCACCAGGATGTCGGGCGCCACGTCCCAGTGCTGGACCGCGAAGGGCCGGCCGGTGCGGCCGAAGCCGGTCATCACCTCGTCCGCGATCAGGAGCACGCCGTGGCGCCGGCACAGGGCGGCGAGCCGCGGCCAGTACTCGTCGGGCGGCACCAGCGCGCCGGCGGTCGAGCCCACGATGGGCTCGGCGACCACCGCCGCCACCGTCTCGGGTCCTTCGCGCTCGAGGACGCCCTCGAGCGCGTCGACGCAGGCGACGCCGCAGTCCGGCCGCACGAGCCCGAGCGGACAGCGCAGGCAGTCGCAGGCCGGCGCCTTCGGCCAGGCCCCGAGCAGCGGCTCGAGGCCCTGGCGTCGCTTCGGATGGCCGCCGGCCGCGAGCGTACCGAGGGTGGTGCCGTGGTAGGAGAGCTCGCGGCCGATCAGCTTCCAGCGGCCCGGCCGGCCGGCGGCCACGTGGTGCTGGCGCGCGAGCCGCAAGGCCGCGTCCACCGCCTCCGAGCCGCCGCTCGTGAGGAGCACGCGGGTGGTTCCGGCGGGCAGCCAGCGGTCGACGAGCCGCTCGACCAGCGCCACCCGCTCGTCGGTCGCGAAGGGCGGCACGACGTAGTCGGTGCGGGCGAGCGTCCGGGCGATCGCCTCGACGACCTCCGTGCGCCCGTGCCCGACGTTCGCCACCAGCGCGCCGCCCGCCGCGTCGAGCACGCGCCGGCCGTCGGCCAGCACCAGCCAGGAGCCCTCCGTGCGCGCGATCGGGATCGGCGGCACGCCGGCACCCGGGACGAAGGCGAACCGTTGCGCGCGGGCCGGGTCGGCGGCGGGAGCGGGCAGCACGCGCGGATGGGCGCTCATGGGCGGGGAGGATACGCGAGCGAGCCGCGCGGGCGCGATCGGCTACCGTCGCCCGCGAGCGGAGGCCGCCATGGGGGAGGCGCGGGAGCACAGCCAGGAGCGCCGGCGCGAGCTGCTCCAGAAGGTGCCCCTCTTCAGCGGGCTCGCGCCCGAGCGGCTCGAGGCGCTCGCCGGCGCCACCACCACGAGGCGCCTCGCGTCGCGCGAGCCGCTCTTCCACCGGGGCGACGCGGCGGCCCAGGTGTACGTCGTCGCGAGCGGCCGGCTGAAGGTCGTCGCCACCTCGAAGGAGGGCGGCGACATGGTGCTCGCGATCCTCGACGAGGGTGAGGTGGTGGGCGAGCTCCCGATGTTGACCGGCGGCCGGCGCACGGCGAGCGTGGTCGCCCTCGAGCCCTGCGAGCTCGTGGCGCTGGCGCGCCGCGATTTCCTGCGCTTCCTGCGCGAGCAGCCCGAGGCGGCGGTCGAGCTCCTGGTCGTGCTCGCCGAGCGCCTGGTGCGGATCAGCGAGTTCGCCGAGGACACGCTCTTCCTGGCCGTGCCGGCGCGGCTCGCGAAGAAGCTCCTGCACCTGGCCGAGCGTTTCGGAAGCGAAGCGGGCAGCGGCGTGCGGATCGGGCTCCGGCTCTCCCAGAGCGAGCTCGCGGACCTGGTCGGCACCACCCGCGAGAGCGTCAACAAGCAGCTCCGCGCCTGGAGCGGGGACGGGATCCTGCGCATGGAGCGCGGCGAGCTCACGATCCTCGACCCGGCGCGGCTCGAGCACTTCGCCGGTCTCGTCGCGCGCTGAGCCGGCCCGGGGCTTGCCCCCGATGCCGCGCCGCCCGGACGCGCTACCGTGCCACGATCGGGAGGACCGGCGATTGCGCGCCCGCGGGACCTTCGCTCCCTTCGTCGACCGGGCCGGCAGCCGCGCCGGCCGCCGGATCCGCACGGCAGCGCGCGCGCCTGCCGCGGCGCTGCTGCTCGCCTGGCTCGTGGCGGCCGCACCAGCGGCGCGCGCCGACGAGCACGATCCCGAGCGCGCCGCGCACCCGGTGCGGATCGCGGCCTACGTCCTGCATCCGATCGGTGTCGTGCTCGACTACCTGATCGTGCGTCCGGCGCACTGGGTGGTGGAGCGCGAGCCCTTCCGCACCCTCTTCGGTCACGAGGACTGAGCGCCGCGAGCCTCCGGTGCGGGCTCGGCAGGCAACTTTCTCCGTTGTTCCCGGAGGACGCGGGCGGTATGATCCTTGCATGAATTTCCCCGCACTCCTTCGCGGCGCGCGGCGCCTCCACCCGATGGCGATGCTCGCCGTCGCAGCGCTCGAGGGCATGGCATCGGCAGCGGTGGCCGCGCCGCCGATGCGCATCGAGGGGATGACCTTCGTCGCGAGCACGGGCCCGGTGACCGAGCTCCTGGTGGCCGCGGACGAGGCGGACGTCGACATCGCCGGCAACCGCGCCGAGCTCGAAGCCGTACACGCCGAGTGGACCGGCGCGGACGGGCGCGCGAGCCTCGCGCTGCGCTGCGAGCGCGGTGAGTTCGATCTCGCGACGAACGACCTCGTTGCGATCGGCGACGTGCGGGGCCGCCTCGGTGACGGGCGTGAGTTCCGCGCGCCGTGGCTCCGCTACGACCGGGCCAAGGGGGTCGCGTTCACCGACGCGCCCGTGCTGATCGTCGACCAGGGCCGCCAGCTACGCGGCGGCGGCCTTCGCTACCACGTTCGAGACCGGAGGCTGCGGCTCACCGCCGGCGCCTCCGTACGGGAGCCGAAGTGACCCGACGTGGCCTGGGAGCCGTTCTCGCGAGCGCCGGCATCGCGATCTGCCTGCTCGTGCTCGCCTACGACCCGGACGCTGCCCGAGCGCGCTCGAGTGCGGCGGCGATTGCGCCGAAGGAGCCGGGGGCGCCCTACGCGGCCACCGCTGGGGCCCCGGAGGGAAGCACCGTGGCCGCCACGCCGGCCGAGCCGATCCGGCTCGCCGTCAACGAGCAGGAGCAGGGCCCGCCGCCGGCCACGCCGGCCGCTGAGGACGTGGCCGCCCGGACGCCGGCGGACGCGCCCCGGCCGGGCATGCTCCGGATCGAGAGCGACCAGCCCCTCTCGATCACCGCCGAGGAGCTCGAGGCGATCGAGGAGCCGGACGGGAGCCGCCGGCTCGTCTTCAACCAGAAGGTGAACGTGGACCAGGGCGGGCTCCGGGTGCAGTCGGACCGGCTCGAGGCCCATTACGCGCCGCAGGCAAGCGAGCCCGAACGGCTCGTCGCGCGCGGCCACGTCCGGGTCCGGCAGGAGAAGCGCGAGCTCTCGTGCGCGACCGCCACCTACTTCCCGGCCAAGCAGCAGCTCGAGTGCTCGGGCAACGCCCTGCTCCGCGACGGGGCGAACCGGGTGAGCGGCAAGACGATCGAGATCCTGTTCGCCGAGGATCGCATCCGCGTGAAGGGCGGGGCGACGGTGAACGTGGCGCCCGAGGAGAAGAAGGCCGCACCCGGGGCCAGCGCCGAGGCGCGGCCGGTGGAGACCACCCCTTGAGCCGTCCGGCGCTCGCCGCGCGCGGGCTGCGCAAGCGCTACGGCGACCGCGAGGTCGTGTGCGGGATCGACCTCCAGGTCGCGCCCGGCGAGATCGTCGGACTGCTCGGACCCAACGGGGCCGGCAAGACCACCACCTTCAACCTGATCGTCGGCGGCGTGCGGCCGAGCGCCGGGCGCGTCTTCCTCGGCGAGCGCGAGATCACGGACCTGCCGATGTTCCGCCGCGCGCGGCTCGGCCTCACCTACCTGCCACAGGAGCCCTCGATCTTCCGGCGCCTGTCGGTGGCGGACAACGTGAACGCGATCCTCGAGACGGTCGAGCCGAATCGCGCGCTGCGCCGCGAGCGCTTGCACGAGCTGCTCCAGGAGCTGGGCCTCGGTGGCAAGGCGCACCTGCGCGGCGGCTCGCTCTCGGGTGGCGAGCGCCGGCGCGTCGAGGTCGCGCGCGCGCTGGTGCTCGACCCCAAGTACATGCTGCTCGACGAGCCCTTCTCGGGCATCGACCCGATCGCGGTGATCGAGATCCAGAAGGTGATCGAGCACCTGAAGCTGCGCGGGATCGGGATCGTGGTCACCGACCACAACGTGCGCGAGACGCTCTCGATCTGCGACCGCGCCTACATCATCAAGGACGGGTCGATCCTGCGCGAAGGGAAGCCGAGCGAGATCGCGGCGGACCCGACGGTGCGCGAGATCTACCTCGGCCAGAACTTCCAGCTCGGCTAGCGGCGGGGACCGATGGCGATCGAGATCAAGCAACAGCTCCGCCTGAGCCAGCAGCTGGTGATGACGCCCCAGCTGCAGCAGGCGATCAAGCTGCTGCAGCTCTCGCGGCTCGAGCTGGCCGACGTGGTCACCCAGGAGCTCCAGGAGAACCCCGTGCTCGAGGTCTCCGAGGACCTCGACGAGGACCTGCCCCGCGAGGTGCAGGCGGACAGCCACGAGGCCGAAGCGCCGGTGGCCGAGACCGAGGCGCACTCCGACGAGGTCTCCGAGCACCGCGAAGCGAGCGACGCGGACAAGATCGCCGACATCGACTGGCAGAGCTACGCGGAGGCCTATCCGCAGACCGGCTTCCAGGGCGAGCTGCGCGAGGACGACGAGCGCCGTTCACTGGAGGGCACGCTCACCCGGCGCGAGACGCTCGCCGAGCACCTCGACTGGCAGCTCCAGCTCTCGGAGTTCGGCGAGGCGGAGCGCGCCGCGGCCCAGGTCATCATCGGCAACCTCGACGACGACGGCTACCTGCGCGCCGACCTCGAGGAGGTGGCGCGCGCCAGCCGGGTCGGCGTCGAGGTGGCCGAGAGCGCGCTCCGCAAGGTCCAGCTCTTCGATCCGACCGGGGTCGCGGCCCGCGACCTGCGCGAGTGCCTGCTGCTCCAGATCGACACGCTCGGGGTCGGGGATCCGCTCGCGCGGACGCTGGTGGCCGACCACCTCGACGCGCTCCAGCGCCGCGACTTCCGGGGCATCGCCCGCGCGCTCGCCGTCTCCATCGAGGAGGTGGCCGCGGCCGGCCGCGTCGTCGGGCGCCTCGAGCCGCGGCCGGGCCGGCCCTTCGGCGGCGAGGATCCCATCTACATCATCCCCGACATCTACGTGTACAAGGTCGGGGACGACCTCCACGTGGTGCTCAACGAGGACGGCCTGCCCAAGCTCAAAATCAACCAGCTCTACCGCGACGTGCTGGCGCGCGGGGGCGAGGGTGTGGCCAAGGACACCCGCGACTACGTGCAGGACAAGGTCCGCTCGGCGCTCTGGCTGATCAAGTCGATCCACCAGCGGCAGCGCACCATCTACAAGGTGATGACCAGCATCATCAAGCACCAGCGCGAGTTCTTCGAGCGCGGCGTGCAGTACCTGAAGCCCCTGAACCTGCGCGACGTCGCCGAGGACATCGGCATGCACGAGTCCACGGTGAGCCGGGTGACCACCAACAAGTACGCCTACACGCCGCAGGGCATCTTCGAGCTCAAGTTCTTCTTCAACTCGAGCATCAACCGCGTCGACGGCGACGCGATCGCGAGCGAGAGCGTGAAGGAGAAGATCCGCCGCATCATCACGGCCGAGGACCCGCGCCGCCCGCTCTCGGACCAGCGCATCGCCGAGATGCTGCGCACCGGCAACATCGACATCGCCCGGCGCACGGTCACCAAGTACCGGGAGGCGATGAACATCCTCTCCTCGACGAAGCGGAGGCGGGTCGGCTAGCCTGCCGCCGGACCCGGGGGCGTCCATGAAGATCACCGACATCCTGGTGCGCGACGCCGTGATCCTCGACCTCGTTCCGGGCGCCAAGCGCGAGGTGTTGGGCCAGATGGCCCACGCGCTCGCGAACGCCGAGCGCGAGGTGGGCGAGGAGCGCCTGGTCGAGGTGCTGATCGAGCGCGAGAAGCTCCAGAGCACCGGGATCGGCGAGGCGGTCGCGATCCCGCACGGAAAGCTCCCCGGCATCTCGCGGCTCCTGGCCTCCTTCGCCCGCAGCCGGGCGGGGGTGGACTTCGAGTCGATCGACGGCCAGGCGACCCACCTCTTCTTCCTGCTGGTGGTGCCCGAGCACTCCGGGGGGCAGCACCTGAAGGCCCTGGCCCGCATCTCCCGGTTCTTCCGCGACGCGGCGTTCCGCAAGCGGCTCCTCGAGGCCGAGACCCGCGACGAGGTGTTCCGCGCGATCGAGGAAGAGGACGCGAAGTTCTGAGCCCGGGGCGCTCGTGACGGCGCGGGTCCACGGAGCGCTCGTCGACGTCGAAGGGATCGGCGTGCTGCTCCTCGGACCGAGCGGGATCGGCAAGAGCGAGTGCGCTCTCGAGCTGGTGCGCCGGGGCCACCGGCTGGTGGCCGACGACGTCGTGGTCCTGCGCCGCGAGGGTGACGGCCCCCTGATCGGGGAGACGCCGGAGCTGATCCGACACCACATGGAGCTGCGCGGCATCGGCATCGTGTTCGTCCCCGATCTGTTCGGGCCGGACTCGGTCCGCGATCGGACCGAGGTCGCCCTGGTGTGCCGGCTCGAGGCGTGGCGGCCCGACCTCGAGGTGGAGCGGGTGGGGCTCGAGCGGCCCGTCGAGACCTGGGAGGGCGTGGCGTTGCCCGCCCTGCGGCTTCCGGCGAGGCCGGCCGGCAGCCTGGCGACGCTCGTCGAGGTGGCGGTACGCGACCACTGCCTCCGGCGCTCCGGGCGCAGCGCCGCCGGCCGGCTGGACGCGCGCCTGCGCGGGGAGGACGCGTGAGCCCGCGGATCGTGTTCGTGAGCGGCCTCTCCGGCAGCGGGCGGAGCACCGCGATGGGCGCGCTCGAGGATCTCGGCTTCTACGGGGTCGACAACCTCCCGCCGCAGCTGATCGCGCAGTTCGTGGACCTGTGCGCGAAGGCGAGCCCGCCGATCCGCGACATCGCGCTCGCGCTCGACGCCCGCGAGGCGGCGTTCCTGAAGGGCTTCCCGGACGTGGTCGAGGCGATCCGCGCAACCGGCGCGCGCGTCGAGGTGCTGTTCCTCGACTGCGCCGACGAGGTGCTCGTGAACCGCTATCGCGAGACGCGGCGGGTCCACCCGCTCGCGCCCGGCGGGACCGTCGAGCAGGGCATCGCACGCGAGCGCGCGCTGCTCGAGGACGTCGCCCGACTCGCAGACTGGACCCTCGACACCTCACAGCTCAACATCCACCAGCTCCGCGAGGCCGTGGTCCGGCTCGCGACCGGCGCCCAGCGGCGTTCGGTCGTGAACCTGCTCTCCTTCGGCTACCGCTACGGCGTACCCCCCTCGGCGGAGCTGCTCTTCGACGTGCGCTTCCTGCGCAACCCGCACTTCGAGCCGGCGCTGCGCCCGCTCACCGGACTCGACGGCGAGGTCGCGAAGTTCGTCCTCGAGGATGCGCGCACCCGTGAGCTGATCGGCCGGCTGCGCGACTTCCTCGCCTACTCGCTCGGGCTCTACGATGCCGAGGGCAAGGCCTATCTCACGGTCGGGATCGGCTGCACCGGTGGCCGCCACCGCTCGGTGGCGGTTGCGGATGCGCTCGGCGAGCTGCTGCGCGAAGGCGGGCGCGAGGTGAACGTGCAACATCGGGACGTCGGGAAGGAAGCGGGATGACGGGCGTGGTGATCGTGACACACTACAGACTCGGTGAGGAGTTCCTCCAGGCGCTGCGGCTGATCGTCCCGGACGCGCCGCCGGTGCAGGCGGTCTCGATCGACCCGAAGCAGTCGGCCGACGAGATGCGCGAGGCGATCCAGCAGGCGCTGCGCCGCGCCGACGCAGGCGAAGGCGTCCTCGTGCTCACCGACATGTTCGGGGGCACGCCCTCGAACATCAGCCTCTCGTTCCTGGGCGAGCACCGGGTCGAGGTGGTGACGGGGCTGAACCTCCCGATGCTGATCAAGCTCGCGACCATGACGGAGAGGAAGCCCCTCGAGGAGCTCGCCGCGTTCATCAAGGACTACGGCCAGCGCAACATCCGGGTCGCGAGCGAGATCCTGCCGGAAGGGAAGCGGTGAACGCGGTGGCCTGCGAGGGCGAGTTCACGGTCCGCCGGGAGCTCGGGCTGCACGCCCGGCCCGCTGGCCGCTTCGTTGCGCTCGCGACGCGCTTTGCCGCCGACATCCAGGTGGCGCGCAGCGGCGGCGAGGACGAGTGGGTGAGCGGGCGCAGCGTGCTCTCGTTGCTCTCGCTCGGCGCGACCCGCGGGACCCGCCTGCGGGTGCGGGCCGTGGGCGCCGATGCGCCCGAGGCGATCGCCGCGCTCGGCCATCTGCTCGAAGAGGCGAGCGAGCCCGAGCCAGAGAGGGCACGCGGGTAGGAGGACCCCACGCGATGGCGTCCGGGCCGGACACGACGATCCTCGACGGCGTCGCGGCGTCCCCCGGAATCGCGATCGGCCGGGCACGGGTCCTCGAGCGCGAGACGCTGGCGATCCCGGAGCGGCGCCTGGCGGAGCACGAGCGGGCGGCCGAGGTCGAGCGGCTGCTGCGCGCCGCCGCCCACGCGCAGGGGAGGCTCGCCTCGATCCAGCGTGCGGCGGCGGGCATCGAGCTGGTCGACGCCGTCTTCCGGAGCCAGCTCCTGATGCTCGAGGACCGCCAGTTCCTCGACGACGTCGCCCGCGGCATCCGGGAGGGCGGGGTCAACGCGGAGCTCGCGCTGCGCCGCCAGGGCGACCGGCTCCTGGGCCTCTTCGACGCGATGCACGACCCCTATCTGCGCGAGCGGCGCGAGGACGTCGAGTTCGCCGTGCGCCAGCTCCTGCTGAGCCTGCTCGGCCGGGAGCCGGCCGGCGTCGGCCGCCTCTGCGAGCCCACCGTGCTGGTCGCCGAGGACCTCTCGGCCGCCGAGATCGTCGAGCTCGACCGCCGCCACGTGGTCGGCTTCGCGACCGGCGGGGGCGGGCACGCCTCGCACGCGGCGATTCTCGCCCGCTCCCTGGGACTGCCCGGCGTGGTGGGCCTCGGCGATGCCACCGGGGCGATCGGGGAGGGCGACCGGCTCGTGGTCGACGGGCGGAGCGGGCGCGTGCTGGTGCGTCCGCCCGAGGCGGCCGTGCGCGCCTACCTGGAGCGCGCGCGCGCCGAGCGCCAGCGCGCCTGCGCCCTGCTGCGGGGCGCCGACCTCCCTGCCGAGACGCGCGACGGCCGGCCGGTGGCGCTGCGGGCGAACCTCGAGAGCGTCGACGAGCTCGCGGGGCTGCGCCGGCACGGTGCGGAGGGCGTCGGTCTCTTCCGCACCGAGTTCCTGTTCCTGAACCGCAGCGACGCTCCCGGCGAGGCCGAGCAGGAGCGTCACTACCGCACCCTCCTGGCAGGCACGGCCCCGCATCCCGCCACGATCCGCACCGTCGACCTGGGCGGCGACAAGCTCCCAGGCGCGGGCGCCCGGCGCAGCGAGGCGAACCCTGCCCTCGGCCTGCGCGGCGTGCGCCTCGCGCAGGGGCACGCGGGCCTCTACGACGTGCAGCTCCGCGCGCTCCTGCGCGCGAGCCCGGCCGGGCGGCTGCGGATCCTGCTCCCGCTGGTGTCGGGAGTCGAGGAGGTCGTCGCGATCCGCGAGCGGCTCGCCGACCTGCGCAGCGGCCTCGAGGCCGAGGGCCGGGCGGTGGCGGCCGTCGAGCTCGGGGTGGTCGTCGAGACGCCCGCCGCCGCCGCCCTCGTCGACCTGCTGGCCTCCGAGGTGCAGTTCTTCTCGATCGGCACCAACGACCTCACCCAGTACACCCTCGCCGTGGACCGGGCCAACGAGGCGGTCGCCTATCTCTACGACGCCGGGCATCCCGCCGTGCTGCGCGCGATCCGCCGCGCGGTCGAGGTCGCCCACGCGGCCGGCCGGCCGATGGGGGTGTGCGGCGAGATGGCGGGCGCCGCGCTCTACACGCTGGTCCTGGTCGGCCTCGGCGTGGACGAGCTCTCGATGAACGCGGCCTCGATCCCGCTCGTGAAGCGGATCCTGCGCGGCACCGGGTGGCCGGAGGCCGAGGCCCTCGCCGGCGAGGTGCTGGGCCTGCGGACGGCCGCCGAGGTGGCCGACCGCCTGCGCAAGGAGATGCGGCGGCGCTTCCCGGACGAGCTCGAGGCGGTTTGAGGGTCCGGCCGCGGTCCCGTAGAATGCCGCGCTCCCACGTTTCCGGAGGCCTTCCATGCCCCGCTCGCTCTTCACCTCCGAGTCGGTCTCGATGGGCCATCCCGACAAGATGTGCGACCAGATCTCGGACGCCGTCCTGGACGCGATCCTGGAGCAGGCCCCCACCTCCCGGGTCGCGTGCGAGACGCTCGCCAAGACCGGCTTCATCGTGCTCGCCGGGGAGGTGACGACCCGCGCCCGGGTCGAGTACGAGCACCTGGCACGCGCGGTCGTGCGCGACATCGGGTACACGGACTCGCGGATGGGCTTCGACGCCGACACCTGCGGCGTGCTGGTCGCCCTCGGCCAGCAGTCGCCCGACATCGCCCAGGGCGTCGACGAGGGCGAGGGCCTGCACAAGGAGCAGGGCGCCGGCGACCAGGGGATGATGTTCGGCTACGCCTGCGACGAGACGCCGGAGCTGATGCCGGCCCCGATCCGGCTCGCACACCGGATCATGGAGATGCAGCGCCAGCACTTCGAGGCCGGCACGATCGGGTGGCTGCGGCCCGACGCGAAGTCCCAGGTGACGGTCGAGTACGGCAGCGACGGCCGGCCCGGCCGGATCGACGCCGTGGTGCTCTCGACCCAGCACGACCCCGACGTCGGCTACGACAAGCTGCGCAAGACCCTGATCGACGAGGTGATCCGCGCGGCGCTCCCCGGCACCCTCGTCGACGACAAGACGGTGTTCCACGTGAACCCGACCGGCCGCTTCGTGATCGGCGGCCCGATGGGCGACGCCGGCCTCACCGGGCGCAAGATCATCGTCGACACCTACGGCGGGATGGGCCGCCACGGCGGGGGCGCCTTCTCGGGCAAGGACCCGACCAAGGTCGACCGCAGCGCCGCGTATGCCGCGCGCTGGGTCGCCAAGAACCTCGTCGCGGGGGGCGTCGCGAGCCGCTGCGAGGTGCAGCTCGCGTATGCGATCGGAGTTGCCGAGCCGGTCTCGATCCGGGTCGACACCTTCGGCACGAGCCGGCTCGAGGCCGGCGCGCTCGAGCGCCTCGTGCGCAAGCACTTCGACCTGACGCCCAAGGGCATCGTCGACGGCCTGCGGCTGCTCCGGCCGATCTACCGGGCCACGTCGTATCACGGCCACTTCGGGCGCGAGGACCAGGGGTTCCCCTGGGAGGAGACCGGAAAGGCCGAGGCGCTGGCGCGCGACGCCGGATGAGGCCGATCGGCGCGGCCCTCCTGCTGGCCCTGCTCGCCGGACCGGCGCGGGCCGAGGACGCCTCGATCCGCGTGCTCCTGCTCGACGGGGTGCGCAGCGTGAGCGTGCAGCCCGAGGGCGGGCGCGAGCGGCGGGTCGAGGCGGGCAGGGCCCTCCGGCTCCCCGGCCCGGGCCCGCACCAGGTCGAGGGGCGCCCCTACCGGGGCGTGGTCGAGATCGCCCCGCAGCCGGGCGGCAGGCTGCGCGTCCTGAACGAGCTCGCGCTCGAGGCCTACGTCGCCGGGACCCTGCTCGGCGAGGTGCACGAGAGCTGGGGCGAGGCCGTGCTCGAGGCCCAGGCCGTCGCGATCCGGACCTACGCGCTCCACCGGCGCGCGCAGGCGGGGGCCCACGGATGGGACGTCGAGGCGGACACCCGCGGGCAGGTCTACCTCGGCCTCGCCGGCGAGAGCGAGGCCGCCTGGCGCGCGGTCCGCGCGACGCGCGGCCTGGTCCTGGCCTGGAACGGCGAGCTGATCCTGGCGGCTTTCCACGCCACGGCGGGCGGGCGGACCGCGAGCGCGGCCGAGGTCTGGGGCCGCCCGCTCCCGTACCTCGAGAGCGTGGCGGTCGAGGGCGAGGAGGTCTCGCCGGACACCTACTGGCGCGCGCGGGTCTCGAGCGACGAGCTGGCGGCGGCGGCAGCGGCGCTCGGCGCCGATGTCGGACGGCTCGAACGGATCGAGATCGCCGGACGGACCCCGAGCGGCCGCTGCGCCTCACTGCGGCTCCACGGCTCAGCGGGCGGCGCCGAGGTGACGGCCGCCGACCTGCGCCGGGCGCTCGGCGAGCGCCGCCTGCGCAGCACGCTCTTCGAGCTCCGCCCCGCCCCCGACGGGGTCGTCTTCGTCGGCTCCGGCCGGGGCCACGGGGTCGGGATGAGCCAGTGGGGCGCCCGCGCGATGGCCGAGCGCGGCGCCGGCTATCGCGCCATCCTCGGGCGCTTCTATCCCGGCGCGCGGGTCGTCCCGGTCCAGGCGATCGGGGCCGCCCACGCCGGCGCGAGAGGAGGGTCCTCGTGAACGCGCTTGCCCTGGCGATCGTCCTCCAGGCGGAGGGCGCCACGCCCGGCGCGCCGTCGCCGTTCGGGTTCCTGATGCCGATGGTGCTCATCTTCGGGATCTTCTACCTGCTCCTGATCCGCCCCCAGCAGAAGCGTCAGCGCGAGCACGAGCAGATGCTGAAGGCCGTCGGCCGCGGCGACCGGGTCGTCACGACGGGCGGCATCCACGGGACCGTGGTCGGCGAGTCCGACGAGGTGCTCACCGTCGAGGTGGGGATGGCCGGCAAGGAGCGCGTCCGCCTCAAGGTGGAGCGCCGCGGGATCGAGCGCGTGCTCGAGAAGAGCAAGGGAGGCGAGGGCGAGTGAGCAGCATGCGCTGGCGGGTGATCGGGGTCGTTGCGGCGCTCCTGCTGTGCGGCTGGTACACGGTGGCGAACTTCGTATCGGCCGAGACGCGCAAGGCGACGCCCTTCCTGCCCGACGACGTGATGCGCCTCGGACTCGACCTCCAGGGCGGCATCCACTGGGTGCTCGGACCGGACCTCGACGTCGCGATCGAGCACGAGCTCGACGTGATGCGCGGGGGGATCCGCGAGGAGCTCGAGGAGAAGAAGGTCGAGCCGGCCCGGATCGCGGTCGACGGGCAGCAGCTCGTGATCGAGGCGGCGAAGCCCGAGGACCTGGAGGCGATCCGCGCCGCCGCCTCCGAGACCCGCGTCCTGCACGAGGTCGGGGCCGAGGGGCAGGCGCTCCGCTTCGAGCTCACGCCGCAGTGGCAGGCCGAAGTCCGCGAGCGCGGGATCCAGCAGGTGCTCGAGGTGCTGCGCCGCCGCGTCGACGATCCGATCCAGGGCGTCCAGGAGTCGGTGGTGACGCGCCAGGGCTCCGACCGGGTGCTGATCCAGATCCCCGGCGGCCAGCTCGACCGCGAGCAGGCCCGGGGCCTGCTGCGCCAGACCGGCTTCCTCGAGTTCAAGCTGGTCCTCGACCGCGCGGAGAACGAGGAGTTGCTGCGCAAGAAGCACCCGGACGGGCTCCCGCCCGACACCGAGATCGTCTTCGAGCGCGAGCGCGGGCTGCCCGGGCAGAAGCCCGAGGACCGGCGCATCCTGGCCGCCTACCTGGTCCCCAAGGCGCCGGACCTGACGGGCGACTTCCTGACCGACGCCCGCTCGAGCCTCGACAACCGCTACGGCTGGATCGTGAACTTCGCCTTCAACTCCGAGGGCGCCCGCCGCTTCGCGAAGCTCACCGGCGACAACGTGGGCAAGCAGCTCGCGATCCTGCTCGACGGGCAGGTCTACAGCGCGCCCTCCCTCCAGACCCGGATCGGTGGTGGCCGCGGCTTCATCCACGGCCGCTTCTCGTCGCAGGACGCGGCCGACCTCGCGGTGATCCTGCGCGCCGGCTCGCTGCCGATCCCGGTCCAGATCGAGGAGGAGCGCACGGTCGGCCCGGCGCTCGGCGCCGAGTCGATCCGGCGCGGCGTCAACGCCTCGATCATGGGCATGGTGCTGGTCGCGGCCTTCGCGTGCTGGTACTACAAGCTGGCGGGCGTCTACGCGACGATCGCGCTGCTCGCGAACCTGATCATGCTGATCGGGATCATGTCGATGGCGCGCGCCACGCTCACGATGCCGGGCATCGCGGGGCTCGTGCTGACCCTCGGCATGGCGATCGACGCCAACGTCATCATCTACGAGCGCATCCGCGAGGAGCTGGCGGTCGGCAAGTCGCCCCGCGCGGCGATCCGCACCGGCTTCAACAAGGCGCTCTGGACGATCCTCGACGCGCAGATCACGACGCTGCTCGTGGCGCTGGTGCTCTACCAGTACGGCACCGGGCCGATCAAGGGCTTCGCGGTCTCGCTCTCGATCGGCATCCTGACCAGCGTGTTCACGTCGATCGTGATCCCGCGCCTGCTCTTCGAGCTCTATCCCGGCAACCGGCCCGTGCAGGCCCTGTCGATCTGAGGAAACCGAACGTGCCCACCCAGATCATCCCGCCGGACACGAAGATCGACTTCCTCGGCAAGGCCCGGCTCGCCGTCACCGTGTCGGTGCTGATCATCCTGGCCGGCCTCGCCTCGGCGCTGATCCAGGGCGTGCGCTGGGGCATCGACTTCGCGGGCGGCACCGAGATGCAGGTGCGCTTCGAGCAGAAGGTCGAGGACACGGGAGCCGTGCGCGACGCGGTGGAGTCGGTCGGCGTCGCCGAGCCCACCGTGGTGCGGGTCACCGAGGGTGGCCGCGAGGCCTTCACGATCAACTTCGCGAGCAAGGCCGAGGAGGAGGAGAAGCAGGGGCAGATCGCCGACCGCATCCAGGCCGCGCTCGCCGAACAGGTGGGCCCGGTCGAGGTGGAGCGCGTCGAGTTCGTGGGCCCCAAGGTGGGCGCGGAGCTGCGCCGCGACGGCACCCAGGCGATGCTGATCTCGGGGGTCCTGATCCTGCTCTACGTGGGCCTGCGCTTCAACCTGCAGTTCGCGCCGGGCGGCGTGGTGGCGCTGATCCACGACGTGCTCGTGACGGCGTCGATCTGGCAGCTCCTCGGCCAGACCTTCGACCTGCAGGTCCTGGCCGCGCTGCTCGCGATCATCGGCTACAGCATCAACGACACGATCGTGATCTTCGACCGCATCCGCGAGATGATCTCGACCCACACCACCCACGACATCGTCGAGGTCACGAATCGCGCGGTGAACCTGACGCTCTCGCGGACGATCCTGACCTCGTTGCTGACGATGCTCTCGGTGATCGCCCTGCTGGCCTTCGCCGGCCCGGTGGTCTTCCCCTTCACCGCGACGATGGGGATCGGGATCATCGTAGGCTGCTACTCGACGGTGTACATCGCGTCGCCGGTGATGCTGCTGATGGAGCGCTGGCGCAGCCAACGCGACCCGAAGGCCGGCAAGGCGAAGCCGGGCGGCGGGAAGCGCGCAAAGGCGGCGCGGGCGAACTAGCGGCGGGCTCGCTAGGGCAGCGCCTTCTTCTCGCCGATCGGGGCGACCGAGGCGCCGGGCGAGGGGACCGCGGTCGGGGCCGCGCCCTTCTTCACGCCCATCTCGATCGAGCCGTTCACGACGGCGCCTTCGGCCACCACCAGGCGCGGGGCGCTCACGTCGCCGTTCACGAGCCCGGTGGCCTGGATCTCGATGCGCTCGGTGGCGCTCACGTTGCCGGTCACCTTGCCCACCACCACCACGGTCTTCGCGTGCACCTCGGCGCTCACGCTGCCGTTGGCGCCGATCGTCAGCAGGTTGTTGGGCAGATCGACCCGTCCCTCGACGTGGCCCTCGATGGTCAGATCCTCGTTTCCGCTGAGATCACCCTTGAGGGAGATCGACTTGCCGATGTTCGCCATGGTTCCCCCTGCGACCGGAGTCGCGTACGACGGCTTCGTCTGCGGTTGCGGCTGCGGACCGGCTGCGGGCCGGCTCCCCTCGGCCACGGGCGGCGAGGGGGCGGACGCGCGCGCGGGGGGAGGCGGCGTCCGGGGCGCCGCGGCCGGCTCCCCCGCCGGTGCCCCCTCTCTCGGCGGCCCGCCCTTCGCAGGCCCGCCGCCCGGCGGCCCGCTCCGCGGCGGGTCGGCCAGCGGGGTGTCCTTCCCTCGGTCCTTGCCCCGGTCGAAGAGACCCACGGCGGCTCCGCCCCCCTCTAGAGCGCGCGCATGCTAGCGCAGCGCTCCGTGGTCATCGATGACGATGGCATTGCGCTCGAGGATCGTGCCCTGTGCGCGCTCGAGCTCGGTGATGGCGTTGTGGTACACGCGCTGCGCGAGGATCCGCTGGTTCTCGGCGGTCACCAGGTCCTCCTCGCGCTGGAGCACGTCGAAGGGGGTCGACTCGCCGTACTCGAGCCGCACCCGCTCGGCCCGGAGCTGCTCCTCGGCCGCGGCGACGCCGCGCTCGGCGGCCTCGATGCCTTCGAGAGCCGCGCGCAGGTTGCGCGCCGCACGCCGGATGTCGCTCACGATCGACTGCTCGAGGCGCTCGAGCTGGAGCCGCGCGCGGCGCAGCTCGAGCTTCGCCTGGTCGTAGTCGTTGCGGGCCCGCACGTTGCCGATCGGGATCGTGACGATCCCGCGCACGGTGAAGCTCTCGGCGGCGTCCTCGCCGAAGAAGTCGTTGTCGGCGCTGCGCCACCGGGACGGGATCCCGGGCCGTACGCTACAGGGCCCGATCAGCCCGCAGTCTTCGTTCAGGCTGCCGGCCAGACCGGTATTGCCGTAGCTGCTCTCGACGTCGAGCTGGGGCAGACGCTGGTTGCTCGCGAACTTCATCTGGACTTCGCGCTGCTCGATGACCTTGCGGGCGAGCGCGACCTCCGGCCGGTTGGCGAAGGCTCGCTCCGTCGCGGCCTCGGGATCCACCTCGCGAACCGGGACCTCCTCGGGCGGGTCCGCGAGATCGACGGTGATCTCGCTGTCGGGCGCGAGGTAGGGCCCGAGCACGACGTCGATGAAGGCGTCGCGAGCCGAGCGCTCGGCCGCGTCGAGGGTGATCAGGTTGAACTCGCGATCGGCGACGCCCGCTTCCGCCTGGACCACCTCGACCTTCGAGACGACACCGACCTCGTACTGCGCCTCGGTCTGCTCGAGCAGGGCCTGGGCGGTCTCGAGGCTCTTCTGCGCCACCCGCCGCCCTTCGCGGGCCGCGATCAGGGTCCAGTACGCGTCCTCGGTCGCGCGGACGATGTTCATCAGGTCGGTGCGGAACTGCTCGATCGAGGCGTCGACGCCGATCCGGGCGAGTCGCACCGCCGTCCACGGCTCGCTCCAGAACAGACCGCGCAGCAGGGGGACGCGCAGGGTGGCGAGGAAGTCGGCGCCGAAGTTGGGGGAGAGCGTCTCGATCGAGGAGTTCGTCTTGAGCTCGGATCCACCGTAGGAGACCGAGTAGGCTCCGCCGAGCCACGGGACCAGGCCCTGGAGGCCTGCTTCGCCGTCCCAGGTGGCCTGCTTCAGGACGCCGGCGGTGAGCAGCTCGGACGCCGTCGGCGTCTCGATGTCGGCGTACCCGCCCTCGCCGAAGATCTGTGGATCGTAGGCGCCCCACGCCGCCCCGAGCTCCTTCTGCGCGATCAGCGGGCCGATCGTCACGAGCTCGACGTCGAGGTTGTTGCGGATCGCGAGCCGCACGGACTGGTTGAGACCGACGTGCAGCTCGCCGTTCACGACCGTGGGAAGGGCGCCTGCGGCGGCGGCCGGCGGGCTCGCCGGCGGGGCGGGCGGCCCCTGGGCGGTGGCGCTCCCGCCGAGGACGGCGAGTCCCCCCGCAGCGACCCAGGCCGCCGCGACCTGGCAGGCGACCCGCCAGGTCGCGATCGCTCGTCGCATGGAATCCCTCCCCCGCGCGCACCGCACGGTAGCCCGGCCGCCCGCGCCTTCAAGCAATCCGCTACCTTGCGCCGCCATGCGCGTCGCGGCTCTGGTGCTGGCCGCGGGTCGCGGCGAACGGCTCGGCGCCTCCGTTCCGAAGGCCTTCCTCCCGCTCGCGGGCCGGCCCCTGGTGGTGCGCGCCATCGAAGCGCTGGCGGCCCGCCCCGAGGTGGAGCGGATCGTCCCGGTCCTGCCGGCGGCGGACCTGGCCCGGTTCGCCGCGCTCGGGCTCGCAGGCGACGGCCGGCTCGCCCCGCCGGTGGCGGGCGGCGCCGAGCGGCAGGACTCGATGCGCGCCGGGCTCGCGGCGCTCCCCGACGGCGTGGACCTGGTCGCGGTCCACGACGCGGCGCGCCCGCTCGTGCGGCCGGAGGACGTGGGCCGGGTGATCGCCGCGGCGGCGCGCACGGGAGCGGCGCTGCTCGCCGTCCCGGTGCGCGACACCCTCAAGCGGGCGCGGGCGGGGCGCGTCACGGAGACGCTCCCGCGCGCCGACTGCTGGGCCGCCCAGACACCCCAGGTCTTCCGCGCGGCCCTCCTGCGCGAGGCGCTCGCGAAGGCCGAGGCGGAGGGCTTCGTCGCCACCGACGACGCGCAGCTCGTCGAGCGGCTCGGCGCGCCGGTCGAGATCGTCGAGGGCGACCCGGGCAACCTGAAGATCACCTGGCCGGAGGACGTGGCGCTGGCCGAGGCAATCTGGAGGCAGCGATGACGATCCGGGTAGGGCAGGGCTTCGACGCACACCGGCTGGCCGAGGGCCGGCCGCTCTGGCTGGGCGGGGTCGAGGTCCCCCACGAGCGTGGCCTCGAAGGCCACTCGGACGGGGACGTGCTCCTGCACGCGGTCGCGAGCGCCCTGCTCGGGGCCCTCGGCGAGGGCGACCTCGGCCTCTGGTTCCCCTCCGAAGACGAGCGCCTGCGCGACGTCCCGAGCAGCGACCTGCTCGCGCGGGTCGTGGCGCGGGTCCGCGAGCGTGGCTTCACGGTCGGCAACCTCGACACGACCGTGATCGCCCAGGAGCCCCGCCTCGGCCCGCATCGCAAGGCGATCACCGAGGCCCTCGCGAAGCAGCTCGACGTCCCGGGCGAACGCGTCAACGTGAAGATCACCAGCACCGACGCGCTCGGCGCGATCGGCCGCGGCGAGGGGATCGCGGCCCAGGCGGTGGTGCTGCTCGAGGGCAGCGACCGCGCGCGATGAGCGGGCTGGTCCTCTTCGACACCCGCACCCGCCTCGAGCAGCGCTTCGAGCCGATCGAGCCCGGCCACGCCCGCGTCTACACCTGCGGCCCGACCGTCTACGCCCCCCAGCACCTCGGGAACCTGCGCTCGGTGCTCTTCGCGGACCTGCTCAAGCGCGCGCTCCTGGCCGAGGGCCTGCGCGTCACCCACGTGATCAACATCACCGACGTCGGCCACCTGAGCGACGACGCCGACGCCGGTGAGGACAAGATGGAGCGCGCCGCGGCGCGCGCGGGGCGCAGCGCCGCCGAGATCGCGGCGGAGTACACCGAGCAGTGGCTGCGGGACCGCCGCCGGCTCCGCTGCCTCGAGGCGGAGGTGTACTGCAAGGCCAGCGAGCACATCGCGGAGCAGATCGCCCTGGCCCGGCGCCTCGAGGAGCGCGGCTTCACCTACCGGATCGAGGACGGGCTCTACTTCGACACCGCGAAGTTCCCGCGCTACGCCGAGTTTGCGCGCCTCGACCTGGCCGGCCAGGAGGCGGGCGCCCGGATCGGCGACGTCCCCGGCAAGCGCCACCCCGCCGACTTCGCGCTCTGGAAGTTCGCCGCCCCGGGCGTGCGCCGGCAGCAGGAGTGGGACTCGCCCTGGGGCCGCGGCTTCCCCGGCTGGCACCTCGAGTGCTCGGCGATGAGCATCCGCTACCTCGGGATTCCCTTCGACATCCACACCGGCGGGATCGACCATGTGCCGGTCCACCACAGCAACGAGATCGCCCAGAGCGAGTGCGCCTACGACGTCCACCCCTGGGTGAAGATCTGGATGCACAACGAGTTCCTGAACCTCGGCCAGGAGAAGGTCTCGAAGTCGAAGGGACACGCGCTGGTGCTCGACGACCTGGTCGCGCGCGGCATCGCGCCGCTCGCCTACCGCTACTTCTTCCTCCAGGCCCACTACCGGCAGCAGCAGCAGTTCTCCTTTGCCGAGGTCGAGGCGGCGGCGACCGGCTACCAGCGCCTGCTCGGCGCCGCGGCCGAGGTGCGCGAGGAGCGCGCGGCCCCCGAGCCGGCCGCCCTCGCCGAGCCCCGCGCGCGCTTCCGCGCCGCGATCCGCGCCGACCTGAACGCGCCGAAGGCGCTCGAGGCGGTCTGGTCGGTGGCGCGCAGCCCGCTCGCGGCGGCGGCGAAGCGCGCGCTGCTCCTCGAGTTCGACGAGGTGCTCGGGCTCGGCCTCGCGAGCGAGACGCCGCGCGCGGCGCGCCAGGAGCAGGACCCGCGCATCGACGCGCTGGTGGCCGAACGCGAGGCCGCACGCGCGCGCCGGGACTTCGCCGAGGCGGATCGGATCCGCGACCTCCTGCGCGCCGAGGGGATCGAGCTCGAGGACACGCGGGAGGGGGCGCGATGGCGCCGCGCGCCGTGACCCCCGCCGGCGGCAAGCGGCCGCGCCCGCCGCGCCGGACGGCCAGCGCGCCGGCGGCAGCGATCGACGCCGGCGGGCGCTTCCGGCTGGTTTCCGAGTTCACGCCGCAGGGTGACCAGCCGGCCGCGATCGCCGCGCTCGTCGAAGGCATCCGGCGCGGCGACCGCCACCAGGTGCTGCTCGGGGTCACCGGCAGCGGCAAGTCCTTCACGGTGGCCTGCGTCGTCGAGCAGGTGCAGCGCCCGACGCTCGTGATGGCGCCCAACAAGACCCTGGCCGCGCAGCTCTACGCCGAGCTCAAGGGGCTCTTCCCGCACAACGCCGTCGAGTACTTCGTCTCCTACTACGACTACTACCAGCCCGAGGCCTACATCCCCTCGACCGACACGTACATCGAGAAGGACTCGTCGATCAACGACGAGATCGACAAGCTGCGCCACGCGGCCACCCACTCACTGCTCACCCGGCGCGACGTGCTGGTGGTGGCGAGCGTCTCCTGCATCTACGGCCTGGGCGCGCCCGAGACCTACGGCTCCATGCACGCCTACGTGGAGCGCGGCGCGCGCCTCGACCGGGACGACCTCCTGCGGCGGCTCGTCGACATGCTCTACGAGCGCAACGACATCGACTTCCATCGCGGCACCTTCCGGGTGCGCGGCGACGTGGTGGAGGTCTTCCCCCAGTACGAGGACGAGCGCGCGATCCGGATCGAGTTCTTCGGCAACGAGGTGGAGTCGATCGCGGAGATCGACCCCCTGCGCGGCCGGGTCGTGGCGCGGCCGAGCCGGGCCCTCATCTACCCGGCCAGCCACTACGTCGCGACCGAGGCGATCCTGGCCCGCGCGACCGAAGGGATCCGCGGCGAGCTGCGCGAGCGGCTCGGCGAGCTGCGCGCGGCGGGCAAGCTGCTCGAGGCCCAGCGCCTCGAGCAGCGCACCCTCTACGACCTCGAGCTGCTCGAGTCGATGGGCTTCTGCACCGGGGTCGAGAACTACTCGCGCTGGCTCGACGGGCGCAGCGCCGGCCAGCGCCCCTACACGCTCTTCGACTACTTCCCGGACGACTTCCTGCTGGTCCTCGACGAGAGCCACATCAGCGTGCCCCAGGTGGGCGGCATGTCCCGCGGCGACCGGGCGCGCAAGGAGACGCTGGTCGAGTTCGGCTTCCGGCTGCCCTCCGCGCTCGACAACCGCCCGCTGCGCTTCGACGAGTGGTACGAGCGGATCGGCCAGGCGCTCTACGTCTCGGCCACGCCGGGCGACTGGGAGCTCGAGCAGGCGCGCGGCGTGGTGGTCGAGCAGATCATCCGCCCGACCGGCCTCGTCGACCCCCGGGTCGAGCTGCGCCCGGCGGCGGGCCAGGTCGACGACCTGCTCGGCGAGATCCAGGCGCGCGTCGCCGCGGGCGAACGGGTGCTCGTGACGACTCTCACCAAGCGCATGGCCGAGGAGCTCACCGACTACTACGGCGAGGCCGGCGTCCGGGTCCGCTACCTCCACAGCGACATCCAGACCATCGAGCGCATGGAGATCATCCGCGAGCTGCGCGAGGGCGCCTTCGACGTGCTGGTCGGGATCAACCTGCTGCGCGAGGGCCTCGACATCCCCGAGGTGTCGCTGGTGGCGGTGCTCGACGCCGACAAGGAGGGCTTCCTGCGCTCGGCGCGCTCGCTGATCCAGACGATCGGGCGCGCGGCGCGCAACGTGAACGGCACCGTCATCCTCTACGCCGACCAGCAGACCGACTCGATCCGGCGCACGGTCGAGGAGACCGAGCGCCGCCGCGCCACCCAGGAGCGCTACAACGCCGCCCACGGGATCACGCCCCAGAGCGTGAAGAAGCGCATCTCGAGCCTGCGCGAGTCGATCTGGGAGCAGGACTACGTGACGGTGCCGACCGTGCGCGAGCGGCCCGCGGCGGAGCTGCCGGCGCACGAGCTGCCGCAGCTCCTGGCGGGGCTCCGCCGCGAGATGCAGGCGGCCGCCAAGGAGCTCGACTTCGAGCGCGCCGCCGAGCTGCGCGACCGGATCCGCGCGCTCGAGGACGAGCGCATCGCGCGGGGCTGAGGGACGGCCCGCTACCCTGCCGGCGAGCACGCGAGCCCGATGAGCGAAGCCAGCCCGAGTCCCTCCGCCGCCCTCGCCGAGCGCGTCGCGGCCCTCCCGGCCGGGCCGGGCGTGTACCTCTGGAAGAACGCGCGCGGGCGGGTCCTCTACGTCGGCAAGGCGCAGAACCTGCGGGCGCGTGCGCGCTCGTACCTGCGGGCGGGCGGTGACGGACGCCTGCGGATGCCCGCGATGGTCGAGCAGGCCGCGGACGTCGAAGTGGTGCTGACCCCGTCGGCGAAGGACGCGCTCCTGCTCGAGAACGAGCTGATCAAGCGCCACCGGCCACCCTTCAACGTCCGCCTGCGCGACGACAAGCAGTACCTCGGCCTGCGTCTCGACCCCCGCGAGCGCTGGCCGCGGCTCACGCCGGTGCGCCGCTTCCGCACGGACGGCGCCTCCTACTTCGGTCCCTACACCTCGAGCCAGGCCCTGCGCGAGGCGCTCTCGAACCTGCGCCGGATCTTCCCGCTGCGCTCGTGCAGCGACGCGGTCTTCCGCGACTACGCGCGCCGCGGGCGCCCCTGCATCGAGTTCGAGATGAAGCGCTGCCTGGCCCCCTGCGTGGGCCGGGTGGAGGAGGCGGCCTACGCGGAGCTGGTCGCGGGCACCGCGCTCTTCCTGCGCGGCCGCTCGGGCCAGCTCCTGAAGGAGCTCCAGACGCGCATGGCCGCCGCGGCGACCGCCGAACGCTTCGAGGAGGCAGGGCGGCTGCGCGACCGCATCGCCGCGGTCGAGAAGACCCTGGCACGACAGCAGATCGTGTCGGAGCGCGGCAAGGACCGGGACGTCTTCGCGCTCGCGCGGCAGGGCGGCGAGCTCGAGCTGCACGGGTTCGCGGTGCGCGGCGGGCGGGTGGCGAGCCACGACGCGTGGTCGTTCTCGGGGGTCGAGCTCGACGACGCCGAGGCGCTCGGCTCCTTCCTCGGCCAGTACTACGGCACCCCCGACCGGGTGCCCCCGCGCGAGGTGCTGGTGGGGCTCGCGCCCGAGGGTGCCGGCGCGCTCGCCGAGCTGCTCGCCGAGCGCGCCGGCCGGCGCGTGGCGCTGCGCGTCCCGCAGCGGGGTGCGGGCGCGGAGCTCGTCGCGATGGCCGCCGCGAACGCGACGCTGCGGCTCGCGCAGCGCCTCGAGGCGCGTGCGAGCGTCCGGGCGGCCGCGGCGGAGCTCCAGGAGCGGCTCGGCCTCGCCCGCCTCCCGCGCCGGGTCGAGTGCTACGACGTCTCGACCCTCGCCGGCACGCTCGCCGTCGCGAGCCGCGTGGTCTTCGAGGACGGCCGCCCCGACAAGGCCGGCTGGCGGCGCTACCGGATCCGCGAGGCCGCGGCCGGCGACGATCTCGCCTGCCTGCGCGAGGTGCTGGCGCGCCGGCTCGCGAGGCACGAGCGCGAGCCGCTCCCCGACCTCCTCCTCGTGGACGGCGGGCGCGGGCAGGTGGCGGTGGTCGCGGCGGCGCTGCGCGACCAGGGCCTCGCCTGCGACGTCGTCGGGATCTCGAAGGAGCGCGACGAGGAGGGGCCGGCGAGCGCCGCGGGCGGCGAGCCGGGCAGCGCGCGCGCGCTGCGCGTGAAGCGCAGCGGCGGGCTCAAGGCGGAGCGCCTGCACCTGCCCGGCCGCAAGGACGCGGTGCTCCTGCCGCCGGCCTCGCAGGGCCTGCTCCTCCTGCAGCGCGTGCGCGACGAGGCACACCGCTTCGCGATCGAGTTCCAGCGCAGCCTGCGCCAGCGCGCGAACCTGGCCTCGATCCTCCAGGAGATCCCCGGCATCGGCCCCGGCAAGCGGCGCGCGCTCCTGCGCACGCTCGGCTCGCTGCGGGCGGTGCGCGAAGCCTCGCCGGAGCAGCTCGCGGCCGTGCCCGGGGTCGGCGCCGGCGATGCGCAGCGGATCCGCGCCTTCTTCGCGGATCTGGAGCGGCTGGCCGCCGGGTAGCCCCGCGCCGCCCCCGGCGCGCGGACGGAAGCGGGTCAAGGCGGCGGCGCGTCGCGCCGATTCCGGCGGCGATGCAGCGCCTCCTCCTCCGCGCGTGCCTGGGCCTCCTGGCCGCCGCCCCGCTCGGCGGACCCGCGCTCGCCGAGATCTACCGCTGGACGGACGCCGAGGGCCGGGTCCACTTCACCGAGGACCTGAGCCGGGTGCCCGCCGCACAGCGCGGCGCCGCGCTCGAGGCCGCCGCCGCGCCGGCGCCGAACCGGGTCCAGACCTACGAGTCCCCGCCCGCCGCCCGCGCGCCCACCGGAGGCGCGCTCGCCGCGCGCCCCGGGCGCACGCACCGGATTCCGGTGGAGCGTGCGGGCAGCGCGATGGTGGTGCCGGTGCGGATCAACGGGCAGACCGTCGCTCCCTTCCTGCTCGACACCGGCGCCAGCTACGTGCTGGTGCCCGCGCGCGTCGCGAAGGAGGCGGGCATCGAGGTCGGGCCCGGCACGCGCACGCTGCCCTTCACGACCGCCAACGGCATCGTCGAGCAGCCCGTGGTGACGCTCGACAGCGTCGAGCTCGGCAGTGCGCGCGCGGAGCAGGTGGCCGCCGCGATCAGCGACCGCATCGAGGTCGGACTCCTCGGCCTCTCCTTCTTCAACCGCTTCACCTACCAGGTCGACGCGGCGGCCGGGGTCGTGACGCTGGTCGAGAACGACCTCGCCGAGAGCGGCGCGATCGTGGGTGGCCGCAGCGAGGCGCAGTGGCGCGGCGAGTTCGAGACGCTGCGGATGCGCCTCGCCGGGCTCGAGGCCGCGCGTGCGCGCACCACCCCCTCGCATGGCCGCCGGCTCGACCGGCTCGACGAGGAGGAGCGCGTGCTCGAGAGCCAGCTCGAGGCGCTCGACGCCGAGGCCGATCAGGCGAACGTCCCCCACGGCTGGCGGCGCTGAGCCCGGCAGGCGCCGCGGGGGCGGTGCCGAGGCCTGGCGGGTGGAGACGCCTTCCCGAACTGGGAGGACGGCAACCCTCGAGGCGCGCGTCGGCCGGGACGATCCGGCTCCCGCCCGCGCCCGAATCCCGCGCAGCGGTGCCGAGGTGGGAGCGCCGGCTGCCACCCCGGGAGGGATCGGCACCGTTCTTGCGGCTGACCCTCCCGAAGGCACGGGAGCGCCACGGCGGCAGGCTCCCGGAAGCACGGGAGCGCCATGACGGATCGGGACGACGGTGTCGGGGTGGCGCGGGTGCGCGCCGAGCTGGTGCAGCTCGGGGTCGGCGAGCCCGCCTGTGAGGAGCTTGCGCGCCGGCTCGCGCCGATGATCCGCGGGCTCTCGGGAGAGGCCTACGCGGCCGCGCTGGCCGGCGCCGCGCTCACGCACGGGGTCCAACGCGGGCAGCAGGACGCGCTGCGCCACAGCCTGCGCGACCTCGTCGAGGTGCAGCGGCTGCTCGGCGCGTTCGGCGAGGAGCTCTGCCGGCTCGAGGAGGCGCTGCGGATGCTCTCGCGCGAGGTGCAGCAGAGCCGCGTCCAGGTGACGGAGCCGCCGAGCCGCCGGATCCACTAGCTCGCGAGACGCCCGCGCCCGGGGCCGCCGCGCGGCGAGCGAGGCACGGCCCGCGCGCGCTGCTACGGTTGCGGCCCGCCCCGCCGGTCCCGCGCGGATGCCCCATGCGACGGCTCCTCGCGCTGCTCGGCGCGCAGTGTCTCGGCATCACGGCCGCGGACGCGGGCTGGCTGCCGGCACCGGTGGCGGCGCGCCTGGCGTTGCTCGCCGCGGGGCTTGCGCTGCTCGCACGGTCGCCCCGGCGGCGGTTGGCTGCGGCCTGCGTCGCGCTCGCCGCAGCGGGTGGGTTCGGGCTCGCCAGCCGGCTCGAGGCGGCGGCCACGGCACCGGCCGCGCCGCTCGAAGCGACGATCGAGGGCACGGTCGCGGCGCGGCGCGCGCTTCCGGGCGGTCTCCAGCTCGAGCTCGAGCAGGTGCGCGGGGTGGCACCGCCGGACGCGCGCGCGCCGTCGCGGCTCCTGCTGCGCGGCTCGGGCGCGGAGGCCGTGCTCCTCGGCGACGTCGTCCCGGGCGCGCGCCTGCGCGCGCGCGTGCGGATCCGGCCGCTCGAAGGGCGCGCGAATCCGGGCGGTCCGGACCGCGAGCGCGAGGCTGCGCGCCGGGGGATCGGGGCCGTCGCCGCCCTCGCGCATCCCGACCTGGTGGTGCGGCGCCCGGATGCGGAGCGCTGGCGCCCGCTCGCGCCGCTCTACCGGCTGCGGGCGCGCGCGGCGCGCCGGCTCGCGCGCGAGGGGGAGGGCGGGGCGCTCGTGGCGGCGCTCGGGGTGGGCGAGCGCGCCGGGCTCGCCGGCCCCGGGCGCGAGGCCTTCCGGCGGCTCGGGCTCTCGCACCTGCTCTCGGTCTCGGGGCTCCACCTCGCGCTCGCCGGGGCCGGAGCGTTCCGCCTGTTCGCCTTCCTGCTCGCCCGTTCGGGTTCGCGTCGCGCGCGCAGCGACCCGCGCCCGCTCGCCCTCGCGGCGGCCTGCGCCGCCGCCACGGGCTATGCGCTCCTGGCCGGCTTCGAGGTTCCGGTGCGCCGCTCGCTCGCGCTGCTCCTCGGGCTCGGCCTCTCGATCGGCGCGCGCCGGCCGACCCCGCGTGGGGCGCCGCTCGTCGCGGCGGCGCTCCTCGTGCTCGCCTTCGAGCCGGGGGCGCTCTTCGACCTCGGCGCCCGCCTCTCGTTCGCCGCGAGCGCCGCCCTGGTGTGGGCGCTGCGGACGCCGGGGGAGGCCTCGATCGCGCCGACGCGGCTCGCGCGGGCGCGGCGCGGTCTGGCGGGCGCCCTCTCCGCCACGGCGGCCGCCGGCGCCGCGACCGCGCCGATCGCCGCGAACACGCTCGGGGTCGCAGCACCCGGCTGGGCGCTGGCCGCCAACGCCGTCGCGATCCCGTGGACGGGCGTGCTGCTCGTGCCGGCGTCGCTGCTCGCCTCGCTCGCGGCCGGACTCGCGCCCGACGCCGCGGCGACCGGGTGGCTGTGCCGAGCGGCCGCGGCCCTCGCGGCGCTCACGATGGCGACCCTCGAGCGTGTCGCCACGCACGCGCCGCTCGCGACGGCCGCACCCGTCGCGGGGCCTGCGCTCGCCGCCGCAGCGGCCCTTGCCGCGGTGGCGCTGCGGGCGCGAACCCCCTGGCTGCGGCTCGCGGCAGCGCTCGCCACCGGCGTCCTGCTCCGCCTGGCTCCTCCCCCCGCGATCGCCCCCGCGCCGCCGCGGGTGGTCGTCCTCGACGTGGGGCAGGGCGACGCGGTGCTCGTCCAGGGCCGGGCGGGCGCGCTGCTGGTGGACGGCGGCCTGGCGCTCCCGGATGGAGGGGTGGATCTCGGCGCCACGGTCGTGGTCCCGGCGCTGCGCGCGCTCGGGGTCGAGCGGCTCGACCTGCTCGCGGCGAGCCACGGCGACCTCGATCACCGGGGCGGGCTTCCGGCGGTGCTGCGCGCGCTGCCGGTCGCGCGCGTCTGGCTGCCGTACGGCGGGCTCGACGATCCCGCGTTCGCGGAGCTCCTGGCGGAGGCGCGGGCCGCCGGAGCGGCGGTGACGGAGCAAGGCGCCGGGAGTGCCCTCCTCCGGATCGGCGACCTGCGGGTCGAGGCGCTCTGGCCGCCGCGCGAGGGGCCCGCGCTCTCGCGCAACGACCGCTCGCTCGCGCTGCGCGTCGAGGCAGCCGGCCGCGCCGTGCTCCTGCCCGGCGACCTCGGCGCCCGGGCCGAGCGCCACCTGCTCGCGGCGGGCGCGCGGCTGCACGCCGACGTCCTGAAGCTCGGCCACCACGGCAGCCGCACCGCCTCCAGCGCGCCGTGGCTCGCAGCGGTCGGGGGCGTCTCCGCGGTGGTGTCGGCGCCGCGCGCGGGGCGCTTCGGCATGCCCCACGCGGAGGTCGCCGCCCGCGCACGCGAAGCGGGCTACACGCTCTGGTGGACGGGGCGGGACGGCGCGGTCCTGATCGGGCTCGGGCCGGAGCTGCGGGCGCGCGGCTGGCGCCGCCCGGCGCGTCGCGATGGGAACCGCGGTCCCGTCGTGGATCCAGCCCCGCCGGCCGCCTCCCGCGGCGCGGGCCGTGGAGGCGCTGGGAGGACCGGCCGCCGCCGCGCGTCAGTAGAGGCCCAGCATCCGTCCCGCGAGGAGCACGATCGCGCCGATCATGACCGGCCGGATCAGCCGCTCGCCGCCGCCCACCGCAAGGCGTGCGCCGAGCCAGCCACCGGCCACGAAGCCGATCGCGAGGACGAAGGCGGGCCCCCAGGCGACCTGGCCGGCCGCGACGAAGACCGGGATCGCGAAGGCGGTGAGCGCCACGTTGACCGACACCTTGATGCTGTTGGCACGCACCAGGTCGTGGCCGGCGTGGCTGAGCGCACCCACCATGAGCAGGCCGACACCGGCCTGGATCGCGCCGCCGTAGGCGCCGATCCCGGCGAAGGCGAGGAACGAGAGCCAGCGCGGCCAGGGGCGCGGGGGGCGGGTCGGGTCGCGCCGGGGACGGCGCAGCATCGGGATCAGGTCGAGGAGCATCACGACACCGAAGAGGCGCTCGAAGACGGCGTCGTCGACGCGAGCGATCGCGAGCGCGCCGAGCAGGGAGCCCAGGCAGACCGGCACCACGATCCTCGCGGCGCCCTCGAGGCCCGATACGCCGTGCGCCCGGAAGCGCCAGGCAGCGGTCAGGTTCTGGAGGAAGACGCCGATCCGGTTGGTGCCGTTCGCGACCGTTCCCGGCAGCCCGACCAGCACCAGCAGCGGGACGCTCAGGAGCGAGCCGCCGCCGGCCAGCGTGTTCAGCACTCCAGCGACCGCGCCGCCGCCGATCAGGATCGCCGCCTCGCCGAGCGTCACGCCGCCTCCGCCGGAGGCGGCGCAGCGTAGCGGGCCCCTCGCCCGACGGCCGCGCAGCAGCTCGGCGCCGGCGCGGGCGGCACCCGGCCGGGATGCGAGCGGGATCGGTGTTCACGCGGGGCTCAGGACGGCGCGGACCAGATCCCCATGCGCCGCCAGAGGCGATCGAAGGGCGGGACCGCGATCCCGAGCTCGATGCACAGCGCCCGCGGCTTGCGCAGCGCCGCCGCGCGCAGCGCCTTCGCCGCCGGGCTCGCGTAGGCCTCGCGCAGCACGGAGCCGGGGATCGCGTAGCGGCGCACCATCGCACCGGGCGGCTGCATCATCAGCTTCGCCATCTGGCCGAGCAGGAGCGGCGTGCGCACGCGCAGGCGCAGCATCGCGAAGCGCGAGAGCTCCGGCACGTGACGGCGCAGGTAGGCACGCGCGAAGGAGAGGTGGCGCGCTTCCTCGGTGATGTGCACCTGCGAGATGCGGCGGACCAGTGGATGGTCGTACTGGCCGGTGCGCATGTGCTCGCGCTGGACGTGGTCGATGGGATCCTCGCCACCGAGCACGAACAGGAAGAACAGCTCGGGGAAGGTGCGCGCGAAGCGGACGACCTGGGACGCGCCGAAGCGCATCAGCGGCGGAAGGCCGGGAACGTCGAGGCCGGTGCGGTTCACGAACTCCTGGAACATCAGCGAGTGGTGGCCTTCCTCGATCACCTCGTGCATCACGTAGCGGAACTCGGGCGCTCCGCTCGGCAGGCGGAAGGCGAACGTGAGCAGACCGCGCTGGAGCGCGTTCTCGAACTGCTGGCCGGTCCGCGCAAAGCTCGCGAGCAGCTCGAGCCCGAAGCGCGCGCGCGTCGCATGCGGTAGCGCCTGGTACCAGTCGGTGGCGCCGAGCGGGTCCTCGCGCTGCAGCTCGAAGCGCGGGTCGGCGGGGTCGATCGCGCAGGCGGGATCGTCCCAGGGCAGGTCGGCGTAGGCGTCGTAGTGCTTCGCGACGGATTGTGCCGAGAGGTGCGCGAGGAGCTTGCGGTACGCAGCGTCGCGCTCGTGCGGCTCGCCGAGCAGCGGGGTGCGCTCGTCGTCGGGCAGGTCGGAGGAGGAAGGCAGGGACAGGCTCATCGGTGGTCTCCCGTGGGCGCAGGGGGTTGCGAGGCGAGCCACTCGTGGAGGCGCGCGCCGATCACGAGCAGGATCGCGCTACGGAGGTCGGCGAAGACGCGCTCGAGGCGCTCGGGTGCGACGAGCTGGTCGCTGACGGCGAGGTGCAGGTAGGCGAGCACGGTGCGCGCGATCAGCTCGGCGTCGGCAAGCCGGGCGCCGGTCGAGTCCTGCACGCCCTGGACGATCGCGCTGCGCGCGCGATCGGTGAGGGAGCGGAGGGCGGCGCGAGCCTCCGGGTCGATGGCGGCACGCTCGAGCGCGACCGCGAGCAGGAGCCGCAGCAGCGGCGAGCGCTCGAGCACGAGCGCGCGCAGGCTCGCGAGGAAGCGCTCGAGGCGCGCCAGCGGATCGCCTTCGAGGTAGACCGACTTCTGGATCTCCTCGATCCAGGCCGACGCCGCGCGCTCCACGACCGGCACGAGGAGCCCGTCCTTCGAGCCGAAGTGCCAGTAGATGGCGGTGCGGACCACCCCGGCGCGCTCGCAGAGCGCCTCGATGCTGGTTGCCGCGTAGCCGCGTTCCGCGATCAGCGCGGCGGTCGCCGCCAGGATCCGCTCGCGGGTCTCCTCGCCTTGCAGCCCGCGCCGTGTCTGGCGTTTCGAGGGCATCCGTCACTCCGTATGTAACGATCGGTACGGTAGCATCCCGATCCGCGCGGACAACCCTGCCCGCGGGCCGGGCTAGGATCCGGCCGATGTCGGCTGCCCCCGCGCCCGAGGTGATCGAGGTCCGCCCCGACGAGCGCTTCGACGAGGCCCGGCTGGCCGCCTACCTGGGCGGCCGGCTCCCGGGCAGCGAGGGGCCCCTGACCGTCCGCCAGTTCGGAGGCGGGCACGCGAACCTGACCTACCTGCTCCAGTACCCCGACGTCGAGTACGTGCTGCGCCGCCCGCCGCTCGGGCCGGTGGCACCCGGCGCGCACGACATGGAGCGCGAGCACCGGGTGCTCTCCCGGCTGTGGCGGGCCTTCCCGCTGGCGCCGCGCGCCTTCCTCTTCTGTGACGACACGAGCGTGCTCGGAGCACCCTTCTTCGTGATGGAGCGCCGCCACGGCGTCGTCGTGCGCGGCGGGATCCCGGCCTGCTTCGGGGGCGGGGCGGACGCGGAGGCCAACCGCAAGCTCTCGGAGGTCGTCGTGGACGTGCTCGCCGACTTCCACGCGGTCGATCCGGCCGCGGCCGGCCTCGGCGAGCTCGGCCGGCCCGAGGGCTTCCTCGAACGCCAGGTCCAGGGCTGGACCGGCCGCTGGGAGCGCGCGCGCGTCGAGCCCTTCGCGCTCGCCGACGAGCTCCAGCGCTGGCTCCTCGACAACCTCCCGGGGTCGCCGGCGCCCACGCTGCTTCACAACGACTGGCGTCTCGACAACATGGCGGTGGCCGCCGACGACCCGGGCCGCTGCGTCGCCGTCTACGACTGGGACATGTGCACGCGCGGCGATCCGCTCGCCGACCTCGGCACCGTGCTCGCGGTCTGGTACGAGCCCGACGAGACGGCCGCCTCGCTGAACCCGATGCCGACGGCCGTCCCCGGCTTCCTGCGCCGCGCCGAGGCCGCCCGGCGCTACGGCGAGCGCAGCGGCCGCTCGCTCGCCTCGCTCGACTACTACCTGGTGTTCGGGACGTTCAAGATGGCGGTCGTGCTCCAGCAGATCTACGTCCGCTACCACCGCGGCCAGACGCAGGACCCGCGCTTCGCGGGCATGGGGGAGGGCGCGCGGGCGCTCTTCCGGCTCGCCGCGGCGCGGCGCCCGTAACCCCACCCGCAGCTTGACACCGCCACCGACAAGGGCTTCTCTCGCCGGGTCATGACGGCCTCTGCCAAGCTTCCGCCCGCGCTGATCGTCTCCCGCTTCGACCTCGAGCGGCTCGAGCGCCTGCTCGATCGCGTCGGCGGCGGCGAGAACCTCGACCTGCTGCGGGCGGAGCTCGACCGGGCGGACGTCGTCGAGCCGAAGGACGTCCCCCCCGACGTCGTCACGATGAACTCGCAGGTGCGGGTGGTCGACGAGGCCACCGGCGAGGAGTCCGAGCTGCGGCTCGTGTTCCCGGCGGCCGCGGATGCCGAGCGCGGCGCGATCTCCGTGCTCGCGCCGATCGGCAGCGCGCTGCTCGGGCTGCGCGTCGGCGCCACGATCGAGTGGCCGGTGCCCGACGGCCGCGCGCGCCGGATCCGGGTGATCGCCGTCTCCTACCAGCCCGAGGCGGCCGGCGACCACCACCTGTAGCGTTCAGCCCGCACCGAGGGGGGCCTGGCGGTGCTGCATCCCTTCCAGAGCTGCGAGCTCGCGATCGATCTCGGCACCGCCGCCACGCGCGTACACGCGCCCGCGCGCACGGTGCCGCTCACGCGCTCCTCGGTGATCTGGCGGCCGGGCGGCGCGCGCGCGGCGCTGCGCCAAGGCGTGGTCGTGGACGGCGAGGCCGCGGCGGGCGTGCTCGGCGAGCTCTTGCGCCAGGCGGGAGCGCGCGGCTGGCGGCGGCCGCGGGCGCTGGCCTGCGTGCCGAGCGACGCGAGCGCCGAAGAGCAGGCCGCGGTGGTGGACGCCGTGCGCCGCGCGGGAGCCGCGAGCGTCGTGATCGTGGCCGAGCCGCTCGCGGCCGCAGTCGGCGCCGGGCTCGCGCCCGACGCGCGCCAGGCGCAGGCGCTCGTCGACATCGGTGAGGGCGTCACCGATTGCGCCGTCGTGCGCGAGGGCCGCGTCGTCCACGCCGGCGCCCTGCGCGTGGCGGTGGCCGACCTGCGCCAGGCGGCCTCGGAGTGGATCCACGAGGCGGTGGAGATCCGCGTGAGCCCGGTCGAGTCGGAGCGCGTGCTGCGCGAGGCGGGGGTGGCGCGCGGCCGGCGCACGCCGCAGCGGATCCACGTGGTCGGAAGCCCCGGGTGCGGCTTCGGGCCCGTGCGCGCCTGGCTCGACGTGGACGCCCTGCACGCCGCGCTCGAGCCCGTGAGCGAGCGGATCGTCGCGCACGTCGGCGCCTTCCTCGCGGGCCTCCCGCCCGACCTGGCGGCCGAGGTCGCCGACGCCGGCGTGTGTCTGACCGGCGGCGGCGCGCTGCTCGACGGCATGAGCGGGCGGCTGGTCGGCGAGCTCGAGCGTGCGGTCTGGCGCGCCCCGGACCCGCTCCTCGCCGTCGTGGACGGCGCCCGCGCCCTGGCGCGCGCCGGCCGCCTGGCACCCGCGCTGCGCTGACGAGCGCGGCCCCGAGGAGGAGACCCATGGCCGACTTCGAGTTTCCCGTCGACCGCACGGCGATCCTGAACTTCGCGGCGGCGCTCGGGGAGACGAACCCGATCTACTGGGACGAGGAGCACGCGAAGGCGACCCCGCTCGGCGGCGTGATCGCGCCCCCGACCTTTGCCGTGGCATCGGCGCTCTGGAACCCCGAGGCGGGCCTGCGCGGGATCCGCCAGATCCCGGCGCGCCAGGTGCCGCCGGGCGAGGCGGACGCGGGCCGCGCGGGCAGCCGCAGCGGCGGAGGCGGCAGCGCGCGCCTGCTCCACGGCGAGCAACGCTTCGAGTACCACCAGCCGCTCCGGGCCGGCATGCGCCTGCGCGTCTCGAGCCGGCCGGGGCGGAGCTGGGAGAAGGAGGGCAAGCGCGGCGGCAAGCTGCGCTTCCGCGAGACGATCACCGAGCTGCGCGACGAGGAGGGCGTACTCGTCGTGACAGCGACAAGTGTCGGAATCGTCACCGAGAAGGCGGTGGAAGGATGAGCGCTGGAAGCCCGAAGCTGCGCGCGCGCGAGCTCGCCGTGGGTACGAGCCGCGAGCAGGTGGTCGTGGAGACCCTCTCACGCACCCAGATCGTGATGTACGCGGGCGCCTCCGGCGACTTCAACCCGATCCACCACGACGAGCCCTTCGCGACCGGGGGCGCCGGCTACCCCTCCGTGTTCGCCCACGGCATGCTGACGATGGGGCTCACGGGGCGGCTGCTCACCGACTGGCTCGGCGACGGCGTCCTGCGCTCCTTCGGCGTGCGCTTCGTGCGCCAGGTCTGGCCGGGCGACACGCTCACCGCCAGGGGCACGGTGACGGCCGTCGAAGCCGACGGCCGGGTCGCGATCGAGCTCGTGACGACCAACCAGCGCGGAGAGCCGGTGGTGGCAGGCGAGGCCGTCGCCCAGCTCCCGGCTTGAGCCCATGGGCCGCCCGCGCGGGCTCGTGCTCGCCCTGGTGCTGGCGGCGTGCGCGAGCGGAAGCCCGCGGCAGGAGGCGCTCGACGCGCGCTTCCCCTCGCTCGGCGCCGAGGAGGCGCGCCTGCTCGCGCAGGGCCATCCCTTCGTGCTGCCGGCCGCCGGGCGCGCGACGCTCTTCTTCTGCCGCTGGCCGAGCGACGCGCCGATTCCCGTCTCGCTCCCGCCCGAGGCGAGCCCCGAGGAGCGCCGCGCCATCGAGGCCGCGCTGCGCGCCTGGGAGGGTGCGGGCCTCGGCGTGCGCTTCCTCCCGCTGGCCGACGGAGCGCCGGCGCCGATCGAGATCCGCTTCGCCGACGAGGCGATCGAGACGGGCGCCGGGCGCGACACCGGCAACGCGGTGGTCGACTGCCGGATCGCCCCGCTCTCGCAGCAGCGGGCCGGCGCCGGCGTCGTGGCGGGGGCACAGCTCGCATCGGCGCGCCTGCGGCTCGCGCGGCGCACGGGCGGCGGGATGTCGAAGCCGCGCGCGCTGACCCCCGCCGAGCAGACCGGCCTCGCGCTCCACGAGCTCGGCCACGCGCTCGGCTTCGAGGGCCACGTGCGCCGCGGCGAGAGCGTGATGACGAGCGAGGTCGAGAAGGTCCCGCGCGCCGGCCGCGCCCTGCTCGCGGGCGGGGACGTCTCGGATCCCGCGCTGCGCGCGCTCTACCGCCTGCCGAGCGGCGCGGTGCTCTCGAGCCAGGCGGTGGAGCCCTGGCGGACGGACCTGGTGGACCGGCTCGGGCGCCTCGCCGAGCAGCACGGCCTCGACGGGCCCTACCTGCGCGTCGGCGAGGCGGCGGGCCGGATCTTCTGGCGCGACCCGAAGGGGGGGGAGTACGGGCTCGTCGTGGTGCGCCTGCGCGAGCTGCTGCGCGACCCGCGGCGGCTCACCGTCCTGCCCGAGCCGCGCGCGCGCAGCGCGCTGCCCCGCGCGAACGACCTGCGGCCCGCTCCGTCCCGCACCGCCGAGTAGCGGGCGGCCAGCCGCGCGAGGTGGCGGAACCGGGTGGCGGGCGCGGCGCCGGCCCATCGGGGCCGGACGGCAGGGCTACTTCACCTTGGGATCGAGCCGCCGCGCGAGCTCGAGCTCGCGCTTGGCGGCGGCCTCCTCGCCGAGCGCGCGCAGCACGAGGCCGAGCCGGAAGTGGGCAACGGCATCCTGGCCCTCGAGCGCGATCGCCCGCTCGAGGGGCCCGCGTGCGGCCTTCGGATCGGAGGGGCTCTTCTTGTAGAGCGCCCAGCCGTGCGCCGACTGGTAGGCCGCCTCCTCCGGATAGAGCTGGACGGCGGCACGCAGGAAGTCGTGCGCGCCGTTGAAGTTGCCGGCGCGCAGCAGGATCTCGGCCTTGCGGTAGAGCGCCTCGGCCTGCATCACGCGAGCAGCCTCGCCGCCTTCGTCGCCCGCGAGGCCCTGGTCGTAGTCGCGGCGGCGTGCCGGGTCGGAGAGCGTCTCGTAGGCCTGCACGATGCGCGCGAACACCTCCTGGGCCTGCCCGCGCAGGTCGCCGAGCCCGAGCACCCCGAGCGCGTCGGGATGGAAGCGCTTGGCGGCCGCGAAGTAGGCGCGCTTGACCGCGGCGAGCGGCGCGTCGGGCGCGAGGCCGAGGACGCCGTAGTGATCGTGCTCGCGAAGGCGCTCGTGCAGCGCGACGATCTCGCGGCGCAAGGCGGCGGCGTCGGGCGCGGGCCCCCGCGCGGCAGCCGGACGCGCGCTGCCGGCGGCGCTCGCGGCGGCCGGCGGGGCGTCCGGGGCGGCGGCGCTTCCGATCACGATCTCGAACTCCGGACCCGCGTCGCCTCCCGGCGTCGCCTGCGTGGCGGCTCCGGCTGCCAGGGGGGCCTCGTGCCAGACGGCGGCCTCGAGCGCGGCGAGCACCCAGGCGGCGGCGAGCACGGTCGGGCCCGGCGCCTCGCCGAGGACCTCGGCGAGCGTACGCTGGCCGTCGAGGCCGGCGAGCAGGCGTTCGACGTCGGGATCCCGGTGCAGCCGGCCCGCCAGCGCCGCGAAGCGCGGGCCGGGCTCGGGGTAGCGGGGCAGCGCGGCCGCGAGCGCCGCGCGCAGCCGCGCGGGCGGCCAGTGGATGGCGACGCCCTCGTGTGTCAACGCGACCGGGTCGCAGCGGAAGGCCGAGGTGTCGGCGGCCGGGGCGTCGGCCGCGTCGAAGCTCCACTCGCCGTGCGGCCAGCCCATCGCGTCGAGCAGGCGCCGGCGCACCTGGTCCTTGAGCGCGCCGAAGAGCTCCTGCGGGCCGATCATGCCGAGGGCGAGCAGGGCGGCGCCCTCCTTGCAGCGGCGCTCGCGCACCGCCTCGACGAGCTTCGCGTAGTCGTCGCGGCGGATCCGGCCGGCGTCGAGGAGCTGGATGCCGAGGCTCTCGCTCGGCAGGTTCGACTCCGCCAGCACCGGGACGCCTTCCCGGAGCCAGACGCGCTTGGCCACGCCCTCGCGCGCGAGCTCGAGCCGGCCCGAGGCGCGCCGGCGGTAGAGCGCCAGGAGCAGTGCCGGCAGCGGCGTCTCGTCGAGTCGCCCCTTCTCGCGCTGCATGTCCAGGGACGCGGCCTCCACGGCCTTCGCCATCGCCTTCGCCATCGCCGTCCTCCTCGACTAGGCGGTATGCCGCTGGGACTCGGCGATCTGGAAGGCCAGCGCGATCGCGCTGCGCAGGTCCTTCCGCGAGACCACCGGACCCCGCTCGAGCCCGGCAACGACCCGGGCCGAGAGCGGTGAGATCCCGGCCAGGATGGGTTCCGCGCCGCGTGCCTCGATCGCCTCGACCACGCGCTCGAGCGCCACCGCCCCGAAGCCGTCGTCCACGATCGCGCCCTGGAGGTCGACCACCACCACCGTGACCGCCGCCGCCGCGGGCTGGCGGGCGACCGCCTCGACGGCGACCGCCGTCTCGTCGCCCGCGTAGGGCACGACCATCACCGGGCCCCAGACGTGCACGGCCGGGCTGCCGGGGTCGAAGGCGACCTCGGGGTCGTCCTCCACGCCGCCGGCCTCGCGCCGCTCGCGCTCGATCCGGTCGCGCAGGAGGCCGAAGGGCAGGGCGGGCAGGAGGAGCCGCGCGGCGGGATCGGCGGCGGCGGTCCAGCCGGCGGCGTCGCGCACCTCGAAGGTGCAGGCACCGTCGCCGCGCGCGGCGCAGGTGCGCTCGACGGCGAGCACGTCGGCCTCCCAGAGCGCCGAGAGCCACCCCGAGGTGTAGGCCGCCGAGAGCAGGCAGGCGGGCCGAGCGCTGCGCCCGCAGGCCAGCACCACCGCCTCGGCCTCGAGCTGCGCCGGCCAGCTCCCGCCGAGGGCGAGCGGGCGGCCGGCCACGCCCGGCGTCGGGAGCGCGTCCCCGAGCCGCATGGCGATCGCGGGGGCCGCCATCCACGGCGCGCCCTCGCCGAGCTGCGCCCGCCCGCCGCGCGAGGCGTCGCGCAGCCCGTGCAGGAAGCCCGCGCGGAGCAGGGCGCCGCGGCGCTCGCCGTCGCCCGGGCTGCGGCCGAGCTCGGCGTGGAGGCCGGCCAGGAGCCGCGCGTCGCACAGGAAGCGCGGGTCGGCGGCCAGGCCTTCGTCGATTGCGAGCTCGTCGCGGCCGGGACGCTCCACGCTAGCCCTCGATGAACTCGTAGATGTCGAACTTCTGGTCCTTGCGCAGGAAGCGCTCGCCTTCGCGCTCGAGCAGCAGCAGCATCGCCTTCACGGCCACCGGGTCGAACTGCGTGCCGCTGTAGGCGTGGAGCTCGCGCACCACCGCCTCGAGCGGCAGCGCCTTGCGGTAGGGGCGGTCGCTGGTCATGGCCTCGACCGTGTCGGCCACCAGGATCACGCGCGAGGGCAGCGGGATGTCGTCGCCGCGCAGGCGGAAGGGGTAACCCTGGCAGGAGCCGTCGTACCACTCGTGATGGTGGCGCACGCAGGGCACCACGTCGGCGAGGAAGGTCACCGGCTCGAGGATCTTGGCCCCGATCTCCGGGTGCTTCTTGATCTCCTCGTACTCCTCTTCGGTAAGGCGGTCGGGCTTGGTGATGATGTGGTCGGGAACCCCGATCTTGCCCACGTCGTGCAGCAGACCGGCGATGTAGACCCGCTCGATGAACTCCTTCGGGAAGCTCATCTCGCGGGCGATCTTGGAGGCGTAGACCCCCACCCGCTCGGAGTGGCCGCGCGTGTAGGCGTCCTTGGCGTCCACCGCCTCGGCGAGCGCGCGGATCGTCTGTACATAGGCGGTGCGCAGCTCCTGGTGCTTCTCGGCGAGCTGCTTGGTGCGCTCGCGCACCTTGGCCTCCAGGTTGCGGTTCATGTCCTGGAGCTTGAAGTTCTGCTCGCGGGTGACGTGGTTGAGGCGCTTGATCTCGCGCTTGAGGTGGTAGTGGTCGAAGGCCTGGCGGATCGTGGCCTTCAGCTCCTCGTCGTTCCAGGGCTTCGTGATCAGCCGGAAGATCTCGCCGCGGTTGATCGCCTCGACCGCGACGTTCATCTCGGTGTAGCCGGTCAGCATCATGCGCACGACGTCGGGATGGCGATCGCGCACCGACTGGAGGAGGTCGACGCCGCTCATCTCGGGCATGCGCTGGTCGGAGACGACCACCTGCGCGGGCGAGCGCTCGAGCAGCTCGAGCGCCTCGGAGCCGCGCGCCGCGCACAGCACCATCCAGGGCTCGTGGCGCGTCAGGCGCTTGAGCGCCTTCAGGATGTTCACCTCGTCGTCGACGAAGAGGATGGTCTGCTCGCTCACCATGGACTCCGCTGGGTTCACCGGCTCCTCTTCCAAGAGCCGTGCCAGGATCGCTGGGATCCCGACTCCGATTGCTGGATCAGCGACTTACGCGCGGTTCCGCGGATCCGGTCGAGGTGCGGTGGGAATCCCGCGGCCGGGACGGGACCGGCAGCCGGTCCGCAGCCGGGCCGTGGCGCGCCCGCAGCTTGCCTCTGCGCTGCCGCCCGCGCGCGCGCGGCGCGGCGTGCAGCCGCGATGCCAAGGCGGCGGATTCGCGAGCGATGCAGGGCGCCGGTGCGGGCGCACGCGGCGCGTCCGGCTGCGCGCGAGCGCGGGCGCGTCTCGCGCGTGGGACGTTCTCGGGTCGGGGACCGCTCGCCGCTGCGTGCGGGCGCCGCCGCGTCCGGGTCAGAGGTAGATGCCGGCGCCGGGCTCGGGCAGGCGGGTGCGGGCGGCGCGCAGCCGCTCGACCTCGCCCTGGAGGTCCGCCGTCGTCACGGGGCCCTCGTCCTCGCCCGCCGCCTGGCAGCGCGCCTTGCGGCGCAGCGCCCCGTGCAGGACGCGGATCCACTCGCCGGTGCTGGGGCCCTGGTAGCGGCTCACCACCGCCTGCCAGTCGACCGCGTCGAAGAGCGAACGCCCCGCACGCTTCTCGGCGGCGAGCTGGTGGATGCGCAGCGCGGCGATCACGTCCTCGGGAAACTGCGGGTCGACCTCGACGACGCGCTCGAAACGGCGCTCGGCGAGGAACGCCGTGCGCAGCGTGTCGGGGTGCGCCGTCGAGCCCACCACGAGCGTGCCCTCGATCGCGATGGTGCGGTCGAGGAGATCGAGCAGGAAGTCCATGATCGGGCCTACCGGCAGGTCCGGGCGCCGGCTGCCGATCTCGTCGGCGCGCGAGAACTCGAGCTCCTCGAAGAAGACCGTGAGCGGGGGCATCTCCACGAGCGCCTGGCTCCAGCCCGCGAGCAGCTCGCCCGCCTGGCCGCCGCGATGGATCACCTCGACCACGAGCCGCGGCACGTCGACACCGACGAAGCTGGTCCCGCTGCGGGTCGCGAGGGCCTTGGCGAGCAGGGTCTTGCCGACCCCCGCGCGGCCGATCAGGAGGACCCCGCTCGGCGGGAAGGTGCCCCAGTGCGCGTAGACCTCGGGGTTCGTCGCGGCGCAGGCGTAGGTGAGGACCTCCTCCTTCGCCGCCGCGAGCCCGCCGATGTCGTCGACCCCGACCGCGGGCGCCGCGTCGAAGAGCGCGGCCCGCGCGATCGGGGCGAACTTGCGCTCGAAGGAGGCCCACAGGTTCTGGGCGCGCTCGCGGGCGGTGTCGCGGGCGGTCGGCACCATCCGGCCAGCATAGCCACGGGCCCGCCCGGCGACGCTACCTTGCGCTCGCCGTGCCCGACCGCCTCGACCCCGCCGCACTCGCGCGCGCCGCCCGCACGCTCGCGCGGCGCGACCCGGTCCTCGGCGCGCTGATCCGGCGCGTCGGTGTCTGTGGCCTCGAGCGACGCGGGGACCCCTATCGCTACCTCGTGCGCTCGGTGCTCCACCAGCAGATCACCGGCCACGCGGCGCGCGCGATCGAGGCGCGCCTCGCCGCCCGCTTCGGCGGCCGCCTCCCGGCGCCCGCCGTGCTGCGCGCCGCAGCGCCCGCGGAGCTGCGCGCGTGCGGCCTCTCGCGCCAGAAGATCGCCTCGCTGCACGCGATCGCCGCCGCCTTCGACGACCGCGTGCTCGACGCGCGCCGCCTGGCCCGCCTCGACGACGACGGGGTCGTCGAGGCCGTCACCGCCGTGCGGGGCGTGGGCCCGTGGACCGCCCACATGCTGCTCCTGTTCTCGCTCGGCCGGCTCGACGTGCTCCCGGTCGGCGACTACGGGGTCCGCAAGAGCGCGATGCTCCTCTACGGCCTGCCCGAGCTGCCGAAGCCGGCACAGCTCGCAGCACTCGCCGAGCCCTGGCGCCCCTGGCGCTCGGTGGCGTCCTGGTACCTGTGGCGCGCCCTCGACCCGGTGGCGCCGGGCTGACGCCTCGGCGGAGGAGGCGTCGGCGCGCGTGGTCCGGCGTAGGTCGACGGCGGTGGGGCCGACCTCCCGATCGAGCGGGCGGTCCCACTCCGGCTACCCTGCGGGCTCCCCACCTCTGAGGAGGGCCTCCTCGTTGCAGAACCTGCCTCGCCTCGCGAGCGTCCTCGGCATCGCGATCCTGGCGGCTGCCGCCCCCGTGCGGGCCGCCGTCGTCGCCAACTGCGAGGACCTCGACCGCGACATCGCCGAGTGCGCGGACTTCTCGGACGACGGCGTCCTCGAGTTCGACCTCTCCCTGCTCACGCTGGCGGACGTCGCGCTCGAGATCCAGACCACGAGCGGCGAGCGGACCATCGACCTGCTGACCCTGCGGGCGTACGTCTACAACGATTCGTACCTGGCGGACGAGGTCGCCTTCACCCGCGTCGAGCTGCGGCTCGACGGGGGCGCCCGCTTCGTCCCCGTCGGCACCGTCCGCAACTTCGACTTCGAGCTGGTCCCGGTGACCAGGCCCGACGACGTCACCGCCCTGATCGAGCCGTCCCCTCCGCTGCCGCCCACCGACCTGCTCGAGATCGGCGAGCTCGACGCCGAGCCGGGCGCGACGGACTGGGAGATCGACCTCTCGCAGCTCTCCGGGACGAGCTTCACGCTGCGGGTCGTCTCGGTGCCCGAGCCGGACGCGGCCGCGTCGGCGGCGCTCGGGCTGCTCGCGCTGGCGGCGCTGGCGCAGGGATCCTCGCGGCGCCGCTGCTGACGGGCGCCGCCGGCAGGCCACGCCCTCCCGCCCCGCCACCCGCGACGATGGCCGCCCGCGATCCCCCCTGTTAGGGTCCGCGCGGCACCTGCCCCTCGTCCCCATCGTCTAGAGGCCTAGGACTCCGCCCTTTCAAGGCGGTAACACGGGTTCGATTCCCGTTGGGGACGCCAGCCCGCCCTCTGCCACGGCACGCGCGGTGGGTACGCATCCCGCGCACGTTCGCCGGCCTCGCGGTCGTCGCTCGGCGGGAGGTGGAGCGGCGCACCCGGCGCGGGGGAGCTCAGCGCGGGGTCAGCAACACCACGGGAATGTCGCGCGTGGTGCCGGCCTGGTACTTGTCGTAGTCCGGCCACTGGGCGGTCATGATCGGCCACAGGCGGCGCTTCTCGAGCGGGGTCGCGGTGCGCGCCGTGACGGGCACGACGGCGTCGTGCACCTGGATCTCGACCTCGGGGTGCGTGAGCAGGTTCTTGTACCAGCCCGGGTGCTCGGGCGAGCCGCCGCGCGAGGCGACGATCACGTAGTCGCTCCCGTGCCGGCCGTAGATCAGGGGGAACTTGCGGAGCTCGCCGGTCCGGCGGCCCCGGGTGTGGAGGATCAGGACCGAGGCGCCGTTCCAGTCGTGACCGGTGCGGCCGCCGGTGGCCTCGTACTGCCGGACGTGCTCGTCGCCGAAGAGGCTGAAGTCGGGCATGCCCCCAGGATCGCACGCCGGGCAGCCGTGTCGATCGGCGGCCCGGCCCGCGCCCCCGGGCCGCGGCCGCCCGGCTCCCGGTAGACTCCGCCCCCCGTGGCCCCTCCCGCGCTGCCCCTCCCGACCCGCCTCGCCTACGGCGTCGGCGCGCTCGCCGAGGGCACCAAGAACGGCGCCTTCGAGTTCTTCCTGTTCTTCTACTACACGCAGGTGCTCGGGCTCTCGGGCACCCTGGCCGGCGCGGCGATGATGATCGCGCCGCTCGTCGATGCGGTGGCCGATCCGCTGGTCGGCTCGCTCTCGGACTCGACGCGAAGCCGGCTCGGACGCCGGCATCCCTATCTCTACGCGGCAGCGCTCCCGATGGCGGCCGGCTTCGCGCTGCTCTTCGCGCCCCCGCCCGGGCTCGGCCAGCTCGGGCTCTTCGCCTGGCTCACCGGCTTCGCGCTCCTCGTCCGCTTCGCGATGACGCTCTACTTCGTGCCGCACATGGCCCTCGGCGCCGAGCTCAGCGACGACTACGGCGAGCGCACCTCGATCGTCGCGGTGCGCGCGTTCTTCGGCCTGCTCGGTGGCATCGGCGCGCCGATCCTCGGGCTCGCGATCTGGTTCCGCTCGACGCCCGACCATCCGGCCGGACAGCTCGACGCGGCCGGCTATCCGGGCTTCGGGGGGGTGCTCGCGATCGGCATGGCGGCGGCGATCTGGGCCTCGGCGCTCGGCACCCATCACCGGATCCCGCTGCTCGTGCGCCCGGCCGCCGCGCCCGAGCCCTTCGGCGCGGGGCGGCTCGTGCGCGAGGTGCGGGCCGCCCTCGCGAGCCCCTCGTTCCGCGCGCTCTTCTCCGGCGTGGTGGTCTTCTTCGTGATGCGCGGCGTCCAGACCTCGCTCGGGCTCCACATGGGCACCTACTTCTGGCGCATCACGAGCGCGGAGCTCCTCGAGCTCACGATCGGCTCGGCGGCGGGCGTCGTCGTGGGGCTTCCGGTCTGGACCTTCGCGGCGCGCCGGCTCGACAAGAAGCCGACCTTCCTGATCGGCGCAGCCGGCTTCAGCGCGTGGGTGCTCCTGCCGCCGTGCCTCCAGATCGCGGGCGCGTGGCCGGCGCACGGGTCGCCGGCCTACCTCCCGTCGCTGGTCGCGGCGAGCGCGCTCGCGGCCTTCTTCGCCGCCGCGGCGCTCGTGACGGCGGGCTCGATGATGGCCGACGTCGCCGACGAGCACGAGCTCGCGACCGGCCGCCGCCAGGAGGGGCTCCTGTTCGGCGCGCAGTCGCTCGCCGCGAAGTCGGCCTCCGGGATCGGCCACCAGATCGCCGGCCTCGGGCTCGACGCGATCGCCTTCCCGGCGGGTGCGGCGATGGACGCGGTGGGCCCGCCGCAGGTGCTCGGGCTCGGCCTGCTCGCCGGGCCGGGCGTCGGGCTCCTCGCGGTGGTCGCGATCGCGCTCCTCGCCGGCTACCGCCTCGACCGCACGCGGCACGCCGCGATCGCGCATGCGCTCGACGAGCGGCGCGGCGCGGCGCCCCTCGCGAGCGCGGGGGCGCCCGAGGTCTCCGCCGCCGGCTCCGTGCGCGCGCCGCCCTGAGCCGCGCGCGCCGCGCTCAGGCGCCCGGCTCCTTCGCGTGCGCGACGGTGAGACCCACCTCCTGGCCGTAGGAGAGCTCGAGGTGGTGGCCGTCCGGGTCGCGCAGGAAGGCCCAGTAGCCGACCGGCGCACCCGAGTCGGTCGGGCCGAGCTCGAGACACCCCTCGGCACGCGCGGCTCCGGCCAGGCGGTCCACCTCCTCGCGCGAGGCACAGCCGACCCCGAGGTGGCAGGCGCCACCGAGCCGCGCTTCGACGCGCCCCTCGATCAGCACCAGCACGAAGGGGCGCGTCAGGTCCGAGAGCCAGACCACGCGGGCGCCGCCGGGATCCGTGCGATCGTGCACGATCTTCATCCCGGCGTAGCGCTCGTAGAAGGCGAGGCTGCGCGCGAGGTCGGAGGCGACCAGCGCGAGGTGGGTCGCGCCGACGTCGATGCGCTCCCGGATCGGCTCGCGGCTCGGGTCGCCCACGAAGTCCCTTCCTCCTCCGGCGCGGAGACTGCCATGGGCGGCGCTGCCCTGCACCGCAGGGCCCGGCGAGCGGTGGATCCTCTCCTCCCCGCCCGGCTCGCAGCAGCAGCGGTGCCCTCAGCCGCGCGGAGCCGGGGGCGAGAGGGTGCGCGCGAGCGCGCGCTGGAAGGCGGGGTGGGCGAGGAGCGCGAGGACGTCGCGGCGGGCGAGGGCGTCGGCGAGGGTGGGATCGCCCGCGAGCGCGAGCAGCTCGGGATCGCGGCGGAGCGCGGCGAGGCGCGGGCCGAGCTCCACGAGGACGGGGCGCAGGGCCGCCCGGAAGCGGGCGGCGTCGCCGGCCGCAGCAGGATCGAGGGCGCCGATGGTGGCGAGGTCTCGGCGCAGCGCCCCGTCCCCGGCCAGCGCCTGGAAGCTCGGGCGCGCGAGCGCGAAGTCGGGGCGGCCGGCCTCGATCTCGCCCCAGAAGCCGGGGTCGTCGGCGAGCGCGGCGAGCGCCGGGTGCTCGGCGACCCGGCGCAGCGCGCCGAGGCTCTCGGCCGGGTGCGCGAGGACGCGGGCCGCGAGCACGCCCGCGCCGTTCGCTTCCTGGCCGCCGGCGGCCCCGGCGATCCCCTCGAGCGCCGCGCGCGTGAGCGATCGCAGCGGCGTGTCGGCAGCCGGCTCCGGTGCAGGGTCCGGTGCGGCGAGCTCGCGCGCTGCGTCGAGCCAGATCGTGGTCACCCCGAGGAGCAGCACCAGCACGGCACCGCGCGCCGCGCCGAGCAGGGCGCCCGCGCACCGATCGAGCGGCGAGCGCGCCGCGCCGCCGCGGCGCGCGTCGGCCGCGCGGCGCGCCGCGCGCCCGGCGAGCCCGATCGCCAGCGCCGTCACGAGGAACGACCCGCTGCCCGCGGCGGCACTGCCCACCCAGACCGGGATCCCGAGCGCCGCCGCCACGCCCGGGCCGAGCGCGAACGCACCGGCCACGGAGGCCGCACCGCCCGCCGCGAGCGCCGCCAGCGCCGTCGCGCTCGCCCACGCGCCGCGCCATGCTCCGAGCAGCGCGCAGATCGCGAGCAGCCCGAGGGCAACGAGGTCGGCAGCCATGGGCGAGGGATCGGCGGGGCGCCGCAGGGGCCTGAGCCGCCCCCTTTGCTGCTAGCCTCCGGGCTCGCGACCGGGCCGGGAGCGCGCCGGACGCGCCCGGAAGGAAGGCCCGGACGGAAGGCCCGGAAGGAAGGAGTGCAACGATGAGCGACTTCACCCTCACGATCGACGGCAAGGCGCTGCCCGGCGAGAGCAGCTTCGGGGTCGTGAACCCCGCCACCGGCCAGGTCTTCGCGCAGGCGCCGAGCTGCAGCCGCGCGCAGCTCGACGCGGCGATGGAGGCGGCCCACCGCGCCTTCGGCCCCTGGCAGCGCGACGAGGCGCGCCGCCGCCAGGCGCTCGTGGCCTGCGCCGAGGCGATCCAGGCCCGGCTCGGCGAGCTGGCCCCGATCCTGACCCAGGAGCAGGGCAAGCCGCTCGCGAAGGCGGGCGAGGAGCTGATCGGGGCCGCCGTCTGGTTCCGCTACACCGCGGCGCTCCAGATCCCCGTCGAGGTGGTGCAGGACGACGAGAACGCGCGCATCGAGGTGCGCCGGCGCCCCTACGGCGTGGTGGGCGCGATCACGCCCTGGAACTTCCCGGTGCTGCTCGCGGTGTGGAAGATCGCGCCCGCGCTGCTCGCCGGGAACACGGTCGTGATCAAGCCCTCGCCCTTCACGCCGCTCTCGACGCTCAAGCTCGGCGAGATCCTGCGCGACGCGCTCCCGCCGGGGGTCGTCAACGTGGTGTCGGGCGGCGACGAGCTCGGCGCCTGGGTGTCCTCGCACCCGCGCGTGCGCAAGATCTCGTTCACCGGCTCGGTCGCCACCGGCAAGAAGGTCGCGACCGCGGCGGCGCCCGACCTCAAGCGCCTCACCCTCGAGCTCGGCGGCAACGACGCGGCGATCGTGCTCCCGGACGCCGACCCCGCGGCGATCGCCGAGAAGGTCTTCTGGGGCGCGTTCACGAACTCGGGGCAGGTGTGCAGCGCCATCAAGCGCCTCTACGTCCACGAGTCGATCGCGGCGCCGCTCACCGAGGCGCTGGCGCAGGTGGCGCGCAGCGTGAAGACGGGCGACGGCATGCAGCCCGACACCCAGCTCGGCCCGATCAACAACAAGCCCCAGTTCGAGCGCGTCGTGGGGCTGCTCGAGGACGCCCGGAAGGCCGGCGCCAAGGTGGTGACCGGCGGCGGCGCGCGCGCCGGCGGCGGCTACTTCGTCGAGCCCACGCTCGTGACCGGGATCGCCGAGGGCACGCGCCTCGTGGACGAGGAGCAGTTCGGGCCCGCGCTGCCGATCCTGACCTACCGCGACGTCGGCGACGCCGTCGAGCGCGCGAACGCGACCATGTTCGGGCTCTCGGGCTCGGTCTGGTCGTCGAGCCCCGAGCGGGGGGCCGAGGTGGCGGGGCAGCTCGAGTGCGGCACCGCGTGGGTGAACCAGCACCTCGCGATCGGCCCGAACGTGCCCTTCGGCGGGGCCAAGTGGTCGGGGATCGGCGTCGAGAACGGGCCCTGGGGCCTGCTCGGCTTCACCGAGATCCAGACCGTCAACGTCGCCAAGAAGTAGCCGCGCGGGTCAGGCCGCCGCGAACAGCCGATCGAGCGCCGCGACGGCGTCGGACGGGAGCTTCACGCCCGACGCCTTCGCGGTCTCGGCGAGCTGGGCGGGGCGCGTCGCGCCGACGATCACGCTCGCAATCCCCTCCTGGCGCAGGCACCAGGCGAGCGCGAGCTGCGCCATCGTGAGGCCGAGATCGCCCGCGATCGGCCGCAGGCCCTCGACGCGCGCCAGCACCTCCTCGCCGAGGAAGGCCTCCATGAAGCGCGCCTGGGAGGGGTGCGCCGCGCGCGTGCCCGCCGGCCGCTCGCCGGGCCGGTACTTCCCGGTGAGGACGCCCTGCGCGAGGGGGCTCCAGACCACCTGCCCGATCCCCTCGCGGGCGCAGAGCGGCAGCACCTTCGCTTCGATCCCCCGGCGCAGGAGCGAGTACTGGGGCTGGTTGGAGATCGGGCGGTAGGCCCCGTGCCGGTCGGCGGCGGCGAGCGCCGCCGTGATCTGCTCCGCTCTCCACTCCGAGGTCCCCCAGTAGAGCACCTTGCCCTGGCGGATCAGGTCCTCGTAGGCGCGCACGGTCTCGTCCACGGGCACGGTCGGGTCGAAGCGATGGCACTGGTGGAGGTCGAGGTAGTCCGTGCCGAGGCGGCGCAGCGAGGCGTGCACGCTCTCGAAGAGGTGCTTGCGCGAGAGACCGCGGTCGTTCGGGTCCTCGGACAGGGGGAAGAAGGCCTTGCTCGCGAGCACGAGCTTGTGACGGGGGAGGCCGCGCAGCGCCTCGCGCAGCGCCTCCTCGGCGGCGCCGCCCGCGTAGACGTCGGCCGTGTCGAAGAAGACGATCCCGGCGTCGAGCGCGGCGTGCACGACCTCGACCGTGCCGGGCACGTCCACGCTGGCGCCGAAGGTGAGCCAGGAGCCGAGCGCGATCTCGCTCACGCGCAGGCCGCTGCGTCCGAGCGGGCGGTGTTCCATGCGCGCGGAGGGTAGGCGAGGCGGGCTAGACTGCGCCGCCATGCTGCGCCTGGCTGCGCCCACCGACCCCGCCTGGACCGGGCGCGCACTCGCGCACCTCGACGAGATCCTGCTCGACCACGCGCACCTCGAGAAGAAGGCCGCCGGCGCCGCCGTGACGCTCCTGTTCCGTTACCCCGAGCGGCGCGCGCTCCAGGCGCCGCTCGCGCGACTCGCCCGCGAGGAGCTCGCGCACTTCGAGGAGGTGCTCGGCCACCTGGACCGGCGCGGGATCCCCTTCCGCCCCCAGCGACCCGGAGCGTATGCAGGGCGCCTCCACGCCGCCGTGCGCCCGGACGAGCCGGCGCGGCTGCTCGACACGCTGCTCGTGGCCGCGCTCATCGAGGCGCGGAGCTGCGAGCGGATGGGCCTGCTGGCCGAGGCCCTGCCCGGGGTCGACGACGCGCTCGCCCGGCTCTACCGCGGGCTCCTGGCCGCCGAGGCACGACACCACGGAGAGTACGTCGGGCTGGCGCTCGCGCACTTCCCCGAGGCCGAGGTGCGCGAGCGCCTCGCGAGCCTGGCGGCGCACGAGGCGGAGGCCCTCGCGGCGGCTGCCCCGGCGCCGCGCCTGCACGGCTGAGCGCGCGAGCGACTCAGCCGAGCAGCGCCTCGGCACGCTTCCGCCAGCCCGGCATGCCGACCGCGTCGAAGCGCGCGAGCGCGCGCTCGCGGAGCTCTGCGACGCGCGGGCGGGGGCTGCCCGCCCGCAGGTGCAGGAGCGCCTCGTCGTAGTCGCAGAGTGCGCGCAGCGGGAGCGCGCCCTGCTCGTCGAGCACCCGGCGCGCCTCGTCGAGCCACCCGAGCGCCTCCCCGGTCCGGCCCCCGAGTCCGCACAGCCGCGCCAGCGAGAGGCGCGCGTCGGTATGGGGATGGCGGAAGTCGGGCGCCAGCGCCCGCTCGCGCAGGAGCGCCTCGAGCGGCTCGAGCCCCTCCGCGCGGCCCAGGGTCCAGAGCGTCGCGATCGTGCGGTGGAGGGTCGCGACGTACGGGAAGCTCCAGCCGGGGGCGATCGCGAGCGCCTTGCGCGGCAGCACGAGCGCTGCGAGAGCCTCACGCTCGCGGCCCGCCATCGCGTGGGCCGACGCGGCCCCCGCGGAGGCCAGCGGCAGCACCCAGCGCGTCTCGGGCGCGTCGGTCGCGAGGGCGGCCTCGACGGCGGGTCCCAGCGCCTCGAAGCCCTCGCCGCGCACCTGGGCGAGGTCGCCCACCAGGGTGCCGAGCCGGAGCGCCACGAGCGACGACGCGGGGCCCTCGCGCGCCAGCTCCTCGGCACGGGCCTGCGACGCGTCCGCGTCCGCCAGCGCTCCGAGGGCCGACTCGAGGCGCGCGGCGCTCGCGAGGAGCAGCGCCGCGAGCAGCCGATGGTGCCGCCGCAGCGCCGTTTCGGCCGCCGTGCGGAACTCGGCGAGCGCCGCACGGTACCCGCCGGCCTGGAAGCCGATCAGGGACGCGACGCCCGGCACGCGCTCCAGGACCTCGGCGCGCGAGGGCAGGACGAGATGGCGCCACAGCTCGGTCGGGCGCGCGAGATCGAGGGCGGAGGGGTGCGCCAGGACCACCCGGGTGAGCTCGCGGCGCTCGGGCCCGTCGCGGGTCACGCCCGGAAGCTCGGGGTCGTGGGCCTCGCGGCCCGAGAGCGCGTGCGAGAGCAGGCGCGCCCAGACGAGGTCCCGGCGCGCCCCCGCGAAGCGGAGGCCCTGCTCGGCCAGGGTCCAGGCCGCCGCGTCCAGCGAGACCCACCAGATCGCATCGGCGACGTCCGCGAGATAGCTCGCTGCCGCCGCGGGCCCATCGGCCCGCGCGAGCCGATCGCCGGCCTGGGCGGCGACGCGCGCCGCCTCCCCGGGCTTCCCGGCCCGCGCGAGCGCGAGCCCGAGGCGACTCTCGATCGCGGGCCGCCGCGCGTCACCGGTCGGCGCAAGCGACAGCGCCGTGCGTAGCCAGCGCGCGGTCTCGGCCCAGGCGCCGATCCGTTCGGCGGCGCCGGCGGCGGCGAGGCAGGCCTCCACGCCTGCCTCCGCCCCCGGCAGCTCGGCGCTGCGCCGCCAGTGCCGAGCGATCTCGCCCGCGGAGAGCGCGCGTCCGCGCTCGCGGGTGAGGGCGAGCGCCACGCGGCGATGGATGCGCGCACGGCGGGCGGGATTGAGGCCGGTGTAGAGCACGCTGCGTACGAGCGCCTGCGAGAACTCGAAGCGGTCGGCCACGTCGGCTTCCTGCACGAGCTGCGCCTCGTAGATCTCGTCGAGCGCGTCGAGCGCGTCGGACTCGTCCAGGCGCGCAGCGGCCGCCGCGATCGGGAAGTCGAAGGATCCCGCGAAGCTGCACGCCACGACCAGCGGCCGCCGGGCATCCTCGGAGAGCCGTGCAAGCCGCCGCTCGACCACGGCGCGGATGCTCGCCGGCAGGTCGATCGCCTCGACCTCGCGCAGCGCCACCCACTGCCCGGACCCGTCGCGGACGAGCTCGCCGCATTCCGCGAGGTGCAGCAGGATCTCGCGCATGAAGAAGGGATTGCCGCCCGTCTCGCGGTGGAACGCATCGACGTACGCGGGCGGCACCTCGCCCCCGGAGAGCAGCTCGAGGAGGGTGTGCATGTGCGCGCGGTCGAAGCCCCCGAGCTCGATCCGCGCGCCCGCGGGCGGATCCGGGGCAGCCGGATCCGGGCGCCGGCCCGCCACGATCAGGAGCGGCAGCCCGGCAGCGAGCCGCACGAGACGCGCGAGCATTGCGCTCGTGGCCGGATCGGCCCACTGGAGATCGTCGAGGATCAGCAGCAGGGGCTGGTGCCGGGCCGCCGCCGCCACGATCTCTGCGATCGCCTGGGCCATGCGCGGGCCCTCGTCCCCAGCGCCAGAGGGGAGCGGCTCGCCCAGCTCCGGAAGCCGCCCTCGGATCACCGGCGCCAGGCGCGCGAGGACCGGGGCGTGCTCGCCGAGCCGCTCGCGCACCTCGGTGAGGTCGGCGGCACGGACCCACTCGGCGAGCGCCTCGCCGAACGGCGCGTAGGGCAGCGCGCCTTCCCCTTCGACGCAGCGTCCCCAGAACACGTACAGGCCGGCGGCGGGTGCCCGCTCGGCCAGCTCCTCGAGCAGGCGGGTCTTGCCGACTCCCGGCTCGCCGCTCACCAGCACGAACGACCCCTGGCCGCCGAGCGCGGCGCGTGCACGTGCCACGAGCTCGGCCAGCTCTTGCCTGCGCCCGACGAAGGGGATCCGCGCGAGGACCGCGGCTGCGTCGGCGCGATCGTCGGAGGGCGCCAGGTCGCCTTCGTCGTCGAGCAGGTGCGCGACGAAGCGGTAGCCCTTCCGGGGCACGGTCTCGACGAAGCGCGGGCGGGCGGGCGAGTCGCCGAGCGCACGCCGGAGCTTGCGGACGACCGTGTTGAGCCCGTGCTCGTAGTCGACGACCAGGCCGCCGGGCCAGAGGCAGGGGAAGATGTCATCCCGCTGGACCGTCTGCCCGGACTGCTGGACCAGCAGGACGAGGAGCCGCAGGGGCAGCTCCTGGAGCGCGACCGGGCGGCCCTGGCGGTAGAGCTCCCCGCGCCCGAGGTCGAGCTCGAACGCGCCGAAGCGCACGATCCCCGCGGGACCGGCACCCGACGCGGAAGAGGAGTTCACCTCCAGTTCACCTCGCAGCCTGCCCGGATCCGTCATCCTGTCTTCCGAGGGCGAACCGTGCGCGGCCTCCTGGGCGTCGATCCTTCCATTCCGAGCACCCAACCGCCGGGGGGCCGCGCACCATCCCTCCGGGACGGTGAGGCTACCGCGCCCCCAGCTCCTCGCGCAGCGCTCCGAGGAGCCGATCGACCACGTCCGGGCGGGCGTTCTCGCCCATCAGCCCGATCCGCCAGATCCTGCCCGCGAGCTTCCCGAGCCCGCCGCCGACCTCGATCCCGTGCCGGTCGAGCAGGCGCCGGCGCAGCGCCGCCTCGCCCGCGCGTACCACCTGCTCCGGGAGCCGGATCGCGCTCAGCATCGGCAGCCGCTCCCCGGCCGGTACGAGGGGCTCGAAGCCGAGCGGCGCGAGGCCCGCGAGGAGGCGCGCGGCAGCCCCGGCATGGCGGGCGGCGCGCGCCTCGAGGCCTTCCTCGTCGATCACGCGCAGGCCCTCGGCCAGCCCCGCGACCATCCCGACCGGCGCCGTGTGGTGGTAGACCCGCTGCTCGCCGTAGTAGCCGGCGAGCAGCCCGACGTCGAAGTACCAGCTCGGCGACGGCGCCCACCGCCGGGCGGCGCGCGCGAGCGCCCGCTCCGAGAACGAGGACGGCGCGAGCCCGGGCGGGCAGGAGAGACACTTCTGGGTGGCGGAGTAAGCGGCGTCCACGCCCCAGGCGTCGAGCGTCACCGGCAGGCCCCCGAGCGAGGTGACGCAGTCGAGGATCAGGAGCGCATCCGCCGCGCGCACGGCCTGCGCGATCCGCTCGAGCGGCTGGCGCACGCCGGTCGAGGTCTCGGCGTGGACGAGCGCGACCAGCGCCGGGCGCTCGCGCTCGATCGCGGCGAGCACGACCTCGTCGTCGAGGGCCCGGCCCCACTCGGCCTCCACCCGCACCACGCGCGCGCCCAGGCGGTCGGCCACGTCGCACATGCGCTCGCCGAAGACGCCGGCCACCCCGATCAGCGCCCGGTCGCCCGGCTCCACCAGGTTCGTGAAGCAGGCCTCCATCCCCCCGCTGCCGCTCGCCGCGAGCGGGATCGTGAGCCGGTTCGCGGTGCCGAAGAGCCGGCGCAGGCGCGCCTGCACCTCGTCGGCGAGCGCCAGGAAGGCGGGGTCGAGGTGGCCGAGGAGAGGCTCCGCGAGCGCGGCCAGCACCCGGGGATGCACGTTCGAGGGGCCAGGGCCGAGAAGCAGCCGGCGGGGAAGCGACATCGACCGGGAAGGTAAGGGGAGGGCGCAGGCCGCGCCGTCTGCGCGTTGACAGCGGGCGGCCTCCTTCTCTAAGTTGGGCCCATCTCTTCCCCGCGGGAACATCCTCCACCCGCGTCTTCGGAGTCTCGAAGCGTTGATCCGCTGGCTCACCTTGCTCGCGGGGGTCGGCGTCGCTGCGGCCGCCCTCCACGCGCTGTTGTCGGCGCCCGGCGCGCCGCGCTCGCCGGGCCCAGTTGCGGCGCGGGCCGCGCGCGCGCCGGCGCACGGCGAGATCGACGAGGCGTCGCGCGCGCGCCTCGAGCAGGTGCTGCGCGAGGCCGACGCCGGGGAGCCGGGGCGATGAGCCGCGCGCTCCGCACGCGCACCGACTGGGAGCAGGAGGAGCGCGAACGGCTGGCGCCCTGGGCGGTGCGCAGCGCGGACTCCCGGGGGCGCATCGTGCCGGAGCCCGAGCATCCCTATCGCACCGTCTTCCAGCGCGACCGCGACCGGATCGTGCACGCGCGTGCCTTCCGCCGGCTCGAGTACAAGACCCAGGTGTTCGTCCACCACGAGGGCGACCACTACCGCAACCGCCTCACCCACACGCTCGAGGGGGCCCAGATCGCGCGCACGATCGCGCGTGCGCTGCGCCTGAACGAGGATCTCGCCGAGGCCGTCACGCTGGCGCACGACCTCGGGCACACCCCCTTCGGGCACGCCGGCGAGCGCGTGCTCGACGAGCTGCTGCGCGGCGCCGGCGGCTTCGACCACAACCGCCAGACCCTGCGCGTGGTGGACTGGCTCGAGCAGCGCGCCCCGGGCGTCCGCGGGCTCAACCTGAGCTTCGAGACCCGTGAGGGCATCCTCAAGCACGGCTGCCGCTGGGAGCACCCGGTACCGGTACCGGAGCTCGGCGCCCAGCCCTCGCTCGAGGCGCAGGTGGCCGACCGCTCCGACGAGATCGCCTACGTGAACCACGACCTCGACGACGGCCTGCGCTCGGGCCTGCTCTCGCTCGCACAGCTCGAGGAGGTCCCGCTCTGGCGCGAGGTCCACGCGGAGGTCCGCGCGCGCCTGCCCGCGACCCGGCGGAGCGCTTCGGACCACGAGACCCCGGTCCTGCGCCGGCAGACGATCGTGGCGCTGATCAACCGGCTCGTGACCGACCTCGTCGAGTCGAGCGCCCGGCGCCTGGAGGCGGCAGCGTTGCCGGACGTCGGCGCGCTGCGCCGCCACGCGCCCCTCGACCCGCCCGGGTCGGAGCGGGGCGAGCGGCTCTTCGGCTACGAGCGCGCGCTCGAGAAGGCGCTGCGCGAGCTCAAGGACTTCCTGGGCCGGAACCTCTACCATCACCCGCACGTCGTCGCGACCACCCGCGCGGCCGAGCAGGTGCTCGCCGAGCTGTGGCGCGCCGTCCGCGCCGATCCCGGAAAGCTCCCGGAGTCGGTCCGGGCGCGCTTCGCCGAGGACGGCGAGGAGCGCGCGATCGCGGACTACCTGGCCGGCATGACCGACCGCTTTGCGCTGGCCGAGCACCGGAGGCTCGTCGAGCCCGATGGACCCGTCGGCTAGCCCCGTGCGCGTGGCCTTCTCGACCGCGCCCGACGCCGACAGCGGCGCGCGCATCGCGCGCGCTCTCGTCGAGGAGCGGCTCGCGGCGTGCGTGAGCCTGGTGCCGGCGGTCCGCTCGATCTACCGCTGGCAGGGTGCGGTCGAGGAGCAGACGGAGGTGCTGCTGGTGATCAAGACCCGCGCCGAGCGCGTGGAGGCGCTGGCCGCGCGGCTGCGCGCCCTCCACCCCTACGAGCTTCCCGAGCTGATGGCGCTGCCGGTGGCCGGCGGCCTCCCGGCCTATCTCGACTGGGTCGCGGCGGAGGCGGCGCCGTGAGCCTCGCTGCGGCCCTCGAGCGCGCCGCCGAGGCGCTGCCCGCGCTTGCCGACGCGGTGCGGCCCGCCAACGGCGACCCCGAGCGGCTGCTCGGCGCCCTGGCGGACGAGGGTGCGCGCGACCTCGTGCGCTGGCTGCTCGCGCACGAGCCCGAGGCCGGCGAGGAGCTCGCCCTCGCCTGGGCCGAGTCGCCGCGTGGCGTGGCGCCGCTCGCGGCGATCGGCGAGGACGGTCTCGGCAAGGCGGGGCGCAAGGCGCTGCGGCGCGCGCAGCACCGGCTGCGCTCGCGCGGCGTGGAGGTCGCCTCCGAGGCGCCGGCGGCGCGCGTCGCGGTGCTGCCGAAGCTCGCCGACGAGCTCGCCTTCGCGCTGGTGTCGGCACCCGACCCGGGTGGCGTGCAGATCGTGGTGCTCGTCGAACCGAGCCCGGCGGGCGGCGCGCGGCTGTTCCAGGGCGCGATCGATCTCGAGCGCGGGGTGCTCGAGTTCCACGCCCTCACCACCACCCGCTCGCAGGTGCGCCGGCTCGTGCGCGACCTCGAAGGCCACGCGCAGATCGCCGCGGTGCGCAGCTCGCGCGAGGCGCTGGCGGCGCTGCTGGCCCGCGCCGCCGCGGCGCAGCCCGCCGACCGCGCGCTCCCGCAGGCCTTCGAGGAGTGGCGCTCGCGCGTAGCGCGCCCGCCCGCAGGCGCGAAGACGCCCGGCGAGGAGGTGCGCGCCGCGCTCGGTGCGGCGCCGGACCTCGCGGCAGCCCGCGAGGTCGCCCAGCAGATCGCCGAGGGCGGGCTCGGCCCCTGGCCGCCGCCCTTCGAGGCCCTGCGCGAGCTCGCGGAGAAGGTGCGCCAGGCCGGTGAGAGCCCGCTCCTGGTCGACGATCAGCAGCGCCGCGCACAGGTCGAGCGCGTGATCGACGACGCGCTCGACCAGCGCTACGGCGCGGCCGCCGGCGAGGGCACCGCCGGGCGGCTCGAGGAGGCCGCCCACGCGGCATGGCGGCGTGGCGGCGAGGAGGAGGCCCGGCGCCTGCTCGCGGCCGCCGCCGTCTTCCGCGACCGCGCCCCGCGTGACAACCCGGTGGCGCGCGCGCTCCTCGATCGGGTGCTCGCGCCGGTGCTCGAGATGCTGCGCGAGGAGCGCGCCGCCTCGCCCCTGGTGAGGCCCTAGCATGCTGGCGGCGCAGGGGCGCTACTGGCGGGCCGCGATGTCGCGCAAGCGCGACGCGGCGGTGCTCTCGCTCGAATCGGCGCCCGGCGAGCTCGAGGGCCTCGAGGGCTTCCGGCTCGAGCTGCCGCTCGCGCGCTGGAACGCGGTGGTGAAGCACGCGGAGTCGGACCGCAAGCTGCTCGGCGGGATCCTGCTGGATCTGGCGCCGGCCAAGGAGCAGGTGGCGCGCGTGGTCGCAAGCGACCGCCTGCTCACGGATCTGCAACGGGTGGTGCGCGACGCGACCGTCGCGCTGGTCGAGACGGGCATGCTGGTGATCGCACCGGCGGCCCCGGAGACGAAGGAGGGAGCATGATGCGAAGGCGCTTCGGGCGTCGGCGCTGGGGCAGCGGAACCGGTGGCGGCGAGGGGGACGGCCCGCGCGGCCTCGATCCCGCGCGCGAGCTCGCGCGGGTCGTCGAGAGCGGCGTCGTCCCGGCCGAGGCCCTCGAGCCCGTCGCGAGCGACGACGTGCCCGCGACGCTGGCCGTCGTCGGCACCGGGGTGTCGCGCGACGGCGAGCGGCTGGTGGTCGGGGTCTCGCCCGCCTCGGGCGGCGACGCCTGGCTGGCCGCGCTGGCGGTGGCGGCGCAGCGCGTGCACGAGGAGGGCTTCGACGGTGCGGTCTATGCGGTCTCGGGGAGCTGGTCGCTCTCGGCGCGCCGGCGGCTCGGGCTCTTGCGCCCCGGGGCGCTGCGGGTGCGGGCGCGCATCGAGCCCGACGCGCAGGACGCCGTCGGCGAGGTGACCGCCGAGGGGCTGGAGGCGCCCCTGCTGCCGGCCTCCTCGCTGCCGGCCGAGCTCGGCGAGTCCGCGCGTGGGCTCTGGCGGCGGGCGGCCACGGCGCTCGCGGGCCTCGGCGCCAAGCACGGGGGCGCGGTGCGCCCCGCGCCGGGTGGTATCGAGCTGGTGTTCGCCGGACGGGCGCTCGCGATCCTGCGCGGGGACGCTCGCGGGGTGGCGCTCGAGGCCTGGGAGCCGCGCCGCGAGCTCCAGCACCTCGCTGCCGACGCGCTCGCCGACGCCTTCGACCGCTTCGAGGGCTCGCTGCGCAAGGCGCTCGGCGACCGGCGGCTGCGCGAGGGCGAGCCGGCGCTGCGCGCCGCGCTCGCGGCGCGGCTCGCCGAGAGCGCCGGCGTGCGCGCGCTCGCTCCCTGGCCCCTGGCCGGCCCGCTCGGTGAGGGCGTGGACTTCGCCGGCGTCGACGGTCAGGGCCGCGCCGTGGTCGGCGTCGCGCGGCGCGAGCTCGGCCTGCTCGCGCTCGGTGCCGCGCTCGACGGCTGGATCGAGCTCGTTCCCCGCGTCGCGAGCCTGCTGCCGGAGGCGCCGGCGCCGAGCGCCGCGAAGCCCCTGCTGCTGCTCGCTGCCGAGCGCGTCGACGCTGCGGTCGACCGGGTGCTCGCCTGCCTCGACGTCGAGGTACGGAGCTGGAGCGTGGAGGGCGTGGGCCGCGGCGAGCCGGCCCTCGTGGCGCGCGCGCCGGCGGCGCTGCCCGCGGCTGCGGCGCCGCTCGCTCCCGCGCGGCCGGCCCCCTTCGAGGCGCGGCCGTCGCCGCGGCCGGCTCCGGCCGTGCCGCCGCCGCGGCCCGCCGCCGCGGCGCCCGCCGAGGCCGAAGCGGCGGCCGCCGGGGACGAGGAGATCGGCCCGCGCCGCCGCTTCGAGGAGGTGTCGCTCTTCGACCTCGCCGGCGAAGGCGAGGAGGCCGGCGA